>NZ_AFWY03000001.1:0-518824 GCF_000231075.2 Amycolatopsis sp. ATCC 39116 | reverse complement strand
GCTAGCGGCCCGCGCGCCCCGCGCTCACCGCAGGCGTTGCAGCCGGACCGTCAACCCGTCCACGGGCACGGGCAGCGACACGTAGTCCCACTTGATGCGGTATCCCTCGGGCACCGACCAGCGGTACGTGCGCAGCATTTCGTGCATCAGGAGCTTCACCTCGTTGTTCCCGAAGTGCATCCCGATGCACTTGTGCGCCCCGCCGCCGAAGGGCATCCACGCGAACCGGTGCGACTTGTCCTCCCGCCTGCCCTCCGCGAACCGCTCGGGGTCGAACGCCCGCGGGTTCGTCCAGTGGTCCGGCGAGTAGTGGTTGGTGTTCGGCGAGACGCTGCACATCGTGCCTGCCGGGATGTAGTGGCCCAGCACCTCCGTGTCCTTCACCGTCTTGCGCGGCAGCGACGGCACCGGCGCCGTCAGCCGCAGCGCCTCCTTGATCACCAGGTCCAGCGTGGTCAGCTTCTCCAGCGCCTCGAGATCCGGCAGCTCGTCACCCAGCGCCAGCGACTCCTCGCGCGCCCGTTCCTGCCACGAAGGGTGCTTCGCCAGGTGGTAGGCGACCGCGGAACTGGTGATCGTCGCCGTGTCGTGGGCCGCCATCATCAGGAAGATCATGTGGTTCACCACGTCGTCGTCGGTGAACTCGGCCCCGTCGTCGCCGCGCGCGTGGCACAGCGCCGAGAACAGGTCCGCGCCCTCGCTGCGCCGCTTCGACGGCAGCTTCTCCGCGAAGTACCGCTCCAGCACCCGCCGCCCGTGCAGGCCCGCCGCCCACCGGCCGCCCGGCACCGGCACCCGCACCAGCGCCGTCGCCGCCCGGACCGTGCCCACGAACGCCCGGTTGATCGCGTCGGCGTCCGCGCCCGGCGGCATGTCCATGAACACCCGCGACGCGACGTCCAGCGTGAGCCGCTTCAGCAGCCAGTACAACCGTGGCCGGTCGGCGCCAGCCCACGCCGCCACACCGGAGCGCAGGACCGGCGCCGCCTGCCGCATGTAGCCGGCGAGCTTGTCCCGCGTGAACGCCTCCTGCATGATCCGCCGGTGCAGGTGGTGCTCCTCGAAGTCCAGCAGCATCAGCCCGCGGTGGAAGAACCGCTCGATGAAGAACTGCCAGCCCTCCTGCGAGAACGCCTTGTCCTTGTTCACCAGCGCGGTCTGGGTGGCGTCCGGGCCGGCCAGCACGACGATCCGCTGCCCGAACGCCCCCATCCACGACACCGGCCCGTACTTCTCGAAGCGGTGCAGCGCGAAGTCCAGCCCGAACCGCATCGACTCGATGGCGTGCCCGACGATCGGCGCCCCCGCGTCACCCACGACCGGGGACAGCCCGCTGCCCGCGGGTGGGGTGGCGAGCTCCCGCACCGGCCACCGCTGGTCCATCAGGCGGCGGTCGACGGCCCGGGGGAGGGGGATGGCGGTCAGGGGTGGAACACGTTCCCGGAACGCCCTGACGACGGCACTGGTCACGATCGCGCCTCCTTGCGACAACACGTGTGATCACACCGTCCCGCACCACCCCCCGCCCCGGCAAGGGTGAAATTTAGCGAGCGCTCAGTCCCAGGCGAGCGACCCGCCCGTCTGGTACTCGGTCACCCGCGTCTCGAAGAAGTTCTTCTCCTTGCGCAGGTCCATCGCCTCCGACATCCACGGGAACGGGTTCTCGTTCTCGCCGAAGATCGGGGCCAGCCCGAGCTGCTGGGCGCGCCGGTCGGTGATGAAGCGCAGGTACTGCTCGCACAGCGCCGCCGACAGCCCGAGCATCCCGCGCGGCATCGTGTCCCGCGCGTAGGCGACCTCCAGCTCGCACGCCTCGGTGAGCATCTGCCGCACCTCGGCCTGGAACTCCGGCGACCACAGCTGCGGGTTCTCGATCTTGATCTGGTTGATGCAGTCGATGCCGAAGTTCAGGTGGATCGACTCGTCGCGCAGGATGTACTGGAACTGCTCGGCGATCCCCACCATCTTGTTGCGCCGCCCCAGCGACAGGATCTGCGCGAACCCGGTGTAGAACCACATGCCCTCGAACACCACGTAGAACGCCACCAGGTCACGCAGGAAATCCTGGTCGGCGGCCGCCGTGCCGGTGGCGAAGTCCGGGTTCTCCAGGTTCCGCGTGTACTTCAGCGCCCACGCGTCCTTGTCGGTGATCGACGGGACCTCGCGGTAGGCGTTGAACAGCTCGCCCTCGTCCAGGCCGAGGCTTTCGCAGATGTACTGGAAGGTGTGCGTGTGCACGGCCTCCTCGAACGCCTGGCGCAGCAGGTACTGGCGGCACTCCGGGTTGGTGATCTGCCGGTACACCGCCAGCACCAGGTTGTTCGCCACCAGCGACTCGGCCGTGGCGAAGAACCCGAGGTTGCGCTTGACCATGCGCCGCTCGTCCTCGGTCAGCCCGTCCGGCGACTTCCACAGCGCGATGTCGGCCTGCATCGCCACCTCGGTCGGCATCCAGTGGTTCGAGCAGCCGGCCAGGTACTTCTCCCACGCCCAGTGGTACTTCAGCGGCAGGAGCTGGTTGACGTCGGCGCGGGCGTTGATCATCGCCTTGTCGTCGACGCTCACCCGGTCGGCGCCGCGGCTGATCGCGCCCAGCCCGGTCGCGTCGGTTTCGGTGGTCTTCACTGGCAGGCCTCGCAGTCGGGGTCGTCGATCCGGCAGGCGGCGAACTCGGGCTCCGGCGCGGGCACCGCGGCAGGCACCGCCGCGGGCACCGCGTTGAGCTTGCCGTCCGTGCCGCGCAGCGTGCTCTTCTCCACGCTCGTGGCGGCCTTGGCACGCAGGTAGTAGGTCGTCTTCAGGCCCTTGTGCCACGCGTACCGGTACAGCTCGTCGAGCTTGCGGCCGCTCGGCGCGGCGATGTAGAGGTTGAGCGACTGGGCCTGGTCGATCCACTTCTGCCGGCGCGACGCCGCGTCCACCAGCCAGCGGCTGTCGATCTCGAACGCGGTCGCGTAGAGCCGCTTCAGGTCCGCGGGCACCCGGTCGATCTGCGCCAGGCTGCCGTCGAAGTACTTCAGGTCGGCCACCATCGCCTCGTCCCACAGCCCGCGCTCCTTCAGCGCCGCGACCAGGTGCGGGTTGACCACGGTGAAGTCGCCGGACATGTTCGACTTGACGTAGAGGTTCTGGAACAGCGGCTCGATCGACTGCCCGACCCCGCAGATGTTGGAGATCGTCGCGGTCGGCGCGATCGCCATCACGTTGGAGTTGCGCATCCCGCCGCGCACCACCTCGCGCAGCGCGTCCCAGTCCAGAGTGGACGACGAGTCGACCTCCAGCGCGTCACCCTGGCGCGCCTCGGCCAGCAGCCGCAGCGAGTCCAGCGGCAGCACGCCCTGGCTCCACAGCGAGCCCTCGAACGTCTCGTAGGCGCCCCGCTCCCGGGCGAGCTGCGCGGACGCCGCGATCGCGTGGTAGCTCAGGTGCTCCATGCTGCGGTCGGCGAACTCCACCGCCTCCGGGCTGTCCACCGGCAGGCCGAGCGTGAACAACGCGTCCTGGTAGCCCATCAGCCCCAGCCCGACCGGGCGGTGCCGCAGGTTGGACCGGCGCGCCTCCGGGATCGTGTAGAAGTTGATGTCCACGACGTTGTCCAGCATCCGCACCGCGGTGCGCACGGTGCGCTCCAGCTTCGCGGTGTCCAGGCCGCCGTCGCTGACGTGGCGGGCCAGGTTGACCGAGCCGAGGTTGCACACCGCCACCTCGTCGGCGCTGGTGTTCAGCGTGATCTCGGTGCACAGGTTGGACGAGTGCACCACGCCCGCGTGCTGCTGCGGCGAGCGCAGGTTGCACGGGTCCTTGAAGGTGATCCACGGGTGCCCGGTCTCGAACAGCATGGTCAGCATGCGCCGCCACAGCTCGACCGCCCGCACCCGGCGGAACACGCGGATCTCGCCGCGGTCGGCCGCGGCCTCGTACTCGCGGTAGCGCTGGGCGAACGCGTTGCCGTAGAGGTCGTGCAGGTCCGGGGTCTCGTCGGGGGAGAACAGCGTCCACTGCGCGTCGGCCTCGACGCGGCGCAGGAACTCGTCGGGCACCCAGTTGGCGGTGTTCATGTCGTGGGTGCGGCGCCGGTCGTCGCCGGTGTTCTTGCGCAGGTCGAGGAACTCCTCGACGTCGATGTGCCAGGTCTCCAGGTACGCGCACGCCGCGCCCTTGCGCTTGCCGCCCTGGTTGACCGCCACCGCGGTGTCGTTGGCGATCTTCAGGAACGGCACCACGCCCTGGGACGTGCCGTTGGTGCCCTTGATGTGGGCGCCCAGGCCGCGCACCGGCGTCCAGTCGTTGCCCAGCCCGCCGGAGTACTTCGCCAGCAGCGCGTTGTTCTTGTAGGACTGGAAGATCGCGTCCAGGCTGTCCTCGACCGTGGTCAGGAAGCACGACGACAGCTGTGCCCGGGTGGTGCCGGAGTTGAACAGCGTCGGCGTGGAGGCCATGAAGTCGAAGCTGGACAGCAGGTCGTAGAACTCCACGGCGCGGGCCTCGCGGTCGTCCTCGCGCAGGGCCAGGCCCATCGCCACCCGCAGGAAGAACGCCTGCGGCAGCTCGAACCGGGTGCCCTGCTCGTGCAGGAAGTACCGGTCGTAGAGGGTCTGCAGGCCGAGGAAGCCGAAGTCCAGGTCGCGCTCCGGGCGGATCGCGGCGGTGACCTTGTCCAGGTCGAAGCGGGCCAGTTCCGGGTCCACCAGCTCCAGCTCGATCGCGTGGCGCAGGTAGTCGCGGAAGTAGGCGGGGTAGTCCAGCTCGGCCTGCGACGCCTGGCGCGGCTCGCCCGCGAGGTGGCTCAGCGCCTCGCCGCGCAGCTTGTCCAGCAGCAGGCGGGCGGTGACGGCGGAGTAGTTCGGCTCCCGCTCGACCAGCGTGCGGGCGGCCATGATCAGCGCCAGGGCCAGCTCGTCGGCGCCGATCCCGTCGTAGAGGTTGCGCTCGGCCTCGGCCAGCACCGGCTCGGCCGCGACGTCCGCGATCCCGGCGACGGCCTCGCCGACGACGCGGGCGATGCGCTCGCGGTCCAGCGGGCGCAGCTCGCCGTCCGGGTGCGTGACCCGGATCGCCGCTGGTGGCGGCGTGGTTTCGCGGGCCTTGGCGTGCTCCTCGCGGTAGAGCACGTAGGCGCGGGCGACCTTGTGGTGGCCACCGCGCATCAGCGCCAGCTCCACCAGGTCCTGGATCTGCTCCAGGTGCACGGCGTCACCGGTGGCGTGGCGGCGCAGCGAGGCCTCGACCTGCGCGGTCAGTTCGGCCACGACGTGGTGGATCCGCGACGACGCGGCGGCCCCGTCGCCCTCGGCCGCGAGGAAGGCCTTGGTCAGCGCGACGGAGATCCGGCTCGCGTCGAACGGCGACGCCTCGCCGTCCCGGCGGATCACCCGCAGCGTGGCTGCCGGCGCCGGGGAGGTTTCCACAGACATGCATCACTCCGTTTTCGGGCGCGTTTCATCGGCACACCGGCCTGGGTGCCGGCGTGCTGGGGGTGGGCACGACTCGTACCGGACGGGCCCGCGCTCGCTTCCCCAGCCGTCGGACCCTGCCGGTGATCGAAGACTACATCTTGGGGTCGCTCTGTCCAGCCACCCCAAGATGCGGGCGTGTCGGCGTGGCGTGCTAGCCAAAACAATCAAGCGCGCTTGATTTTTCCGCGGGGTGGTGCCAGGCTCGGCGCGAGACGTGCGCGAGGAGGCGGATGGCGTGGCGGACCCCGGACCGATCCTGCGGGACCTGGCCGACGAGAGCCGGGAGCTCGACGACCTGGTGAGCGAGGCGAGGTGGTCGACCCCGACCCCGGCGAAGGGCTGGACGATCGCGCACCAGATCGCGCACCTGGCGTGGACCGACGCCAAGTCGCTGATCGCGGTGCGCACGCCGGACGAGTTCCCGGCCGAAGTGCAGCGGGCGCTGGCCGCGGGCGACGACTTCGTCGATCAGGGCGCGCGGGAACTGGCCGCGAAACCACGTGACGAACTGCTGGCGATGTGGCGGTCCGGGCGCGAAGAACTGGCCCGCGAACTGGCGCGCGTGCCGGACGGGCAGAAGCTGCCGTGGTACGGGCCGCCGATGAGCGCCGCGTCCATGGCGACCGCGCGGCTGATGGAGACCTGGGCGCACGCGCAGGACGTGTACGACGCGATCGGCCTGCGCCGCGAGCCCACACGGCGGCTGTGGCAGATCGCGCGATTCGGCGTGCGCACCCGGAACTTCGCGTTCTCGGTGCACGGGCTCGCGCCGCCCGCCGAGGAGTTCCGCGTCGAGCTGTCCGGTGTGGACGGTGAAGAGTGGACGTTCGGCCCGGCGGACGCGGCGCAGCGCGTCACCGGGTCCGCGCTCGGGTTCTGCCTCGTCGTCACGCAGCGGCGGCACCCGGCTGACACCGACGTCGTCGCCATCGGTCCGGACGCCGAGAAGTGGCTGGAGATCGCGCAGGCCTTCGCCGGGCCGCCCGGCGCGGGCCGGAAGGCAGGGCAGTTCGCATGAGCGACGTGCTGCGCATCGGCAACGCCTCCGGGTTCTACGGCGATCGGTTCTCCGCCGTGCGCGAGATGCTCACCGGCGGCCCGCTGGACGTCCTGACCGGGGACTACCTCGCCGAGCTGACCATGCTGATCCTCGGCCGCGACCGGCTCAAGGACCCCGGCCGCGGCTACGCGAAGACCTTCCTGCGCCAGATGGCGGAGAACCTCGCGCTGGCCAAGGAGAACGGCGTCAAGATCGTCACCAACGCGGGCGGCCTCAACCCGGCCGGACTGGCCGCTGCGATCCGCGAGCTGGCCGCGGAGCTGGGCCTGGACATCGCCGTGGCCCACGTCGAGGGCGACGACCTGCTGTCCAGAGTGGACGATTTGGGGCTCGGCAAACCGCTGACCGCCAACGCCTACCTCGGCGCGTGGGGCATCGCCGCGTGCCTGGAGCGCGGGGCGGACGTCGTCGTCACCGGCCGCGTCACCGACGCCTCGCTGGTCGTCGGCCCGGCCGCCGCGCACTTCGGGTGGGCGCGCGACGACTACGACGCCCTCGCCGGCGCGGTCGCCGCCGGGCACGTCATCGAATGCGGCGCCCAGGCCACCGGCGGCAACTACGCGTTCTTCACCGAACACGACACCGGCACCCCCGGCTTCCCGATTGCCGAGATTTCCGCCGACGGCTCCAGCGTGATCACCAAGCACCCGGGCACCGGGGGAGCGGTGACCGCGGGCACCGTCACCGCTCAGCTGCTGTACGAGATCGCCGGCGCCCGCTACGCCGGGCCGGACGTCACCGCGCGGTTCGACACGCTGACCCTGACCGAGGACGGCCCGGACCGGGTGCGCATCTCCGGCACCCGCGGCGAGGCGCCGCCGCCGACGCTCAAGGTCTGCCTGAACACCCTCGGCGGCTTCCGCAACGAGACCACGTTCGTGCTGACCGGACTGGACATCGAGGCCAAGGCGGCGCTGGTGCGCGACCAGCTCGAAGGCGCGCTGAAGGACCGGCCGCCCGCCGAGATCCGCTGGACACTGGCCCGCACCGACCACGAGGACGCCGACACCGAGCAGCGCGCCAGCGCGTTGCTGCACTGCGCGGTCAAGGACGCCGACCCGAAGGTGGCCGGGCGCGCGTTCAGCGGCGCGGCGATCGAACTGGCCCTGGCCAGCTACCCCGGCTTCCACGTCACCGCGCCGCCCTCGGACGCCTCGCCCTACGGCGTCTACACCGCGGCCTTCGTGGACGCCGCCGAGGTGCCGCACGTGGCCGTGCTGCCGGACGGGTCCCGGGTGGACATCGCCCCCGCCACCGACACCCTGCCGCTGTCCGAAGTGGACGAGCCGGAGCTACCCGAACCACTGCCCGACGGGCCGGCCCGGCGCGTGCCGCTGGGCACGATCGTCGGCGCCCGCAGCGGCGACAAGGGCGGCGACGCCAACCTCGGCGTGTGGGCGCGCTCGGACGACGCGTGGCGCTGGCTCGCGCACCACCTGACCGTCGAGGAGTTCCAGCGGCTGCTGCCGGAGACCGCGGACCTCACCGTCCGCCGGTACGCGCTGCCCAACCTGCGTGCGCTCAACTTCGTCGTCGAAGGACTGCTCGGCCAGGGCGTCGCGGCGCAGGCCCGGTTCGACCCGCAGGCCAAGGCGCTCGGCGAGTGGCTGCGTGCCCGCCACGCCGACATCCCGGAGGTGCTGCTGTGACCGACCCGTTCGCCACGCCCGAGCGGACCGCGCTGCGCAAGACCGTGCGCCGGTTCGTGGAGGCCGAGGTGCTGCCGCACCTGGACGAGTGGGAGCGCGCCGGCGAGCTGCCGCGCGACCTGCACCGCAAGGCAGGCGAGATCGGCCTGCTCGGGGTGTCGTTCCCGGAGAGCGCGGGCGGCGGTGGCGGCGACTTCCTGGACGCCATGACCATCACCGAGGAAATCCTCTACGCGGGCGGCTCGGGCGGGCTGATCGCGTCGCTGTTCACCAACGGCATCGCGCTGCCGCACATCGTCACCGCGGGCGATCCCGAGCAGATCGAGCGCTGGGTGCGGCCGACCATCGAGGGCCGTCTCATCGGGTCGCTGGCGATCACCGAGCCCGACGGCGGCTCCGACGTCGCCGGCATCCGCACCACCGCCCGGCGCGACGGCGACCACTACGTCGTCAACGGCGCCAAGACCTACATCACCTCCGGCACCCGCGCCGACTTCGTGACCACCGCGGTGCGCACCGGCGGCCCGGGCGCCCACGGCGTGTCGCTGCTGGTGATCGAGCGGGACACGCCGGGGTTCACGGTCAGCCGCAAGCTGGAGAAGATGGGCTGGCACTGCTCGGACACCGCGGAGTTGTCCTTCGCGGACGCCCGGGTGCCCGCGAAGAACCTGGTCGGCGAGGAGAACACCGGGTTCATCCAGATCGCGACCCACTTCGTCACCGAGCGGCTCTCGCTCGCGGTGCAGGGCTACGCGACCGCCCAGCGCGCACTCGACCTCACGCTGGAGTGGTGCCGGCTGCGGGAGACGTTCGGACGTCCGCTGATCTCCCGGCAGCTGGTGCAGCACAAGCTCGTGGACATGGCCCGGCGGATCGACCTCGCCCGCGTCTACACGCGGCACGTCGCGCAGCGATTCGTCGCCGGGGAAGAGGTCATCGCGGAGGCCTGCTTCGCGAAGAACACCGCGGTCGAGACGGCCGAGTGGGTGGTCAACGAGGCGGTCCAGCTGCACGGCGGCCTCGGCTACCTGCGGGAATCCGAAGTGGAACGGCACTACCGCGATGTCCGCATCCTCGGCATCGGCGGCGGCACCAACGAGATCCTGGCGGGTCTCGCGGCGAAACGATTGGGGTACACGGCTTGAGCGTGATCCGGTCCGGAGTGGACACAGGGAGCGCGGATTTCGCGGCCAACCGGGAGGCGATGGCGGCCAAGCTCGCCGAACTCGAGGCCGAGCACGCGAAGGCGATCGCGGGCGGCGGCGAGAAGTACGTGGCGCGCCACCGCAAGCGCGGCAAGCTGCTCGCGCGCGAGCGGATCGAGCTGCTGATCGACGAGGACTCCCCGTTCCTCGAACTGTCACCGCTGGCCGCCTGGGGCACCGACTACACCGTCGGCGGCAGCGTGGTCAGCGGCATCGGCGTCGTGGAGGGCGTCGAGTGCATGATCGTCGCCAACGACCCGACCGTGAAGGGCGGCGCGAGCAACCCGGCGACGCTGAAGAAGAGCCTGCGGGCGGCCGAGATCGCGGCGGAGAACCGGCTGCCGACGATCAACCTGGTCGAGTCCGGCGGCGCGGACCTGCCCACCCAGAAGGAGATCTTCATCCCGGGCGGCCGCACCTTCCGCAACCTGACGAACTCCTCGGCCGAGCGCATCCCGACGATCGCGCTGGTGTTCGGCAACTCCACCGCGGGCGGCGCCTACCTGCCCGGCATGTCCGACTACGTGGTGATGGTCAAGGAACGCGCGAAGGTGTTCCTCGGCGGCCCGCCGCTGGTCAAGATGGCTACGGGGGAGGAGTCCGACGACGAGTCGCTGGGCGGCGCGGAGATGCACGCGCGCACCTCGGGGCTGGCCGACTACCTCGCGCACGACGAGCAGGACGCGATCCGCATCGGCCGCAGCATCGTCAAGCGGCTCAACTGGCACAAGCGGGGGCCGTCCCCGAAACCGGACTACGACGAGCCGCTGCTGGACGCCGAGGACCTGCTCGGCATCGTGCCCGCGGACCTGAAGGTCCCGTTCGACCCGCGCGAGGTGATCGCCCGCGTCGTCGACGGCTCCGACTTCGACGAGTTCAAACCGCTCTATGGCACCAGCCTCGTCACTGGCTGGGCGAGCCTGCACGGCTACCCGGTCGGCATCCTCGCCAACGCGCAGGGCGTGCTGTTCAGCGAGGAGTCGCAGAAGGCGACGCAGTTCATCCAGCTCGCCAACCAGACCGACACGCCGCTGCTGTTCCTGCACAACACCACCGGCTACATGGTCGGCAAGGAGTACGAGCAGGGCGGCATCATCAAGCACGGCGCGATGATGATCAACGCGGTGTCCAACTCGAAGGTCCCGCACCTGTCCGTGCTGATGGGCGCGTCCTACGGCGCCGGGCACTACGGCATGTGCGGGCGGGCGTACGGGCCGCGGTTCCTGTTCGCCTGGCCCAGCGCGAAGTCCGCGGTGATGGGGCCGGCGCAGCTGGCCGGGGTGCTGTCGATCGTGGCCCGCCAGGCCGCGGCCGGGCGCGGCCAGCCCTACGACGAGGACGCCGACGCCGCGATGCGCGCGATGGTCGAGCAGCAGATCGAGGCCGAGTCGCTGCCGATGTTCCTGTCCGGCATGCTCTACGACGACGGCATCATCGACCCGCGGGACACCCGCACCGTGCTCGGGCTGTGCCTGTCCGCCATCCACAATGGACCGATCAGGGGCGCCGAGGGCTTCGGCGTCTTCCGGATGTGAGTGACGTGATCGACAACGTTCTGGTCGCCAACCGCGGGGAGATCGCCCGCCGCGTGTTCCGCACCTGCTCGGCGCTGGGGATCGCCCGGACGGCCGTGTTCTCCGACGCCGACGCCGCCTCACCGCACGTCGCCGAGGCGGACGCGGCGGTCCGGCTGCCCGGCAACACACCTTCGGAGACCTACCTGCGCGCGGACCTGCTGGTCGAGGCCGCGCGCTCGGCGGGCGCGGACGCCGTCCACCCCGGCTACGGGTTCCTGTCCGAGAACGCCGCGTTCGCGCGGGCGGTGATCGACGCCGGGCTGACCTGGATCGGCCCACCGCCGTCCGCGATCGAGACCATGGGCTCCAAAGTGGAGTCCAAGCGCCTGATGGACGCCGCCGGGGTCCCGGTGCTGTCCGAACTGGACCCGTCCGCGGTGACCGAGGACGATCTTCCCGTGCTGGTCAAGGCATCCGCCGGTGGCGGCGGCCGCGGCATGCGGGTCGTGCGGTCGCTGCGCGAGCTGGCCGAGGCGGTGGCGAGCGCGAGCGCGGAAGCCGCGTCGGCGTTCGGCGACCCGACGGTGTTCTGCGAGCGGTACCTGGAGACCGGGCGGCACATCGAGGTGCAGGTGCTCGCCGACACCCACGGCACGGTGTGGGCGCTGGGGGAGCGGGAGTGCTCGATCCAGCGGCGGCACCAGAAGGTCGTCGAGGAGGCGCCTTCCCCGCTGGTCGACGACGCCATGCGGGCCGAGCTGTTCGACGCCGCGCGCAAAGCCGCGAAGGCGATCGACTACGTCGGCGCGGGCACCGTCGAGTTCCTCGCCACAGACGACGGGCGGTTCTACTTCCTGGAGATGAACACCCGCCTGCAGGTCGAGCACCCGGTCACCGAATGCGTCACCGGCCTGGACCTGGTGGCGCTGCAGATCCGGATCGCCGAGGGCGAGCGGCTGCCCGCCGAGCCGCCCGCGTCGCGGGGGCACGCGATCGAGGTGCGGCTGTACGCCGAAGACCCGGCCGCCGGGTGGCAGCCGCAGAGCGGCACGCTGCACCGGTTCGAGATCCCGGACGTGGACACCGAGTTCACCCTCGGCGGCGAGGCCGGGCTGCGGCTGGACGCGGGCGTGGTGGACGGCTCGGTGGTGGGCGTGCACTACGACCCGATGCTCGCCAAGGTGATCGCGTGGGCGCCGACGCGTGCCGAAGCGGCCCGGCGGCTGGCGCGGGCACTGTCCGGTGCCCGGATCCACGGGTTGCGCACCAACCGCGACCTGCTGGTCAACGTGCTGCGGCACGAGGAGTTCCTGGCCGGCAAGACGGACACCGCGTTCCTGGACCGGCACGGGCTGGACGTCCTGTCCCGGCCCGTCGCGGACGCCGCGGGTGTGCGGTGGTCGGCGACCGCGGCGGCGCTGGCCGAGGCCGCGGCCAACCGGGCGTCGGCGCGGACCCTCGGCAGGCTGCCCGCCGGGTGGCGCAACGTGGTTTCCGCTCCGCTGCGCAAGCGCTACCTCGCCGGGGACACCGAAGTCGAGGTCGCCTACCGCCCCGGGCTTCGGCTGGACGACGCGGAGGTCGTCGAGGCCACCACGGACCGGGTGGTGCTCGACGCCGACGGCGTCCGGCGCGTGTTCCGCGTCGGCCGGTACCCCGGCCTGGTGTGCGTCGACTCCGCGCTCGGGGCCGTCGACCTCGTCCCGGTGCCGCGGTTCACCGACCCGGACGCCGCGCTGGCCGCGGGGTCGCTGGTCGCGCCGATGCCGGGCACCGTGCTGCGGATCGCCGCCGCGGTCGGGGACACCGTCGCCGCCGGCGACCCCCTGATGTGGCTGGAAGCCATGAAGATGGAACACCGGATCACCGCGCCGGCCGACGGCGAAGTCACCGACCTGCCCGTGTCGGTGGGGCAGCAGGTCGAACCGGGGACCGTTCTCGCCGTCGTCACGCCGAAGGAGCAAGCATGAGTTTCGTCGAGTCCGAAGAGCGGATCGCGCTGCGCAAGGCGGTCGGCGACCTGGCCCGCGCCTACGGGCACGAGTACTACGTGAAGGTCGCCCGCAGCGGCGGCCACACCAGCGACCTGTGGAACGAGGCCGGGCGACTGGGCTACCTCGGCGTGTCGGTGCCCGAGGAGTACGGCGGCGGTGGCGCCGGGATCGGCGACCTCGCCGCGGTGTGCGAGGAGTTCTGCGCCGCGGGCACGCCGATGCTGCTGATGGTGGTGTCCCCGGCGATCTGCGCCACTGTGATCGCCCGGTACGGCACTGACGAGCAGAAGCGCTCCTGGCTGCCCCGGTTCGCCACCGGCGAGGTGCGGATGTCCTTCGCCATCACCGAACCCGACGCGGGGTCCAATTCGCACCGTCTCAAGACGACGGCCCGGCGGGACGGCGCCGACTGGATCCTCAACGGGCGCAAGGTGTTCATCTCCGGCGTCGACGAGGCCGACGCGGTGCTCGTCGTCGGCCGCACCGAGGACGCCAAGACCGGCAAGCTCAAGCCCGCCCTGTTCATCGTGCCCACCGGCACGCCCGGGTTCGAGTACAAGCAGATCGACATGGACCTCGTCTCGGCCGACAAGCAGTTCGGCCTGTTCCTCGACGACGTCCGGCTGCCCGCCGAGGCGCTCGTCGGGTCCGAGGACGCGGCGCTGGCGCAGCTGTTCGCCGGGCTCAACCCGGAGCGGATCATGGGCGCGTCGTTCTCCATCGGCATCGCCCGGTACGCGCTGGACAAGGGTGTGGCGTACGCGAAGGAGCGCAGTGTGTGGGGCGCGCCGATCGGCACCCACCAGGGCATCGCGCACCCGCTGGCGCAGGTCAAGATCGAGCTCGAGCTGGCCAAGCTGATGACCCAGAAGGCCGCCGCGCTGTACGACTCGGGCGACGACTTCGGGGCGGGCGAGGCCGCGAACATGGCCAAGTACGCCGGCGCCGAGGTCGCGATCAAGGCGGTCGACCAGGCGATCCAGACCCACGGCGGCAACGGCATGGCGTCCGAATACGGGCTGGGTACGCTGCTCGGGGCCGTCCGCGTCGGCCGGATCGCCCCGGTCAGCCGCGAGATGGTCCTCAACTTCGTCGCCCAGCACTCCCTGGGCCTCCCGAAGTCGTACTGAAAGATGGAAGAGAACAGCGTGCGTAGCGGTGCTGGAAGAGAACAGCGTGCGTAGCGGTGCGGGTGGCGGAACCTCAGCTGCCCCCTCGCTGTGGGATCGCCGACTCATGAATGTCCAATTCACCACGTCGGCGCTGTCCTCGCGAGAGGACAGCTGAGAACCGGCGGCGGTGCCAGCTGCCTGCCTGCAAGAACCCTCGAAAGGAACCCGCTGTGCCGGAGCCCCGCCAGGAGCGCAGCCGGACCACTCGTCGCAAGCTCATCGAGGCAGCCGTGGACTGCATCGGCGAGGTCGGGTGGGCCGGCACCACCGTCGCGCTCATCGCGCAGCGCGCCGGGGTCTCGCGCGGGGCCGCCCAGCACCACTTCCCGACGCGGGAGGACCTGGTCACGGCCGCGGTCGAGTACGTCGGCGAGGTGCAGATCGCCGAGATGCGCCGCGGCGCCGAGGGGCTGCCGTCCGGGCGGTCCCGCATCGAACCGGTCGTCGACATGCTGCTCAACCTCTACACCGGCCCCATGTTCCGCGCCGCGCTGCACCTGTGGGTGGCGGCGTCCAGCGACGAGTCGTTGCGGACGGTGCTGGTGCCGTTGCAGGCCAAGGTCGGCCGGGAGGCGCACCGGCTCGCGGTCGACCTGCTCGGGGTGGACGAGGCGCAGCCGGGGGTGCGGGAGCTGGTGCAGTCGACCCTGGACCTGGCACGCGGGCTGGGCCTGGCGAACCTCCTCGCCGACGACACCTCCCGGCGGCGCCGGATCATCCGCCAATGGGCCCGGGTCCTCGGCCCAGCCCTGCCCGAGCCGGAAGTCACCGCGGTGGGTGGTTGACGGCGTGTCGCGGGACCGGTCGTTAACACTAATGGACCAGTGTGCGATAACAGAGGCAACAGCAGGTGACGACGCAAGGGGGTAGATCCCGGTGTCCGGTACAGGTGAAGAGTTGTCCCATCGGGCGATGGCGATGCTGCGAGCGGTGGCCCAGGGCCGCGCCGTGATGTCGTCGAGCGTCGAACCGGACCTTTTCATCGACGGAGTCGCCTGCTGCGACCAGATGGCCGCGCACGCCCTCGCCCACGGCGGCTACATCCGCCCGGACGGCGACGGGGAGCGCTTGGTGCCCGCGGTGCTCACCGAGGCAGGCCGGGCCGTGCTGGCGCCCGCCGTCGGCCACGTCGCCTGACCCGAGCCACGAGTGAGCGCCGCCGGGGCGCCTTGGTGCGCTCCGGCGGCTCAGCACCGTCGCCGTTCAGCGCCCAGTCGTGCGTGATCGGCGCGGTGGTCAATCCGCGGTCAGCAGCTTCCCGAGCAGCGCCGCGAGCTGATCGCGTTCCCGCGCGGACAACGCCGCGAACGTCCGGTCCAGGAACCCGGGCGTCGCCGCCTCGGCCTGCTCCAGCGCCTCGCGCCCGGCGGGGGTGATCGTCACCGCGTACGCCCGCCGGTCCCGCGGATCCCGCTCCCGCCGGACGTAGCCGGCCTTCTCCAGGTCGTCGGCGATGCCGACCATCACGCTGCGGTCGATCCGCAGCTCCTCGCTCAGCACCTGCTGCGAACACGGCCCCGCCGCCGCGAGCATCTTCAGCACCAGGTGCTGCCCGACCCCCAGCCCCTGCTCGCCCGCGGCCTTCTCCGCCGCCCGGGCAACCGACGCCGACGCCCGGCACAGCGCGATGTCGAGCCGTTCCGCCGCGAGCCGCGGGAAGTAGGACTCCTCTGATCTGGCCGCCACGACGCGGAGACTACCACGAATCGTCTGCTCGCCAATTGTTTGACAGCAGATCAATCGCAACCGTATGGTCGCAAACAATCTGCTTACAGATGATCTGGGAGACGCCGATGACGCTCGATCTGACCGCCGACGAGGTCCTGTCCACCACTCGCGCCGTGCGCAAGCGCCTCGACTTCACCCGGCCCGTGCCGCGGCGCCTCATCGAGGAGTGCGTCGACCTCGCCACCCAGGCCCCGACCGGACGCAACCGCCAGCGCTGGCACTTCCTGGTCGTCACCGGGAAGGCCGAGCGCGCCGCGGTGGCCGGCATCTTCCGGCGCGCGGTCCAGCTGGCGAGCGGGCGGCCGCTCACCGACAAGGATCTGCGCCGCATGACTGCCCATCCCGGGTCGATGCGGCGCATCGGCGAGGGCGCCCAGTACCTCTACGACAACATCCACCGGGTGCCGGCCTTCGTGATCCCGGCCGTCGAGGGCCGCACCGACCACGCGCCGGTGCTGGACCAGGCGATGACGTGGGGCTCGATCCTGCCCGCCGTCTGGAGCTTCATGCTCGCCGCGCGCAACCGCGGCCTCGGAACGGTCTGGACCACCGCGCACGCGCCGCTGGAGAAGGAACTCGCCGCCACCCTCGGCGTGCCGCACGACGAGGTCATGCTGGCCGCGCTCGTGCCGCTCGCCTTCACCCTCGGCACCGAATTCCGGCCCGCGCCGCGCATCGACCGGCGCGAGGTCCTGCACTGGGACCGCTGGTGAGCCTCAGCTCCGCGCCCAGCGGCGCCCCACCACCGCGTACAACGCGGCCGCCAGCGCGAACCCGACGAAGCACGTCACGTCGCCCACCTCCGGCACCGCCCGCGGCACCGGGCCGGCGTACAGCGTCTGGTTCGCGAACAAGCCGATCGACGCCACCGCCGCCACCAGGAACGACACCAGCCCCTGCCAGCCCCACCGCCCGGTGTCCGGCAGCAGGCCCGCCAGCCCGCCCTGCCCGCGCCGCATCAGCTGGTCGGCGAACACCACGCCCAGCCACGGGCTCACCCAGTACGCGATCACCAGCAGGAAGTGCTCGTAGGCCGTCCCCGCGTCGGCGAGCCCGAGCCACGCCAGCACGAACCCGACGACCCCGAACGCGACCGCCACCACCGCCCGCCGCCACGCGAGCGGCAGCTCCACGCCCAGCGTGAGGAACGCGAGCGCTCCGGAGTAGACGTTCAGCGCGTTCGCGGCCACCGCCCCGAGCGCGATCGCCAGCAACGTCAGCGCGGACAACCACCCCGGCATGTGCCCGGTGAACGCCGCCGTCGGGCTGCCGTCCCCGCCGCCCAACGTGGCCGACGCCGCACCCGTCGCCATCAGCACTGTCGTCGACAGGAACAGGCCGCCGCCCGCGGCCCAGCCGACCGCCCGGCTGCTCACCGACTCCGGCAGGTACCGCGTGTAGTCCGCCGCGTAGGGGTTCCAGCCCGCGGTGTACCCGAACGCCGCCCCGACCGTCAGCAGGAACCCGCCCAGCCCGCCGGTCCCGCCGACCGCGCCCGGCGACGCCTGCGTGAACGTGACCACCGCCCCGATCGCGAACACCACCGCCAGCACCCCGAAGATCCAGCGCTCGTAGGCCTGCACCAGGTTGTGCCCGAAGAACGCGATCCCGATCTGCAGCACCACCACGATCACCAGGCACAGCAGCACCGGCATCCCGGTCAGCGTGTTCAGCGCGAACGCCCCGCTGACGCTGTTGACCGCGAACCAGCCGATCCCCGCGGTCACGGACATCAACGCGGCAGGGACCGCGTTGCCGCGGTAGCCGAACGCCAGCCGGCTCAACACCATCTGCGGCACCCCGAACCGCGGCCCGCGCGCCGACAGCACGCCGTGCGACACCGCGCCCAGCCCGTTGCCGATCGCCACCGCGATCACCGCCTGCGCGAAGCTCAGCCCGAACGCCGACACCGCCAGCACACCGACGAAGATCGTGGCGAACTCCAGGTTGGGCGAGGCCCAGGTCCAGAACAGCTGCCGCGGCCTGCCGTGCCGCTCCGCCGCGGGCACCGGCTCGACACCGCCCGGTTCGACCGCGACGACTTTTTCGCCGTATTCGCCCGTTTTTCGCCCTGTCGTGGTCGCCATGGCAGCACCGTAGGCAGTCGATGTTGCGTCCGTGTTGCACCATCGGGTGAACGGCGGAACTATCCCGGACCGCCCGGCGACCAGGACGGCGAACGACCTCCGAACGGAAGGGACACCACCATGGAGACGCCGGGCAACTGCAACTGCGGCAACTGCTGTGACTGCGGCGGGGAGTACGGCCGCAACTGACGTCGTGGCGCCCCCTGGCCCGCCCGGGTCAGGGGGCCACGGTGATCGCGTCGAGCTTGCCGCGCAGGTACTCCGACGCCACGACCTCCGGGTACGCCGTGCGCCCCAGCGGCGGCGCGAGCGAGGTGATCCGCGCGTCGTGGTCGGTCTCGTAGAAGAAGATGAGCGACACGAGGTCCTCGTCCGGCGCGTCCGCAGACGGCGGCAGCACCCGGTGCCGCGTCGAGCGCCACCGGTCGCCCGTCCAGCGGGCCATCAGGTCCCCGATGTTCACCGTGAACGCCGCCGGGTCGAACGGCGCGTCCACCCACTCGCCGTCACTGGTGCAGACCTGCAGCCCGCCGACCCCGTCCTGGCGGTCCAGCACCGTCACCGTGCCGAAATCGGTGTGCGGCCCGATCCGGAACTGCCCCGGCTCCGGCGCGCCGACCCGGTTCAGCGCCGGGTACCAGTTGATGTTGAACGTGTACGTCGGGTGCCCGGTGTGCCGGGTGAAGTGGTCCGCGGGCAGGCCGAGCGCCGCCGCGAACACCGTCAGCAGCTCGTCCGACAGCTGCCGCATCCGCGCCATGTACTCGCGTGACGCGGCCGCGAACTCCGGGACCTCCGACGGCCACACGTTGGGCTGGAACCAGAACTCGTCGACCTCCGGCACCCCGACCGCGGCGTCCGCGCCGACCGAGTAGGACTCCTTGAGGTCCGGCGGGGTCTCGGTGCCCTCGGCGTAGCCGTTGGCCTCCACCCCGGGCGGCAGCCAGCCGCGCCCGCCGACCGTCACCGCGTACCGCCGCTTCACCTCGGCGGGCAGCGCGAAGAACTCCCGCGCCCGCGACCGCACCCGCGCGCGCAGCTCGTCCGGCACGCCGTGCCCGGTGATCAGCAGGAAGCCGGACTCCCGCAGCGCGCGGTCCACCTCGGCGGCCACCCGTTCGCGGCCGGTGCCGTCGAACCAGGACGTCAGGTCGATCAGCGGAACGGACGGTGACATGGCAGCTCCTCAGGAAGTTTCGACCCCGATGTCCTCGAACCACAGATCCGGGCGCTCTTCGATGAACTCCGTCATCAGCGTGACGCACGCGGGGTCGTCGAGGATCGTGATGCCGACACCCAGCCCGGCCAGCCAGTCGTGGCCACCGGAGAAGGTGCGGGCTTCGCCGATCACCACGTGGGAGATGCTGAACTGGCGCACCAGGCCGCTGCAATACCAGCAGGGGGAGAGTGTGGTGACCATCACGGTGTCGCGGTAGTGCGGGCGCCTGCCCGCGTTGCGGAAGGCCGCGGTCTCGGCGTGCATCGACGGGTCGTCGTCCTGGACCCGCCGGTTGTGGCCCCGGCCGAGCAGCTCACCGTCCACAGTGAACAACGCCGCGCCGATCGGCACGCCGCCCTCGGACTTGCCGAGCAGGGCCTCTTCGCGGGCGACGGCGAGCAGCCGGCCGGGATCGGGTTTCAGCATGCGCCCACTCTAGAGCGAAGCGAAGAACGCCAGGACGTCTTCGGCGAACAGGTCGGGTTCCTCCATCGCCGCGAAGTGCCCGCCGCGGTCGAACTCCGTCCAGCGCACGATGTTGTGGTCGCGCTCGGCGAGGCGGCGCACGGGGAGCACGATGTCGTGCGGGAACACCGCCACGCCCATCGGCACGTCCACCCCGGGCTGCTTGCCCCAGCTGCGGGCCGATTCGCGGTACAGGCGCGCCGACGACCCGGCCGTGCCGGTCAGCCAGTAGATCATCACGTTGGTCAGCATCAGGTCCCGGTCGACGGCGTCCTCCGGGGTGCCGTCCGAATCGGTCCACTCCTGGAACCGCTCGACGATCCAGGCGAGCTGGCCGACGGGGGAGTCGTGCAACGCGTAGGCCAGGGTCTGCGGGCGCGTCGACTGCAGTTTCATGTAGCCGGACAGCTCGCGCTGGTAGCGCTCGAGCCGTCCCAGCCGCTCCTTGTCGGCCAGGGACAGCTCGTCCAGCTCGGCGGGGTTGCCGGAGGGGGCGGTGCCGAGCATGTTGACGTGCACCCCGGCGACGTGGGCGGCGTCGTCGATCCCCAGCTGGCGCGAGATCGCCGAGCCCCAGTCGCCGCCCTGCGCGCCGTAGCGGTCGTAGCCGAGGTGGCGCATCAGCTCGGCGAAGGCCCGGGCGATCCGCGGCACGTCCCAGCCGGTGTCGGTGGTCGGGCCGGAGAAGCCGTAGCCGGGGATGGCCGGGATGACCAGGTGGTGCCGCGCCGACAGCGCCTCGATCACCGGCAGGAACTCCACCACCGAACCGGGCCAGCCGTGCGTGAGGATCAGCGGCAGCGCGTCGTCGTCGGCCGCGCGGACGTGCAGGAAGTAGATGCGCTGGCCGTCGATCTCGGTGGTGAACTGGCCGAGCTCGTTGAGCCGCTTCTCGTGCGCGCGCCAGTCGTAGCTCGTGCGCCAGTACCGGGTCAGCTCCTGGACGTAGCCGAGCGGGATGCCGTAACTCCAGCCCGCGCCCGGCAGCTCGTCCGGCCAGCGGGTCAGGTCGATGCGCGCGCGCAGGTCGTCGAGCTGGGACTGCGGGACGTCGAGGTGGAACGGCCGGATTTCGCTCATGTCGTGACGGTAGCGCCGATCACGCGGGAACGAGGTTACCGACCGCTTAGTATGTGAGGTACCGTGGCCGTCGTGGCACCGTCGCTGTCAGGGCTGAGCGCCGAGCATGCGCAGGGTGAGATCCGCGTACTCGCGGCCGAGCGCCTTGGGCGTCTTGCCGGTGCGCTCGCTGTACCAGCGCGCCACGTCGACGCCGAGCGACAGGACCGCTCGCGCGGCGGTCTTGACGTCGGCGACCACGAACTGCCCCTGCGCGACGCCGTCCTCGATGACGCCCCGCACCAGGTGCTCGATGCGGCGCCGCAGGTCGGCCACCACCTGGTACTCCTGCTCGGGCAGCGCCTGCAGCTCGTACTGCACGACGCGCGCCACGGTGTGCCGCCGCGCGTGCCAGGCCACGAAGTCGGCGACGATGCGGCGCATCCGCTCCCTCGGCTCGTCGGCGCGCTTGGCGACGTCCTCGACCAGGTCGAGCGTCTGCTGGTGGCCGCTCTTGCTGATGGCGAACAGCAGCGCGGCCTTCGACGGGAAGTGCACGTACAGCGCCGCCGGGCTCATGCCGGCCGCGCTCGCGATGTCGCGCGTCGTGGTGGCGTGGTAGCCGCGGCGGGCGAAGGACTCGACACCGGCCAGCATCAGCCGCCGTGCCGCGTCCGGCTGCACCTCCGGCCAGAGTTCGGCGGACAGCGAGATCGTCATGGCGGAATCCTCCCAGTAGAGAACCGCCTGGCGGGAGACTTGACACGGCGGTCTGGCCGTTCCCATTGTAAGCGAGCGCTTAGTCAAGGTGGACAGGAGACAGGAGCCCGATGGTGAACTCGTTCAAGGACCGCGTCGCGATCGTCACCGGTGCGAGCCGGGGCATCGGCCTCGGCATCGCCCGCGAGCTGGTGCAGCGCGGCGCGCGGGTGTGCATCACCGCCCGCAAGCCCGAACCGCTCGCCGACGCGGTGAACGAGCTGGGCGGGCCGGGCGTGGCGATCGCGGTGCCCGGCAAGGCCGACGACGCGGCGCACCAGGAGGAGGCGGTCGCGAAGACGGTCGAGGCCTTCGGGCGGCTGGACATGCTGGTCAACAACACCGGCATCAACCCGGTCTACGGCCCGGTGCTGGACATCGACCCCACGGCCGCGGCGAAGATCCTCGCCGTCAACGTGCTCGCGCCGCTGGCCTGGCTGCGGCACGCGCGCGACGCGTGGATGGGCGAGCACGGCGGGTCGGTCGTCAACGTCGCCTCCATCGCCGGGCTGCGTGCCTCGCCCGGGATCGGCATGTACGGCGTGAGCAAGGCGGCCGTGATCCGGCTGACCCAGGAACTGGCGGTGGAGCTGGGGCCGAAGATCCGGGTCAACGCGGTCGCCCCGGCCGTGGTGAAGACGAAGTTCGCCACCGCGCTGTACGAAGGCCGCGAGGAGGAGGTGTCCGCGGCGTACCCGATGAAGCGGCTGGGCGTGCCGGAGGACATCGCGGGCGCGGTGGCGTTCCTGTTGTCCGACGAGGCCGGGTGGATCACCGGGCAGACCGTGGTCCTCGACGGCGGCGTGACCCTGGGAGGCGGGCTGTGAGCTTCGAACTGGCGGGCGCCGGGGTCGTCATCACCGGCGGTGGCGGCGGGATCGGGGCGGCGCTGGCGCGCCGGTTCGCCGCGGCGGGCGCGCGGATCGTGGTGGCGGACCTGGACGGCCCGGCCGCCGAGGCGGTGGCCGCGGAGGTCGGCGGGATAGCGGTCGCCGGCGACGCGGCCGGGGTCGACGGGGTGGCGGCGCTGATCGAGCGGGCGTCCGACGAGCTGGGCGCGATCGACCTGTTCTGCGCCAACGCCGGGATCGCCCCGCACGGCGGGCCCGAGGTGCCCGAGGAGGTGTGGGCGCGGGCGTGGGACGTCAATGTGATGGCCCACGTCCGGGCGGCTCACCTGCTGTTGCCCGGGTGGCTGGAGCGCGGGCGGGGCCGGTTCCTCGCGACGGTGTCCGCGGCCGGGCTGCTGACCAGCCTGGGGTCCGCGCCGTACTCGGTCACCAAGCACGGCGCGCTGGCGTTCGCCGAGTGGCTGTCGGCGACGTACCGGCACCGCGGCGTCACGGTCCAGGCGATCTGCCCGCAGGGGGTGCGGACGAACATGCTCGCCGCGACGGGTGTCGGCGGGCAGCTGATCATGGGCGCCTCGGCGATCGAGCCGGACCAGGTGGCCGACACGGTGATGGAGGCCTTCGCGGACGACCGGTTCCTGATCCTGCCGCACCCCGAGGTCGCCGAGTACTACGCCACCCGCGCGACGCAGACGGACCGGTGGCTGGGCGGGATGAACAAGCTGCAGCGCAAGGTGGAGTCCGCGCTGGGGGAGTGACCGCCGGCGCCGGTCGCGCATCGCCCGGGGATGTGCGACCGGGGCCGCGGATATGCTGTGTGCCGGTCGAGGAAGGACGTGCGGATGACCGAGGAGCCGGTGCCGGCGAGGCTGCTGTCGGCGGCGACGCGGTTGTTCGCCGAGCGGGGGTTCGACCGCACGTCGGTGCAGGAGATCGTGGCCGCGGCCGGCGTCACCAAGGGCGCGATGTACCACTACTTCGGCTCGAAGGACGACCTGCTGCACGAGATCTACGGCCGCGTTCTGCGGTTGCAGACCGAGCAGCTGGAGAAGGTCGCGGCCAGTGGCGAGCCGGTGAGCGCACGTCTGCACGCGGCTGCCGCGGACGTGGTCGTGAGCAGCATCGACAACCTCGACGACACGACGATCTTCTTCCAGTCCATGCACCAGCTCAGCCCCGACAAGCGCAAAGCGGTGCGCTCCGACCGGCGGCGCTACCACGTGCTGTTCCGGTCGCTGATCGAAGAGGGCCAGCGCGAGGGCGTGTTCCGGACGGACAAACCGGCGGACATCGTGGTGGACTTCTTCTTCGGCTCGGTGCACCACCTGGCGGTCTGGTACCGCAGCGACGGGCGGCTGAGTGCGCAGGAGGTCGGCGCCCACTACGCCGATCTGCTGGTCGATTCGCTGCGGCCCTGATCGGGGTTCGCGGGCGAGGTGATGCTGTACGCCGTTGAGGCGTCGTCCCGGCTCGCAAGTCGTGGGCGCGAGACGCGCTCGTGGTGCCACGAGGAGCCCGTTAGTGCGACGCGAGGTGCCCACTGGTGTGGGCGCGGTTGGCCCATCAGTGCAGTCACGAAATGCCCATCGGTGCGGACGTGAGGTGTCCATTCGCGCGGCGCGGCCATGAGGTGTTCGTTCGTGTGGGCGTGACATGACCATTAGTGCGACGCGAGGTGCCCACTGGTGTGGAGGAGCCACGAGATGCACGCTCGCGCGGCGTGCGATGTCAAACCGTGCGACGCGAGGTGCCCACCGGTGTGGGCGCGGTTGGCCATCATTGGACCAACCATCGCGAACGGCCACCAGACCAGAAAAAAAGGGGGCCGGCGCCACCCGGCACCGGCCCCCGCAAACCCGCAAGCCCACAAACCCCGGCAACTCACGCCGGCGGCAGATTCACCAACCCCGCCAACGCAGCCCGGTGCCGCCCGGGCGTGCCGAGCGCCAGCTCGCTGCTCTTGGCGCGCTTGAGGTACAGGTGCGCCGGGTGCTCCCAGGTCATCCCGATGCCACCGTGCAGCTGCACCGACTCCTCGGCGGCGTGCAGCGCGACCGCCGAGCACGTCGACTGCGCCACCGCCACCGCGACCGGCACATCGGCATCACCCGTAGCCAGCGTGTCCGCGGCATAGCGCGCCGTCGCGCGGGCGGACACGATCTCCAGGTACAGGTCCGCCAACCGGTGCTTCAGCGCCTGGAACGAACCCACCGGCCGACCGAACTGGTAGCGCTGCTTCAGGTACGCGACCGTCTCATCCAGACACCACTGCGCGACCCCGACCTGCTCCGACGCCAGCAACCCGGCGCCCACCAGCAACGCCTGCCGCAGCGCCGACTCCGCGCCAGGCCCGGAAGCCAGCAGCCGCGACGAAGCGTTGTCGAACGACACGTCCGCCAGCCGCCGCGTCAGGTCCAGCGACACCACCTCGGTCACCGTCGCGCCGGCCTTCTCCACCGCGTACAGCGCCGGGCCGTCCGGACCCACCGCGGGCACGATCAGCACGTCCGCCACCGACGCGTCCGCCACCGTCCGGACCGAACCGCTCAGCGCGCCCTCCGTGTTGGCCGACACGCCGCCAGGGAAACCCGCGTCCGGCGCCGTCGTCAGCGGCACCGCCAGCGCGCCGATCAGCTCACCGCCCGCCAGCCGCGGCAACAGCTCGGTGTCACCGGCTGCCAGCAGCGCCGCCGTCGCCAGCACCGCGCTGCCCAGGAACGGCACCGGCGCCACCGACCGCCCGAGCTCCTCCAGCACGACCGCCACCTCGCGGTACGACGCGCCCTGCCCGCCCAGCTCCTCCGGCACCGCCAGCCCGGCCAGCCCGAGGTCCGCGGCCAGCGTGCGCCACAGCTTCAGGTCGTACGGCTCGGCGCTTTCCGTGCGTGCCAGCACGGACGCGAACCCGGCCCGATCGGTCAGCAGGTCACGGACACTCGCCCGGAGGTCCTCCTCGACCTCGGAGTACAGCAGATCGCTCACCGCGGCAGGTCCTTCCACGCGACGTCCTTGTCCACCCGCGGCTCGGACGGCAGCCCGAGCACACGTTCGGAGATGATGTTGCGCAGCACCTCGGAGGTGCCGCCCTCGATCGAGTTCCCCTTCGCCCGCAGGTAGCGGTACCCGGGCCCGCGGCCGAGCATGTCGACCTTCTCCGGCCTGCGCAACGTCCAGTCGTCGTAGCGCAGACCGTCCTCACCGGACAGTTCGATTTCCAGCCCGGTCAGCGCCTGCTGCAGGTTCGCGAACGCCAGCTTCATCGCCGAGCCCTCCGGCCCCGGCGCGCCCACGGCCAGCTGCTGGCGCAACCGCGTCCCGGCCAGCCGCGCCGCCTCGGCCTGCACCCACAACTTCAGCAACCGGTCGTGCAGCTCCGGCGTGCGCAGCTCCGGACGGTCCCGCCAGGTCTGCGACACCATCCCGATCAGGCCGCCCTCGCGCGGGATCGCGTTGCCGCCGATCGCCACGCGCTCGTTCATCAGCGTCGTCTGCGCGACCTTCCAGCCCTCGCCGACCGCGCCGAGCCGGTTCGCGTCCGGGATCCGGACCCCGGACAGGAACACCTCGTTGAACTCGGCCTCACCGGTGAGCTGCCGCAGCGGCCGCACCTCGACACCGGGATCGGTCATGTCGCAGATGAAGTACGTCATGCCCTGGTGCTTGGGCACGTCCGGATTCGTGCGGGTCACCAGGATCGCGAACCGGGCGATGTGCGCGACCGAGGTCCACACCTTCTGCCCGTTGACCACCCACTCGTCCCCGTCCTGGACGGCGCGGGTGCCCAGCGCGGCGAGGTCCGATCCGGCGCCCGGCTCGCTGAACAGCTGGCACCACACCTCCTCGCCGGTCCACAGTGGACGCAGGTAGCGCTTCTTCTGCTCCTCCGTGCCGAACCGCAGGATGGTCGGCGCCGCCATGCCCAGCCCGATGCCGATGCGGCGCGGGTTGTTGTCCGGCGCGCCGGCCTTCGCCAGCTCGGCTTCGACGACGTTCTGCAGCTCACGCGGCGCGTCCAGGCCGCCGAGGCCGGCCGGGTAGTGCACCCAGGCCAGCCCGGCGTCGAACCGCGCCCGCAGGAACTCCAGCCGGTCCGTGCTCGCCGGCGGGTGGGCGGCGAGCAACTCGCCCACCCGCGCGCGCAGGTCGTCGGCGGTCAGCGTGCTCATCGGGCCTCCGATCGGTACTTCTTCAGCTCGCGGTGGGCGAGCGAGCGCTTGTGGACCTCGTCCGGTCCGTCGGCGAAGCGGAGCGTGCGGATCCCCGCCCACATCTCGGCGAGCGGGTAGTCCTGGGACAGCCCGCCAGCGCCGTGCGCCTGGATCGCCTTGTCCAGGATCCACTCCACGGTCTTCGGGGTGGCGATCTTGATCGCCTGGATCTCGGTGTGCGCGCCGCGGTTGCCGACGGTGTCCATCAGCCACGCGGTCTTGAGCACCAGCAGCCGCAGCTGCTCGACCTTCACGCGGGACTCGGCGATCCAGTCCTGCACCACGCCCTGCTCGGCGATCGGCTTGCCGAACGTGGACCGGCCCAGCGTGCGGCGGCACATCATCTCGATGGCCCGCTCGGCGATGCCGATCGAGCGCATGCAGTGGTGGATCCGGCCGGGCCCGAGGCGGGCCTGCGCGATGGCGAACCCGTCGCCCTCCTCGCCGATCAGGTTGTCCGCGGGCACCCGCGCCTCGTCGAAGACCACCTCGGCGTGCCCGCCATGGGAGCCGTCGGTGTAGCCGAACACGTTCATGCCGCGCTTGACGTGCACGCCCGGCGTGTCCCGCGGCACCAGGATCTGGCTCTGCTGGCGGTGCGGCTCGGCGTCCGGGTCGGTCTTGCCCATCACGATGAAGATCTTGCAGTTCGGGTTCATCGCGCCGGTGATGTAGAACTTGCGCCCGGTGATCACGTAGGAGTCGCCGTCGCGGCGGATGCTGGTGCCGATGTTTCGCGCGTCCGAGGACGCCACGTCCGGCTCGGTCATCGCGAACGCCGAGCGGATCTCACCGTCCAGCAACGGCTGCAGCCACTGCTTGCGCTGCTGCTCGGTGCCGAACATCGCGAGCACTTCCATGTTCCCGGTGTCCGGCGCCGAGCAGTTCAGCGCGACCGGCGCCAGGTGCGGGCTGCGGCCGGTGATCTCGGCCAGCGGCGCGTACTGCAGGTTCGTCAGCCCCGCGCCGTGCTCGCCGGGCAGGAAGAAGTTCCACAGGCCGCGCTTGCGCGCCTCGGCCTTGAGGTCCTCGACGACCGGCGGGAAGGTCCACTCGTTCTCGCGCTCGGCCAGCTGCTCCTCGTAGACCGGCTCGGCGGGGTAGATGTGGGAGTCCATGAACTCGAGAAGCCTCATCCGCAGCTCCTCGGTCTTGGCGTCGAACGTGAAATCCATGATCAGTCCTTGAGGGTGTCGAGGCCGAGGGTGACGAGCGGGACCACCGCGGCGCCGATCTGGTCGAAGCCGGCGCCGACGGTCTTGCCCTGGCTGAACCGGTAGTAGATGCCTTCCAGGATCACCGCGAGCTTGAAGAACGCGAACCCGACGTACCAGTCCAGCGCCGAGACGTCCCGCCCGGACCGGGCCGCGTAGCGGGCGATCATTTCGTCCGTGCCCGGGTAGCCGGGGGCGGTGCTGACGTTGGAGACGATCTCCAGGTTGACCTTGCCGCGCTCGGCGTAGGCCACCAGCAGGGCCAGGTCGGTCAGCGGGTCGCCGAGCGTGGACATCTCCCAGTCCAGCACCGCGGTGATGCGGTCGGTCTCGTCGACCAGCACGTTGTCCAGCCGGTAGTCGCCGTGCACGACGGCCGCCGGCCCGGACGCCGGGATGGCGCGGGCCAGCTGGTCGTGCAGGTCGTCGACGCCCGGCAGGTCCCGGCTGCGCGAGGCGTCCAGCTGCTTCTTCCAGCGGCGCACCTGCCGCTCCAGGAACCCCTCCGGACGGCCGAAGTCGCCCAGCCCCACCGCGGACGGGTCGACCGCGTGCAGGTCCACCAGGGTGTCCATGAGCGACTCGGCGATCGCCTTCGTGCGCTGCGCCCCGAGCGCCTCCAGCTCGCTCGCGGCGCGGTAGGGCGTGCCCGGCACGAACTCCATCACGTAGAACGGCGCGCCGAGCACCTCGGTGTCCTGGCACAGCGTGATCGTCCGCGGCACCGGCACGGGCGTGTCCGCGAGCGCGCTGATCACGCGGTGCTCGCGGGTCATGTCGTGCGCGGTGGGCAGGACGTGCCCCAGCGGCGGCCTGCGGACCACCCAGCGGCTCGTGCCGTCGCCCACGATGTAGGTCAGGTTCGAGCGGCCGCCCTGCACCACCTCACCGGTCAGAGGGCCGCCGACCAGCCCGGGGGAGTGCTCGTCCAGGTAGTCCCGCAGCCGTGCGAGGTCGAGTCCGGGCAGGTCCTGCTGGGTCACTGGGCCTCCTTGTCCAAATAGCTATACCGACCAGTCGGTATGTCCTCACCGTAGCGGAAGCCCGCCCGGAGGCGGGCTCGCGCGTCAGGCGATCAGGCGCGTGACCCACTCGGCCACGCACGCCGGCTTGGCCTCGCCGTCGATCTCGATGGTCCACCGAGTCACGACCTGCTTGCCGCCGGGCACGTCGGTGACCTCGGCCAGCTCGGCGACCCCGCGGATCTTCGAGCCGACCTTGACCGGCTGCGGGAACCGGACCTTGTTCAGGCCGTAGTTGATCCCCATCTTCAGCCCGTCGACGCGGTAGGTGGCTGCCGAGAGCAGCGGCAGGACCGACAGCGTCAGGAACCCGTGCGCGATGGGCGCGCCGAACGGGCCCTGCTTGGCCTTCTCGACGTCGACGTGAATCCACTGGTGGTCGCCGGTGGCGTCGGCGAAGGTGTTGACCTGCTCCTGGGTGACGGTGTGCCAGTCGCTGGCGCCGAGCTGCTCGCCGACCGCGGCGGTGAACTCGTCCAGCCCGTTGAAGACGCGCATGCTCAGTCCTTCGGTCCGCCGGCGACGTAGATGACCTGGCCGGACACGAAGCCCGCACCCTCGCTGACCAGGAACGACACGGTGTTGGCGATGTCCTCGGGCTTGCCGACGCGCTGCACCGGGATCTCCTTGGCGGCGAAGGCCTTGAAGTCCTCGAACGGCACGCCCAGCCGCTCGGCGGTCGCCGCGGTCATGTCGGTCTCGATGAACCCCGGGGCGATCGCGTTGGCGGTGACGCCGAACTTGCCCAGCTCGATGGCCAGCGTCTTGGTGAAGCCCTGCATGCCGGCCTTGGCCGCGGAGTAGTTGACCTGGCCGCGGTTGCCCAGCGCCGAGGTGCTGGACAGGTTCACGATCCGGCCCCAGCGCTGCTCGGTCATGTGCTTCTGGACCGCGCGGGTCATCAGGAACGAGCCCTTGAGGTGCACGTTCATGACCGAGTCCCAGTCCTCGTCGGTCATCTTGAAGAGCAGGTTGTCCCGGGTGATGCCGGCGTTGTTGACCAGCACGGTCGGCGCGCCCAGCTCCTCGGCGACGCGGGCGACGGCGGCCTCGACCTGCTCGGTGTTGCTGACGTCGAGCGCGACCCCGATGGCCTTGCCGCCGGCCGCGACGATGTCCTCCGCGCCCTGCTTCACGGACTCCTCGTTGAGGTCCAGCAGTGCGACGGCGAAACCGTCCGAGGCCAGCTTGCGCGCGACCGCGGCGCCGATGCCTCGGCCGGCGCCGGTCACGATGGCGACCCGGGAGTGGGACTCGGTCACGGGAACTCCTCCTCGTCGTTGAGCGCGTCGGTAAGCGAGCGCTTAGAAAGCTACTCGCCTCCGGCCCGGAGCGCCTAAGTGACCTGGGTCACCTCGGCTCGGTTCGATCGTAGTAACGGGACGGCCAGCGTGGCGAGCGCGAGCAGTTCGGTGGCCGCGAGCAGGCGTTCCACCAGGCCCAGCGGGATCGTGCGCCACCACGGGCCGCCGCCGGCCAGCATGTAACCGACCGCGCCGAGGATGAGCCCGAACCACGCCAGCGAGACGATCGCCAGCACCCGCGCCGCCCAGCGCCAGCCCGGCGAGTCCGGGAAGATGCGGCGCGCGGCGAACAGCAGCCCGACCGGCAGGCACACGAACCCGACGACGCTGGCGTAGCGGTGCACGACGCCGCCCAGGCTCGGCCCGACGGACCAGTCGGTCTTGGGGAACGCGACGACCACCAGCAGGCTCACCGTCCACAGTGCACCCAGCACGACCGCGGCCGAGCGCACCGGCAGCGCCCGCATCAGCACGTGCGCGGCGAACAGCACCGCGGAGCCGACCGCGATCAGCAGGACCGCGACGTCGAAGATCCACTTGTTGGCGCTCAGCGCGTACTCGCTGAGCGTGCGGCGCACCGGGCTGATCTGGTCGGTGGGCGGGAGGAACTGCAGCAGCAGCACGAGCGCGGCGCCCCCGGCGATCGCGGCGAGGCAGGCCAGGGCGAGGATCCGCGGGGCACGGGCGAGGGCCGGGGTGGTGGTCACCCGGTCCAGTTTAAGTGCGCGGGTGTGGGGGTTTTGTGATCTCACGGGCGGTTTCCGCGCCGTCGCGGGACTGTCGGTGGGTGCGCCTAGTATCGGCGGCATGGAGCAACGGGTACTCGGCCGGACCGGCCGGGCGGTGTCAGTGGTCGGGCTCGGCACGTGGCAGCTGGGCGCGGACTGGGGCGAGGTCGGCGAGGAGCAGGCGCTCGCGGTGCTGTCGGCCGCGGCCGAGGCCGGTGTCACCTTCTTCGACACCGCGGACGTCTACGGCGACGGGCGCAGCGAGCAGATCATCGGGCGGTTCCTGCGGGACCACCCGGACGTGTTCGTGGCGACCAAGATGGGCCGGCGCGCGCCGCTCGACCCGGACGAGTACACGCTCGACAACTTCCGGGCCTGGACCGACCGGTCGCGGGCCAACCTCGGGGTGGACACGCTCGACCTGGTGCAGCTGCACTGCCCGCCGACGCCGGTGTACTCGCGGGACGCGGTGTACGACGCGCTGGACGCGCTGGTGGCGGAGAAGCGCATCGCCGCGTACGGGGTGAGCGTGGAGACCTGCGACGAGGCGCTGACCGCGATCGCCCGGCCGGGCACCGCGAGCGTGCAGATCATCCTCAACCCGTTCCGGCTCAAGCCGCTGGAGCGGGTGCTGCCCGCCGCGGCCGAAGCGGGGGTCGGGATCATCGCGCGGGTGCCGCTGGCGTCCGGCCTGCTGTCCGGCCGGTACACGAAGGAGACGGTGTTCGCCGCGAACGACCACCGCACGTTCAACCGCCACGGCGAGGCGTTCGACCAGGGCGAGACGTTCAGCGGGGTGGACTACGCGACGGGCGTCGAGGCGGCCGCGGAGTTCTCGTCGCTGGCCCCCGCCGGCGCGACGCCGGCCCAGACGGCGCTGCGGTGGATCATCCAGCAGCCGGGGGTGACGTCGGTCATCCCGGGCGCCCGGTCCCCGGAGCAGGCGCGCGCCAACGCCGCGGCGGCCGGGCTGGAGCCGCTGCCGCAGTCGACGCTGGAGGCGGTGCGGGAGCTGTACGACCGGCGGATCCGCGCGCAGGTGCACGACCGCTGGTGAGCCGTCGGCTCGGCTGGCCTACCGGTTCGCGCGGGAGCTCGGGCAGGAGATGGACCGGCCACGCAACCCTCGCGAAGAGCGTGACCGTGGAGTAAGGCACCACGAGCGCAGAACTCGCGCGCCTGACCGCGGAACTCGCGCCCCTGAGCGTGGGACTCGCGTGCTTGAGCGTGGGACTCGCGGTGGGCGCGAGTCCCACCGTCCTGGGGGTGAGTTCTGCGTTCAGGTGGTGGCGGTGAGGGTGCGGACGATCCGTTCCCTGGTGTCCGCCGGGTCGATCACGTCGTCGATTTCGAACACCGTCGCCGTGCTCAGGGCTTTGCCGCGCTCGTAGTACTCGGCCACCAGCTCGGTGTAGCGGGCGTGGCGGGCCTCCGGGTCGGCGATCGACTCCAGCTCCTTGCGGAAACCCAGCCGCACCGCGCCCTCCAGGCCCATGCCGCCGAACTCGCCCGTCGGCCACGCCACGGTCAGCGCGGGCGCGTGCAGGGAGCCGCCGGTCATCGCCATCGCGCCCAGGCCGTACGCCTTGCGCAGCACCACCGCGACCAGCGGCGCGGCCAGCCGCGCCCCGGCGACGAACAGGTCCCCGAACCGCCGCACCGTCGCGGTCTTCTCCGCCTCCGGGCCCACCATGAACCCGGGAGTGTCCACGAAGGACACCACCGGCAGGGAATGCGCGCGGCACAGGTTCACGAACCGCGCGGCCTTGTCGGCGGCGTCGCCGTCGATCGCGCCGCCCAGGTGGCCCGGGTTGTTCGCCAGCACGCCCACCGGGATCCCGCCGATCCGGGCCAGCGCGGTCATCACCCCGGCGCCGAACCCGGACCGCAGTTCGAGCAGGCTGCCCGGATCGGCCACTGTGGACAGAACCGGCCGCACGTCGTAGACGCGGACCCGGTTCTCCGGGACCAGGTGCCGCAACCGGCGCTGGTCGTGCGGCTCGCCCGCCTCGGCCGGGCCGGTGAAATAGGACAGGTAACGCCGCGCGACGTCCACCGCTTCGGCCTCGTCGGCGACCAGCACGTCGACGACGCCGTTGGCGTACTGCACCGGCATCGGCCCGACGTCACCGGGCGCGACGACACCGAGCCCGCCGCCCTCGATCATCGCCGGGCCGCCCATGCCCAGCGAGCTGCCCGCGGTCGCGATCACCACGTCGCACACCCCGGCGAGCGCCGCGTTCCCGGCGAAGCAGTAGCCGGAGACGATCGCGACCGTCGGCACCTCGCCGGCCAGCTGGGCGGCCATCCGGAACGTCGGCACGTCCAGCTGGGCCACCGCGGAGGTGTCGGTGTCACCCGGCCGGCCACCGCCGCCCTCGGCGAACAGCACGACCGGCAGCTTCCGGTCGCGCGCGATCCGCAGCATCCGGTCGGTTTTGCGGTGGTTGTGCACGCCCTGCGTGCCGGCGAGCACGGTGTAGTCGTAGGCCAGCACCACGACCGGACGGCCGCCGACGGTCGCGGTGCCGGTGATCATGCCGTCGGCGGGGGTGCGGCGGATCAGGTCGCCGAGGTCCCGGCGCCGGCGCTGCGCGGCGATCGCGAGTGCGCCGTACTCGGTGAAGCTGCCGGGGTCGCACAGGTCTTCGACGTTCTCGCGCGCGGTCCGCCGCCCGGCGGAGTGGCGCTTGCGCACCGCGTCCGGACGGGCGGCGTCCAGGCCGATCTCGTGCCGCGCCAGCGTTTCCGCGAGGTCCGGCCGCACGTGGTCCAGGTCGGCCTCGGTCACCTCGCCGGCCGTGGTCGTGTCGCCGTTCTCCCGCAGGGTCACCAGCACCGCCCCGGCCGTCACGGTGTCGCCCGGTTTGACCGCGACACCGAGCACGACGCCGCCCCGCTCGGCGGTGATCACGTGCTCCATCTTCATGGCTTCGAGCACGACGAGTTCCGCACCGGCCGTGACGGTCTCGCCCTCGGCCACGCACACCTGCACCACGACACCCTGCTGCGGCGCGGTGACCGTGCCCGGCGCGGCGGCCGGTCCGGTGATCTCGTCCACCAGGTCCGGCAGGCGGCGGTCCACGAACGTGGTGTCGACCGCGTCGAGCGGTTCGGCCAGCAGCGCCCGGAGCAGGGCGAGGTTCGTCGGCGGTCCGGCGACGGCGAACTCGCCGAGCGCGCGGCGGGCCCGTGCGGCGGCCGCGGCGAGGTCGGGTCCGGTCACGATCACCTTGGCCAGCAACGAGTCGTAGCGCGGGTTGCCCGCGTAGCCCGGGTAGCCGTGGGTGTCCACACGAATGCCGCGCCCGGTGGGCGGCTGGAACGCGGTGAGCGCGCCGCCGCCGGGCAACACGGTGCCGTCCGGCCGCACCGTTTCGGTGTTGACGCGGGCCTGGAGCGCCACCCCGCGCGGCTCGGGGACAGTGCGGTCCAGCGACTCGCCCGCGGCGAGGCGAAGACTGATCTCGACCAGGTCGAGCCCGGTGACCTCCTCGGTGACGGTGTGCTCGACCTGGAGCCTCGGGTTCACCTCCAGGAACACGAATTCACCGCCGTCGACCAGGAACTCCACAGTGGCCAGACCGCGGTACACAGTGGACCCGATGAGCACGGTGGCCGCCTGGTGCAAACGCTTTCGCAGGTCCCGGTCAAGCGCGGCGGGCGCGAATTCGACGAGCTTCTGCCGTCGTCGCTGGAGACTGCAGTCCCGGTCGCCGAGCGCGAGCACCGTCTCACCGTCGGCGGCGATCTGCACCTCGATGTGGCGGGCGCGGGGGAGGAGTCGTTCGAGGTAGACCGAGCCGTCACCGAACGCGGCCGCGGCCTCGGACGCGCACCGGCGCAGCGCGGCGGGCAGGTCGGCGGCGTCGGTCACCGGCCGCATCCCGCGGCCGCCGCCACCGGCCAGCGCCTTGACCATCACCGCGCCGTGCTCGGCAAAGAACGCCTCGGCCGTGGCCGGGTCGGTGGGGCCGTCGGTGCCCGCGAGGACGGGAATGCCCAGCTCACGGGCGCGTGCGCGGGCTCGGGTCTTGTCGCCGAACAGTTCGAGGGCTTCCGGGGACGGTCCGGCGAAGCGGATTCCGGCCTCTGCGCAGCGGCGGGAGAGTTCGGGGCTCTCGGACAGGAAACCGTAGCCGGGGTGCAGGAACTCGCAGCCGGTGCGCTGCGCGGCGGCCACGATCGCGGCCGCGTCGAGGTAGGTGCCGTCGAGGCATTCGGCGTGGTGGGCGCGGGTGACGTGGGCGCAGTCGGCGTCGTCCGCCGGGTACACGGCGACGGTGCGGAAGCCCAGTCCGGCGGCGGTTCCCATGATCCGGACGGCGATCTCGCCCCGGTTCGCGACGAGCAGGGACGGCACCGTCTCACCTCACCGTGTTGATCACGTCCTCGGACTCCCCGGACGCTACCGGGCGGGCGGTGCCGGTACCAGGGCCGCCGGTGTCGCCAGATCGGGACGGGCGAAACCGGCGGCCGTCTTGTTCAACGATCCCGGCCGGAGTGGGATTCCCGGCGTATAACGGCCTATACAGCGCGACCATGGTCACCAGCACGTAGGACGAGCCGAGCAGGTGCTGCCACCACGTCCAGTGCATCTCGAGGTCGTGGGTCTGCGGTAGCCACGAGTGCGGCCCGACGACGAAGACCAGCAGGACCGGGGTCCAGCGCGGGGCGCGGACGAGCACGGCCACGGCGGCGGGCAGGACCCAGACCCAGTGGTGCGACCAGCTCACCGGCGACGCGAGGAGCCCGCCGGCGGCGATGGCGAGCAGGGCGGTGACGTCGTCGCGGGCACGGCGCGCGGCGGCCGCGGCCAGTGCCATCACGGCAGCGGCGAGCACGGCCCACAGCAGGGTGCTCGCGGGCAGCAGGCGGACCAGGACGGCCTGGATGTTCTGGTTGAAGGCGTAGGCGAGGCCGCCGATGCGTTCCGGGTCGAAGAGGGTGTGCAGCCAGTACTGCGCCGAGTCGCGGGGCGCGAGCAGCAGGGCGGCGAGCCCGCACGCGGCGAAGGACGCGACGGCGGTGGCGGTGGCCCGGTAGCGGCCGCGGAGGAGGAACAGCAGCACGAAGACGGCCGGGGTGAGCTTGATCGCCGCGGCCACGCCGACCAGGAGGCCGCGGGGCCAGCGGGTGCGGGGGAGCAGGCAGTCGGCGGCGACCAGGGCCATCAGGATCAGGTTGATCTGCCCGAACCCGATGGTCTGCCGGGCCGGCTCGAACAGGGCCCACAGGGCGGCCACCGACATGCCGAGGGCGTCCGCGGCGGCGCGGTCGGCGATCAGGCGCCGGGCGGTGATCGTGGTGGTGACCGCGAGGGCGGCCGCGGACGCGAGGCTGATCGCGAACTTGGCCACGTGCCACGGCAGGAGCTCGACGGGCGCGAAGAGGATCGCGGCGAACGGCGGATAGGTGAAGGGCAGCGGCATGCCCGGCACGAGAGCCGCGAAGCCCGGCTCGTACAGCGCGGCGCCGGTCCGCCAGGCGAAGCCGCCGGTGCGGTAGACGTGCAGGTCGAGGAAGCCCTGGAACAGCAGAACCCAGCCGACCGTGGTGAGGAGGAGGACCGCGGCGGCGGCGCGGGTGATCCAGCGCAGGCGGGCGTGGGTGAGCCGTCCGTGGCCGAGCGCCGTCATCGTGTCCCCCAGTCACGACGCGGCCCCCTGCCACGTCCCCCAAGATCGCCATCTTGGCACCGGCACGCCGCCGCGGAGCCGGAGGTCCCCCGGTTCAGCGACCGGTGCGCGCGCGGAGCCGGCGCAGCATGCGGGCGTCCTCGAAACCCACGGCCCGCGCGGCGGCTTCCACCGTCGAGCCGTGGCCGATCAAGTGCTCGGCGCGTTCCAGCCGCAGCATCTGCTGGTACCGCAACGGGGTCAGCCCGGTCGCGCGGGTGAACAGGCGCGTCACCGTGCGCTCGCTGCAGCCCACCGCGGCCGCCAGTTCGGCCAGCTTCAGCGGGCCGGCGAACCGCGCGTCTATGAGGTCCTGGAGGCGGTGGACAGTGTCGTTGACGTGCGACCGGTGCCGCAGCATCGCGCTGGCCTGCTGCTCGTCGCCGTTGCGGCGCGCGTACACCACCATCGACCTGGCCACCCGCGCCGCCACCGCCGGGCCGTGCCGCGCAGCTACGAGGTGCAGGGCCAGGTCGATGCCGCTCGCGATCCCGGCCGACGTCACCACCCGGTCGTCGACCACGAACAACACGTCCCGCACCACCGTCGCCGCCGGGTAGCGCTCCGCGAGTTCGTCCTGCAGCTCGTGGTGCGTCGTGCAGCGGCGGCCGTCCAGCAGGCCCGCCCGGCCCAGCGCGTCGGCGCCCGAGCACACGCTCGCCACCGTGCCGCCCCGCTCGTGGTGCGCCCGCACCCACGCCAGCCCCGCCGCGCTGAGCGGCGCCGCCGTCAGCCGCGGCGACCGCCACCCCGGCACGACCACCAGATCGCCCGCGGACAGGTCCGGCCAGTCCCGCTCCGCCGTCACCGGCACGCCCTGCGCCGTCTCCACCGTCGCGCGCTCACCGAGGTAGGCCAGCTCGTAGTCCAGCCCCAGGTCGCGGGCTGTCGAGAACACCTGCGCGGGCCCGGCGAGGTCCAGCAGGTGCAGGCGGGGGAGGAGCAGGAAGGCCACACGGGTCACGATCCGGTCAGCCTACGCCCACTCCGGTCAGCTCGGCGACGCCGCGGATCGCGGCGAACCGTCCGGCCAGCGCGTACTCGGTGCGGGCGATGATCTCGTCCGTGCCGAGGGTGCGCGGATCGGCGAGGATCTCCTCCGGCGTGCGCCCGGCAGGGGCGTCCCGGTGCGGGATCGGGTCGGTGGTCGTCGCGTCGGTCACGAAGGTGACGTCGTAGCCCAGATCGGACGCCAGCCGGGCGGTCGTCTCGCAGCACTGCTCGGTGCGGATGCCGCAGACGGTGAGCCGCCGGATTCCACGCGACACCAGGATCTGCTGCAGGTTCGTGGTGGTGAAGGCGTTGTGCGCGGTCTTGGTGAGCAGCGGCTCGCCCTCGGCTGGCGTCAGCCCGTCCATCAGCCGGACGTGGCCGAGCGCGGGGTCGAACACCGTGCCGCTGCCGGGTTCGCTGTGCAAGACCCAGCACACGAGCCCACCGCGAGCGCGCGTGTGCTCGGCGAGCAGGGCCGCCCGTTCCGCCACCGCGGGGTTCGCGGTGAGCCGCCAGCCCGGCCGCTGCCGGAACGACTCCTGAATGTCCACGACGACGAGTGCTTCGTTCATGCCGTCGAGTCTGCGGTTCCGGCGCCGGCAACGGCAGGCTGGATCAGGCCGGAGTGCGGACCGATCCGGTCACGAGCCGTTCCCGGTCTGGTCCTCCTCCTCGGTGCTCAGCGGCCGGGTGCGGGACGTGCCGCCGAAGCCGGGTGCGAGGTCGGCCGGGTTGGGCGTGTCGTTGTCGGCGTTCGGGCCGCCCTGCGGCGGATCGGACTCCGGGATCCCCGGCGCCGACTCCGGCTGGTTGTTCGCGTTGCCGTTCATGGGAGCCTCCCATCGGTGATCCGGTCGGGATTCCCGACGGCCGGCCGCCCAAACGGGACTGTCAGCCCTTGCGGCCCGGGTTCGCGACCGCCGTGGTGAGGCAGAACCCGATCGGCCCTGCGGTGTCGTGCAGGGTGCAGTGCCCGACGGCGATCCCGTCTTCGCTGAGGTGACCCGAGGACTCCAGTCCGATGGCGTCCGACAGCGGCAAGCGGCTCAGCGACAACGTGTAGTCGGCGTTGATGAAGTCCAGGCTCCCGGCGCTGGCGTGGGCGAGCGGGCTCGCGGTGTCGGCGGCCAGCGCGGCCCGCACGAACGGCGACAGCGCCTCGCCCTCGACCAGTTCCCGGGACTCACGCAGCCACGCCCGCCGCCGCCCGGTTCCGCGGCCCGTGCGCAGCGGCTGGTTGTGCTCGTCGAACCGCCAGATCGCCCAGCCTTGTTCCCGCGGCTCCCACAGTTCCTCGGGCGGCGGCGCGTCCCAGGCCGGGGTGGCCGGGACGGGCGCGCCGGGCTGCTCACCGCTGCGCAGCAACACCGCCGTCGCGCGGGCGACGAGCCCCGTCGCGCCGTGCACGAAGGCATCCGCGACCCGGATGCGGCGCCCGTCGCGCACCAGCGTGGTCTCGACGCGGACCGGGGCGAGCGGCGCGTTGCGGAACAGGTCCACGGTCAGCCTGCTGAAGTGCAGGCCCGGCGCGGCGTGTTCGCGTTCCAGCGCCCGCGCGGTGAGCCCGCCCAGCAGGCGGCCGTGGATCATCTCCGGGTTCCACCAGCTGCGCGCCACCGGAGCCGGGGCCAGCTCGTCGCCGTCGGCGGTGAAGAACGCCTGCTGCTGCTCGGTCTGGGCCACCGGGTGATCTTAGGCGTCGAACGTCAGGTCCCGGATCGGTCACTTCCGCCACACCGGGCGGGAACTCCTGCTGTGATCGGAGCGGTCCCCCGCGAGAAGGGTCGGCACATGACGTTTCCGCCTCCGCCTCCGTCCGGTCCGTTCCAGCGCCCGCGGCAGCCGCGCGGCGGCACGGCCATCACCGCCGGCGTCCTGGGGTGCCTTGGCGCCCTGTGGGCGATCGCGGCCGCGGTCACGAACCTCGCCGCGATCGACGAGACCGCCACCGGCGTGCAGTGGGTCCTCGGCATGCGCGGCATGGGCTATCTGGTCCAGTTCGTGCTGTTGCTGACCGGGGCGGTGCTGCTGTTCTCCCGGAAGGCCGCCGGGCGGTGGCTGCTGGTGGGCGGCAGCGCGCTGCACGTCGTCCAGACCCTCGTCGCCGGCGTCGGGTACGAGCTGGCCGACCTGGTCTACGTCGACAAGGCCGGGCCGTCCTACGTCCACGGCGACTTCGCGATCGTGTTCCTGCAGATCCTGCCCGCCGTCGTGACGCTGGTACTGGCGCTGGTCCCGGCGACCGCGCGGTGGTGCGCGCCGCGGCCCGGCCCGTACACCTGGGCGCCTCACTCGCAGTGGTGATCCGGGTCGCGAATCGGTCACTTCCGCCACGCGCGGGCGGCTCGTCTGTTTGGATCACGCCGGTCAAGTCCGATCGGAAGGTTCCCATGACGTACCCGCCCCAGCCGGGCCAGTACCCGGCCGCGCCCCCGCCCTACCCGGGCGAGCAGTACTCCGTCCAGCAGCCGCCCAGCGGTGGCACCGCGATCACCGCCGGGGTGCTCGCCGTCCTCGGCGCCCTGTGGGGCGTCGCCATCGGGATCGCCAACTTCGGCGTCCTCGACGACGTGGTCGAGGACCTCAAGTGGCTCGTGATCTTCCAGGGCACGGTGTACCTGATCGAGTTCGCCACCCTGCTGCCCGGCGCGATCCTGCTGTTCCTGCGCAAGTCCGCGGGCCGTTGGCTCGTCGCCGCGGGCAGCGCGCTGCACATCGTGCAGGGCCTCGTCGCGTTGATCGTGCTGTCCTCGGACGACCGTTTCAACAGCGAATTCGACAGCGCGGCGGCGATCGGTGGCGGCGTCGGCGGTCTGCTGGCCGTGTTGTCGCCCGCGATCGCCACGCTGGTCCTCGCCCTGGTGCCGCTCACCGCGCGCTGGTGCGAGTGGGGCAAGCGCCCGCCGCAGCAGCCCGGCCCCTACCAGGCGCCGCCGCCGGGTTACGGCCCGCCGCCGCAGCAGTGGTGACCTCACCGGAAAAATAGTCGGGGCGAGTTGTCGATCCGGCCCGGGTTCCTTCGACGTGTTGATGACAGCAACTTCGGAGGAAGGATCGATCATGGCTCGCATTCCGGTTTCGCAGACCCAGCTCACCCCCGTCGTCCTGGGCGTCGTCCGCATCGTGGTCGGACTGTTGTTCGCCTTTCACGGCCTGCAGGGGTTCGGCGCGTTCGGCGGGATGGACGGACAGGGCGCCGCCGCGCCGCTCGGGGCGTGGCCGGCCTGGTGGGCGAGCGTCATCGAGCTGGGCGGCGGGGTGCTGGTGATGCTCGGCCTCGGCACCCGGGGCGCGGCGCTGATCTGCTCCGGCGCGATGGCCTACGCCTACTTCACCGTGCACCAGCCGCTGGCCCTGCTGCCGCTGCAGAACATGGGCGAGACCGCGGCGCTGTACGCGTGGGTGTTCCTGTTGATCGCGGTCGCCGGCCCGGGCCGGTTCGCGCTGAGCGGCCTGGTGCGGCGCCGCGCGGCCGAGCGGGTGGAGCGCGTCCCGGCCGGGGTGTGAGTCAGGCGGGCTGCGGGGCCGGGTCCTCGTCGCGCAGCAGCGGCGATCCGGCCAGCAGCACGGTGCACCCGGCCAGGCCGCCGGCGGCCACCAGTTCCAGCGCGATCCACGGCCCGCCGCGGACGTGCTCCCCGAACACCAGCAGGCCCCAGCCCAGCGCGACGAGCGGGTTGGCCAGGACGAGCCCGGGCTGGGCGGCGACGAGCCGCCCGGCCCGGAGTGCTGTCTGCAGCAGGAAGAACCCGGCCGGCCCGGCGACGAGCATCGCGTAGGTCTGCCAGGCTTTGAACAACCCCGGCACGCCGCCCGCCGTGAGCGCCGCGGTCACCCCGGCCATGAGGACCGCGGTGAACCCGAACCACAACCCCGCCGCCGCGCCGAGGAAGGCCGCGCTGTGGGTGGTCTCGTCCCGCTTGCCCGCCACGAACAGCACGGCCACACAGGTGATCGTCACGGCGCAGCCGAGCAGCCACTCCAGCGCCGAGACGCCGCGGGTGTCCCCACCGCCCGGGGCGAGCGCGAACAGCAGCAGCCCGACCGAGACGGCCATCCCGACCGCGGCGACCGAGTCCCGGACACCGAGGCGGGTGCGGAAGACCAGCCCCGCCAGGACGAGCGTGACCGCCAGCTCGGACACCATGATCGGCTGGATGAGGACGATCGGCCCGGTCGCGAGCGCCGCCGCCTGCAACACGAGCCCGGTGAGCATGACGACGACCCCCGCGACCCACACCGGGGTCCGGACGAGCCCCTTGAGCGCGCCGACGTCCAGGTCGCTGCCCTGCTGCTTCCGCGCCCCGGCCCGCTGGAGAACGGCACCCGCGGCATTCGCGACGGCGGCGAGCACGGCCAGCAGCACGGTCAGCACATCATCACGGTGACACGCGCGCGGATGGCGCGCACGGCAGCGGGTGCGGGCGGGTGAGCTGCGCAGAGGGGCCGGGGATGGCTTGGGCGGGGGAGGCCGCCGCAGGCGGCGGGCCGGGGGAGCGCGGAGGGGCGAGGGGTGGTGGGTTGGGATGGGTGGTGCTGTGGAGGCGGGGAGGGCGGAGGGGCAAGGGGCGCTGCCGCGGAGGCCGGCCGGGGGCGGCGGGCCGAGGGGCTGGATGGCGAGGGCGTGGAGGCGCCGGGCGCCGATGGTGGGTTGGGGCGGGGCGATAGGGGCGCTGCCGCGGAGGCCGCCGCAGGCGGCGGGCCGGGGGCGCGGAGGGCATGGGGCGGCGGCCGAGGGGTGCAGTCGGGTGAGAGACGCGGCGGGCCGCGACCACGCGGCGGGCCGTGGGGGCGGTGCTGGGTTGGGGGGGCGTTGGACCGAGGTGCGGTGGGTCGAGGTTGCGGAGGGTTGGGAGAGCGCAGCGCCGAGGGGCGCGGTGGGTTGCGCGAGCGCGGTGGGCCGAGGGGCTGGATGGCGACGGCGTGGAGGCGCCGGGCGCCGATGGTGGGTTGGGGCGGGGCGATAGGGGCGGAGCCGCTGGAGACGGTGGGCCGCGGAAGCGCAGATGGCAAGGGGCCGTGGGCCGAAGGGTGCGTTGGGCCGAGGGGCCGGAGGCCGAGGGCGCGGAGGCCGAGGGCGCGGAGGCGCCAGGCGCGGAGGCGCCAGGCGCTGATGGGGAGGGGGTGATGGGGCGGTGCCGCGGAGGCCGCCGGAGGCGGCGGGCCGCGGAGGGGGTGCAGGGGAGCGTGAGGGTGCGGCGAGCCGCGCGAGCGCGGCGGGCCGAAGGGGCGGAGGCGAGGGGCCGGAAGGGGCGTGTGGTGTGCGCGGGCGGATGGGATAGCACCGGAGGAGGGTGGGTGCGCGCGGGCGGATGGGATGGCGCCGGAGGAGCGTGTGGTGCGCGCGGGCGGATGGGACGACGCCGCAAGGGGTGCGAAGTCCGCGAGGCTGTGGGGCCGGGCTACCGCGGCGGCTGCTGCCCCGGGGACTGCGGGCCTGGGTACGGCTGCCCGGGATGCTGCTGACCCGGGTACTGCTGGCCGGAATGTTGCTGCCCGGGGTACTGGGGGCCGGGATGCTGCGGGCCGGAGTACTGCTGCCCGGGGTGCGGCTGTCCCGGGTACTGCTGCTGCCCCGGGTACTGCTGCGGCGCGTACGGCTGCTGTCCCGGATACGGCCCCGCCGCTCCGGGGTACTGCTGCCCGGGACTCTGCTGGCCCGGGTAAGGCTGGCCCGGGTAAGGCTGGCCGGGATACGCCTGTGGCCCGTGCGGACCGCCCGGCTGTGGACCGCCCGGCTGCGGCCCCCCGGGATGCGGCTGCCCGCCCGCCGGGCCGAGGTAGCGCGCGCTGCCGAACCCCAGGATGGGCAGGAAGATGAACGGGAAGAACACCGTCAGCACCCCGAACCCGGTGCCGCGGCCGAACGAGCGCGCCAGGTCGATGTAGACGATGAACAGCAGCACGACGTTGACCAGCGGAATCAGCATCAGCAGGATCCACCACCACGGCCGCCCGGCGACGCGCAGCAGCACGATCGTGTTGTAGATCGGGACGATCGCCGCCCAGCCGGGCTGGCCCGCTTTGCTGAACACGCGCCAGATCGCGGCGACCATCAGCACCGCGAACGCCAGGCTGCCCAGCGAGACCCCGATCGCTCCGCCGACGCTGAGTCCGCCCGTGTCGTAGCTGTTCACGTCAGGTTCCTCCCCATCGAATCCGCGCTCAGGGTAGCGGTTCCGATCACCGAACAGGCGTGAAAACGCCGGACGCGCCCAGCTTCCGTCAGCCGCCCAGTTGCGCGGCGCTCAGCGTGTTCAGCACGCGCTCCGGCCCGATGCCCACGGCCTCCGCGCGCACCGTCCCGTTCCCCAGCCAGTCCAGCTGCCCGGGGGCGTGCGCGTCCGTGTCGATGGTGAACACGCACCCGATCCCGGCGGCCATCGCGAGCAGGTCGTCGGGCGGGTCCATGCGCTCCGGGCGGCAGTTGATCTCCACCGCGGTCCCGCTCTCGCGACACGCCTCGAACACCCGCTCGGCGTCGAACTCCGATTGGGGGCGCCCGCGGCCCATCACCATCCGCCCCGTGCAGTGCCCCAGGACGTCCACCAGCGGGTTCCGCACGGCCGCCAGCATCCGCTCGGTCATCGGCTCCGACGGCATCCGCAGCTTCGAGTGGACACTCGCCACCACCACGTCCAGCCGCTCCAGCAGGTCGTCCCGCTGGTCGAGCGAACCGTCCTCGAGGATGTCGACCTCGATGCCGGTCAGGATCCGGAACGGCGCGAGCTTCTCGTTCAGCTCCGCGACCACGTCGAGCTGCCGCAACAGCCGCTCGGCCGACAACCCGTTCGCCACCGTCAGCCGCGGCGAATGATCGGTCAGCGCGATCCACTCGTGCCCCAGCGCCCGCGCCGCCTCGGCCATCTCCTCGATCGGGCTGCCGCCGTCCGACCAGTCCGAATGGGTGTGGCAGTCGCCCTTCAACGCGCCCCGCAACCCCGACCGGTCCGGCTCCGGGGCCTCCGCGAGCAGTTTCGCCAGGTAGTCCGGCTGCTCACCGGCGCACGCCTGCTCCACCACCTGCGCCGTCGCCGGACCGATGCCCGGCAGCGCCTTCAACGTGCCGAGCCGGACCCGCTCGGCCAGCTCGTCCGGCGGCAACCCAGCCACCACGGCCGCCGCGCGCCGGAACGCCCGCACCCGGTAAGTCGGCGCGCCCGCGCGCTCCAGCTCGAACGCGATCTGCCGCAAAGCCTGTGCCGGGTCCACGACACCACACCTACCGCGCCGCGGCGCGGTTCGCACGTCAGGCGCCGGTGACCCCGTCGACGCCCTCGCGCAGGAAGTCCGCGTGCCCGTTGTGCCGGGCGTACTCGTGGATCATGTGCAGCATCACCGCGCGCAGCGACACGTCGGCGCCCCAGCGCGGCGAGTGCACGACCAGGTCGAGCGACCCGGCCGCCGCCTCGATGCGCCGCGCGTGCTCGACCTCGGCCTGCCACGCCGCGAACGCCTCCGACCGCGTCGACTCCCGCGCGTCGTAGGCCACCTGGAAGTCGCCCTCGTCCGACCACACCAGCGGCAGCTCGGTCTCCCCGTTGATCGTCCGCCGGAACCACGCGCGCTCGACCTCGGCCATGTGCCGCACCAGCCCGAGCAGCGACAGCGTCGACGGCGGCATCGACTGCTTGCGCAGGTCCGCATCGGACAGTCCGTCGCACTTCCAGGCCAGCGTGGCGCGGTGGTATTCGAGGTGGGCGCGCAGCAGTTCGCGTTCACCGCCGACGGTCGGGATCTCGGGGCGTTCGGTGGGCATGACGCGGAAGCGTACCTACCGGCGCGGCACCTTGATCCCGTACTGGGCGATCTTGCGGTACACCGTGGCGCGGCTCATGCCCAGCATCGACGCCACCTGCGCGGCCGTCGTGCCCGGTTTGGTCAGGCAGCGCACGATTTCGTCGCGCTCCACGGCCTCCATCCGCGTCAGGCGGCGGCCGGGGCTGGTGAACACCTCCGGCGGCAGGTGCCGGGTGTCCACGACATCAGCCCGCGCCACCGCCTCGCGCACCACCTGCCGGAGCTGGCGGACGTTGCCCGGCCACGGGTAGGCGGTCAGCGCCCGCGACGCGGCCGGCGTGAAGGTGACCGGGCGGCCGCGGCTCTCCCGCGCGAAGTGCCCGGCCAGCGGGAGGACGTCGTCCGGCCGGTACCGCAGCGCCGGCACCTCGACGACCGCGTCGACCAGGGCCCGCAGCGCGTCCGGCACGCCCGCGTGGTCCGCGGCCGTCATCACGAACCCGCCGCGCGCCGCGGCGAACAGCGCGGCCAGCTCCTCCGCGGCGTAGGCGGGCAGCGCGTCGGCGCCGGAGAGGATCACGCACGTGTCGGCCTTGCCGACCTCCGGCGTCCACAGCGCCAGCCACGACGCCGCGTCCTGCGGCGCGGGCGGCCGGGCGTTGAGGACGCGTTCCCGCGGGCGCACCGACCGGCGGGCCATCGACGCCAGCGCGGCCTTCCCGCTGCCCGGCTCACCGGTCACGCACACCACGCGGCCGTGCTCCATTGCTGTGCGGGCCTCGGCGAGCGCGTCGGACCAGGCGGTGGACAGGTTCGCCGCGACGTCGGGCAGCCGGTCGGAGTAGACGCGGAACACCTCGCCACGCGGGCCCGGCGGCGCGAGGTGGCCGTGCGACCGGGCGAGCATCAGCGCCGCCGTGTTGCCCGCCGCGGCCTGGGCCAGCGCGAGCAGCAGCTCCTTCGACGACTTCGACCACGTGGTCAGGTTGACGCTGCCGATGAGCCGGTTCGTGCCCGGCTCCAGCACCGGCGCGGCGGCGCAGGTGTAGCCCCACAGGCCCGTGCAGTAGTGCTCCTCGGCGGACACCAGCGACGGGGCGCGGTCGGCCAGCGCGAGGCCGAGCCCGTTGGTGCCGGCGTCGCGCTCCGCGTAGGAGAAGCCCGGCGCCAGGTGGACGCGGTCCAGCGAACGGAGGATGGTGCTGTCGTCGCACAGCCGGCTCAGCACCAGGCCGTCACTGTCGGTGAGCATCAGGCTGACCGGTTCGTTGGCCAGGGTGGTGTGCAGGCCGGAGAGCACCTCCTGGCCGCACTCGAAGAACAGCGAATCGTGGTCGACGGTGCCGGTGAACGCCGGCCGCACCGTCTCCGGTGACACCCCGTACTGCCTGCTGCGCTGCCAGGACGCGGCCAGCCGGGGCGGCAGGACCGCCCGCTGATCCACCATCGGCGACCTCCCGTCCGCATCGTTGCGTCTTCCGGCGAGGCTACCGCGCCGCGCCGGACAGGCAGGTCGTCCGACTGTCTCATATTGAGACGCCAAGCGGGCCCGCCCCGGCGTCCGGCTACCTACCGTCACCGGTGCACGTGCCACGGTCGCCACGTCGGAAGGACCCGGACTGATGTACACCAAGGACGGCGAGAACTACTTCATCGTCGACGCCCACATCGCGCTGTGGGACGCCCGCCCGGAGAACCAGCGCAACATCCACGGCAAGCAGTTCATCGACTGCTTCTACGACTACCACCGCAACCTCAGCCCGGAGTCCGAGGTGTGGCCCTACGAGGACTACCTCTACCAGGGCGGCGCGCGGCTGATGAAGGACCTGTTCGAAGACGGCTACGTCGACCACGCCATCTTCCAGCCCGCCCACCTGGGCGCCTTCTACGAGCGTGGCTTCGGCCAGACCGAGGAGGCCTTCGCCCTCGCCCAGGCCCACCCGGACAAGCTGACCTACAACCACTTCTGGGACCCGCGCTTCGAGCAGGCCGGGCTGGACCAGCTGCGCCGCGACGCGGAACGGTTCGGCCTCAAGGGCGTCAAGCTCTACACCGCCGAATGGCAGGGCGATTCCCGCGGGTACAAACTGGACGATCCCTGGTCCTACAAGTACCTGGAAGCCGCGCAGGAACTGGGCATCCGCAACATCCACGTCCACAAGGGACCGACGATCCGGCCGCTGGACCGGGACGCCTTCGACGTCGCCGACATCGACAAGGTCGCCACCGACTTCCCCGACCTGAACTTCGTCGTGGAGCACTGCGGGCTGCCGCGGCTGGAGGACTTCTGCTGGATCGCCACGCAGGAGCCCAACGTCCACGCCGGACTCGCGGTCGCGATCCCGTTCATCCACACCCGGCCGCGGTACTTCGCGCAGATCATCGGCGAACTGCTGTACTGGCTGGACGAGAACCGCATCCAGTTCTCCAGCGACTACGCGCTCTGGACGCCGCGGTGGCTGGTCGAGCGGTTCGTCGACTTCCAGATCCCGGAGGACATGACCGAGTACGCGCCGCTGACCACCGCGCAGAAGAAGAAGATCCTCGGGCTCAACGCCGCCGCGATGTACGACATCCCGGTGCCCGCCGAGCTGCAGCTCCCGCGCGAGGAGCCGCAGGCCGTGGCGGTGGCGTGATGGTCACCGAAGCACAGGCCCGCCGCGCGCTGGACACCGTGATCGACCCCGAGCTGGACGAGCCCATCACCGACCTCGGGTTCGTGCGGTCCCTGGAGGTGTCCGGGTCCGCCGTGACCGTGCACCTGCGGCTGCCGACGTCGTTCTGCTCGCCGAACTTCGCCTACCTGATGGCCTCCGACGCCAAGGACGCGTTGTCCGCGCTGCCGGGTGCCGGCGAGGTCGCGGTGTTCCTCGACGACCACCACGACTCGGACCTGATCAACCGCGGGCTGGCCGCCGATGCCGGCTACCGCGGCACTTTCGGGCACGAGGCTGAGGAGAGCCTGGCGGAGCTGCGCGTCACGTTCCGCCGCAAGGCGCACACCGCGGCGATGGAACGCGTGCTCACCGCGATGTTGCGGGCGGGCCTGCCCGAGGACGGGCTGCACGATGTCGTCCTCGGCGATCTGCCGCCCGGCCCGGCGACGACCGCGCTGCTGCGCCGCCGCGAGGCGCTCGGCCTGAGCACCGAGCCGTCGGCGTTCGCGCTCGTCGACGACGACGGCAACCGCTACCCACGCGAGGAAGTGCCGCTGCGGCTGCGGTTCGCGCGGTCCATCCGCATCTCGATCGACGGCAACGCCCATTTCTGCCGCGGCCTGCTCCGGACGCGTTACCCGGAGTCGGCGGCGGACCAGTCACCCGTGAAGGAGAAGGTGTCGTGAAGGCAGTACAGGTCGTGGGCTACCACGAGAACCTGCGGATGACCGAGGTGCCGGAGCCGGAGGTCACCGGGCCCTGGGACGTCGTCGTGAAGATCGGCGGCGCCGGGGTGTGCCGCACCGACATCCACATCCTGGAAGGGCAGTGGGCGGAGAAGTCCGGCGTCACCCTGCCCTACACGATCGGCCACGAGAACGCCGGCTGGGTGCACGCCGTCGGCAGCGCGGTCACCAACGTCGCGGAGGGCGACAAGGTCATCGTGCACCCGCTGATCACCTGTGGGCTGTGCGCCGCGTGCCGGGCCGGCGACGACGTGCACTGCTCGGCGAGCGCGTTCCCCGGCATCGACACGCACGGCGGATACGCCGAGTACCTGAAGACCTCGGCACGCAGCGTGGTGCGCCTCGACGACTCGCTGGAGCCGGCCGACGTCGCCGCGCTGGCCGACGCCGGGCTCACCGCCTACCACGCGGCGGCCAAGGCGGCGCGGCGGTTGCGGCCGGGGAACCGGTGCGTGGTGATCGGCGCGGGCGGGCTCGGGCACATCGGCATCCAGGTGCTCAAGGCGCTCACCGCGGCCGAGCTGATCGTGGTCGACCGCAACCCGGACGCGGTGAAGCTGGCCGTGTCGATCGGCGCGGACCACGGGGTCGTCGCCGAGGGGCGGCAGGTGGAGGAGGTGCTGGACCTGACCGGCGGCGCCGGGGCCGAGGTGGTGCTGGACTTCGTCGGCGAGGGCGGCGCGACGCGCGACGGGGTCGGGATGCTGCGCCGGGCGGGCGACTACCACGTGGTCGGGTACGGCGAGAACATCGACGTGCCGACGATCGACATCATCTCCACGGAGATCAACTTCATCGGCAACCTGGTCGGTTCCTACACCGACCTGTGCGAGCTGATGGTGCTCGCGGCGCAGGGCAAGGTGCGGCTGCACACCACGAAGTACCCGCTGGAGCGGTTCCAGGACGCGATCGACGACCTCGACGCGGGTCGCATCCGGGGCCGCGCGATCCTGACGCCCTGATGCCCGCGCTCCCGTTCGTGCGATGCTGTGCGCAGGCTTGCACGAACGGGAGCGCACCATGGACCGCGACGAGATCGACGACGACGTCTACGAGCAACTGGACGCGTCGGACACATTGGACACCAGGGGGCCGGACGACCCGCTGGACGAGGGCTACTCGGCGGCGGAACGGCCGTGGGCCTCGCAGGGCTGGGGCACGACGGCGCGCGAGGAGGCGACGGGCGAGGGGCTGTCCGAGCGCCTGGCGCGCGAGGTGGCCGAGTCCGAATCCGATGAGGGTGACGGCCTCGGCGACACGTACGACACGGACGGCGAACTGCTGGACGACGAGGTCGGCGACGCGCGGACCGGCCGGTTGATCGCGCTGGCCGACGGTGAGGCGGAGGTGGACCTCTACGCGCGCGACATAGGCGTCGACGGAGCCGGCGCGTCGGCCGAGGAGGCCGCGATGCACACGATCCGGATCGACGAGCGCTGAGCGACGCCCCGCGTGGAAGTCTGACCGGCACGTCCGGGAAGTTTCGCTCAGCCTTTTGGCTGCCGAGGTCGGGTTGCGTGTGGGGGTCTGGCGGGCGCGTTCGGGGAGTTTCGCTCAGCCTTTTGGCTGCCGAGGTCGGGTGGCGTGTGGGGGTCTGACCGGCACGTTCGGGAAGTCCCGCTCAGCGTTTGGCTGCCGAAGCCGGCGGCGGGCACGCGGGACCTCCGGCAGGCCGGTCCGGGCGGGCAGTCCTCAGATTGACGCCCGCGCCGGGCGGCGGCGTCGGCGGGTGGTCACCGTGGCCTGGTCCACCACGGAGGCGTCGCGGTATTTGAGGATTCCTTCGACGCCGAGGAGGAAGGTTTCGCAGACCGCGGCCGGGTCGGCGAGGCAGCCGGCGGCCATGGCGCCGTCGCGCAGCATGACGAAGTGCCTGGCGTGTGGTTCGGGTTCGGTTTCGCCGGTGGCGGCCATCAGCTCGGTGATCGTGTCGAGGAACCACTGCCGGTGGGTCAGGACGGCGCGGTGGACCGGGTGGTCGGGCGCGGGGTACTCGGCGGCGGCGTTGAGGAAGGCGCACCCGCGGAACCCATCCGAACGGATGCTGTCGGCGATGGTTCCGGCGACCGCGCGCACGGTGTCGGCGGGGGAGTGCCCGGCCTGGCGCACCGATTCGATCTGGGCGCGGATCAGCTCGTCCGCGGCGGTGAGGTAGGCGACGACCAGGTCGTCCTTGCTGGGGAAGTGCCGGTACAGCGTCGCGCGGGTCACCTTGGCCTCGGCGACGATCCGGTCGATGCCGACCGAGTGCAGCCCCTCCGCGTAGAAGAGCCGGCTGGCCGTCCCGAGCAGCCGGGAACGTGCTTCCGACACCCTGTCACCTGCCTTCCGATCACCCCGAGTGTACGGGGAGAACGTTCGGTCTCGCCAGGTGCCCACATTCCGGCCGCGCGTTGTAGAGGGATCATCGTGGCCACAACCGCGGCGAGCGGGATGGCCCGTGCTCTGCGAGCGCCTCCGGGATACCGGCGGCCCTGATCTTGTGGGGCGCTGGGCTATCGGGCTGTTCAACTGATCGTGCGCGGCCGGATGGACGGTCGACCTCCACCCGGCCGCGCGCGCCTCACGCTGCCGGGGTCGCGATCAGCCCGGCGAGCGGCGGCGTGGCGTGGCCTGCGGGCACGACCGCCGAGTACAGCGCCGTCCAGCAGGACGGGCAGCAGTACTGCCGGAAGACCACCGGAGCGTCCACGTAGTCCGCGGCGTTCGCGATGATCTGCGGCCCGGCGTCGGTGGCCGGCCCTTCGTAGACCGCGAGGGCGAGGTCGTCGCCCTCGCCGAGGATCTCCTGACAGTGGCGGCACGCCACCGCGGCCCGCGCCCCGTCGGTCACCTCGACGAGGTTGTCGTCGAGGCGCTTCACCGAGGTCGCGTCGGTCTTGCGCCCGCTGGGCACGCGAAGGACCCGCGAGCGTTGCCGTCGCGCCGCCCGCAGTCGGTCGCGTTCGGCCGCGGTCGCCGCCTCGTCCACGGTGCCGTTCTCGACGACGACGCCGTAGACGGACCGGGCGGCGCCGGCGGTGATCTTCTGTTCCCGGAGATCCCGGGCGACCGCCTCGGGATCCCGGTTCAGCGGGTCGCCGTAGCCTCCGCCGCCCTGCCAGGTCATCACGAACACCTCACCCGGCGCGAGGTGGCTGGACGCGTAGTTCTGCGCCGGTTCCAGGTGCTCGCTGATCTCGGACAGCTCGCTGGGCATCCGCCCGGCGGCGAGGAGATCGGTGACGCGGCTGTGCCGGGCCAGCACGTCGAGCCCGGTGTTGCCGGGGTGCCCGCCGGCGAGACCGCCGTTCTGGGACACCGCCTTGCCGTTGGAGGCGAGGACGAGTCCCATGGGGATGCTGGTTCCGTGCGGGGTGATGGCGATCGACGCCCCGACCCCGCCGCGGTGCCGGCCCGGGCCGCCCGAGTCCGGGACCTCACGCCGCCACAGGGCCAGCACCGGGTAGAGGAACTCGGTCATCTCCACGTCGGGGATGCGGCCCATCGGGATGCAGAAGAGCCCGCCGGTGTCGATGCCGTCGGCGTGCGGCCGCGCGCCGTACCCGCCGGACATCGGCTCCATGATGATGTTGAGGAACGGCGCGGGTTGCTCGCCGCGCTCGTCGAGTCCCGCGATGACCGCGGTGTCCCAGGTGCCGCAACAGGTCGCCTGGACGTTCTTGCCGAGTTCGAGGTCGCGGTCGAGCATCTGCGCCAGGCATTCGGCGACCAGGTTGCCGGTGAGCCAGGCCGGGCCGATGGGGCCCCGTCCGACGGCGGCGGGGTAGGTCGCGTTGTTGAGCGTGCCTTCCTCGGTGATCAGGTCGAAGCAGCGCATGAGCCCGCCTGCCGACCACGGGATGTCGCCGGCCAGCACGGGGAGGAGGGCGAGCATGACGCCGCCGCGCATCCCGGCGTAGGTGCAGTTCACGACGCCCGATTGCGGGTCGGTGCCGGTGAAGTCGAACGTGAGGTGATCGCCGGTCTTGGTGGTGGTCACGGTGATCTTGTGCAGGCCGCGGTCGCCCTCGTGGGACTGGTCCTGGTAGCCCGTCGCGGTCCAGCTGCCGTCGGGCAGGGCGGCGAGCTTGCCGCGCAGCCGGGCCTCGGCGTCGGCCATCATCCGCTTCATGACGGCCTTGACCGTGTCGGCGCCGTACTGCTCGATCAGCGCGTGCAGCCGTTCCCGGCCGACGTTGTTGGCGCCGACCTTGGCGCGCAGGTCGAGTGCGACGAGCATGGGGACCCGGGAGCGCCGGACCCACAGGTCGGCGACGTCGCGTTGCAACTGGAAGTCGCGCACCACCTTGACCGGCGGGGTGGGCAGGGATTCGGAGAACACGTCCTGCGCGGCGGGGGAGAAGGAGCCGAGCCCGACGCCGCCCAGGTCCGGTTCGTGGCAGATCGCGCTGGTCCAGGCGAACAGCTTGCCGTCGTGGAAAACGGGCTGGTACACCATCACGTCGTTCTGGTGCAGCCCGCCGCCGACCCACGGGTCGTTGGTGAGGAACATGTCGCCCTCGGCGATGCCGGGGTTGGTGGCGCGGTTGCGCAGCGTCCAGTAGATGGCCAGGTCGACCGCGCCGACGAGCATCGTGTTGTACAGGCCGACCTGGACTTCCTGGCCGAGTTCGTCGGAGATGGCGAAGTCGAAGTCGTTGGCGTCGGTCACGATCGGCGAGCCGGACATGCGCTTGAGCGCCTCGCCCATCTCGTCGGTGACCGACCAGAGCCGGTGGCGCACGACCTCGTAGGTGAGCGGGTCGAGCGCGTCGATCTGCTCCTGGGTGACGGTGTGCGTGGGCAGGGTGGTGGGCAGCGACCGCTGCAGTTCGGCGGGGTCGGCCGGGCGGCTCGCGAAGACCTCGGAACCGGGGATGGGCATGCTCATGAGGCGCTCCTGGCGGAGGTGCGGCGGATGATCAGGTTGCCGAGCGAGTCCACCGTGCCGGTGGTGCCGTCCGGCACGACGACGGTGGTCGTCGGGACCTCGACGATGGCGGGGCCGGCGAGCTGGTGCCCGGCACGCAGTTCGCGGTAGTCGTAGACGGGCGTGTCCACGTAGCCGGTGGCGGCGTCGAGGCACACCGGGCGGTGCCCCACCCGCGCCCCGGCCGGGTCCGGTGAGGCTGCGGCGGGGATCGCGGGCAGCTCCGGCGAGAACGGCAGCACGCCGATTCCCCGGACCCGGAAGGTGATGGCCTGAATGCCGGCCTCCCGGAACCCGGCGTCCTTGCCGTAGAGCGCGGCGTAGCGCTCCTCGAACGCCGCCGCGGCTTCCTCGATCGCGGCCATGTCCAGCGGTCCGGCCGCGACCGGGGTCGTGACCTCCGCGAGCTGCATGGAGTAGCGCATGTCGATCTCGCGGTGGACCTCGACGGTGTCGAACCGCACCCCCTGGCGGTCCAGCCCTTCGCGAACCTGCTTTTCCAGGTCCCGGAAGTTCTGTTCGGCCCGCTCCGGGTCGAACGGCACGACGGCGGGATCGGACAGCTCGGCGGCGAGCGCGATGTCCGAGGACGCGAGTCCGTAGGCGGAGAACGCGGAGGCGACCGGGCCCAGCGGGACCACCACTTCGTCGACCCCGACTTCGGCGGCGTAGCCGGCGCAGTGCGCGGGACCGGCGCCGCCGAAGGCGTACAGCACGAACTCGCGCGGGTCGTGACCGGCCTCGACGACGGTCTTGCGCAGCAGGTCGCCGGTCTGGGCGTTCTGCACGGTGTAGATCGCGGCCGCGGCCTCCTCGACCGAGAGCCCGAGCGGTTTGGCGATCTGGGTGTCGATGGCCTGCCTGGCCAGCTCGAGCGAGAGGGGTTTGCGCCCGCCGAGCAGGCCGCGCTCGGGCAGGATGCCCAGCACCAGGTTCGCGTCGGTGTTGGTCGGTTCGGTGCCGCCGTTGCCGTAGCAGGCCGGGCCGGGCACGGCCTGCGCGCTGCGCGGCCCGATGCGGAGGTTGCCGCCGGCGTCGAGCCAGGCGATCGCGCCGCCACCGGAACCGATCGCGTCCACCCGCAGCGTGGGCACGTTGATCGGGTGGTGGTTGATCACGGTCGTGGTGTCGCGCACCGGTTCGCCGTCGACGACCAGCCCGGCGAGGAAGGTCGTGCCCCCGACGTCGGTGGAGATGATGTTGCGGTGCCCGAGCTGGCGCCCGAGCGCCACCGAGCCGACGACACCGCCGGTCAGCACGGAGCCGACGGTGCTGATCGCGGTGGCCGGGGCCTCCTTGGCCGCGACCGCGCCGCCGTTGCTCTGCATCACCAGGAGCGGCCCGGCGAGGTCGTTCGCGCGGAGGGTGTCCTCCAGCGTGGTGAGGTAGTCCCGCAGCCCGGGGCCGATCTGGGTGCTCATGATCGTGGTGGCGTTGCGGGCGAACTCCCGGATGCGGGGGCTGACTTCGCTCGACAACGCGACGAAGACACCGGGGTCCTCCTCGGCGACCAGTTCCCGCAGCCGCCGTTCGTGGACCGGGTTGCGGAACGACCACAACAGCGACACGGCGATCGCCCGCACGCCGTCGGCGAGCAGCGCGCGGATCGCGGAGCGGGCCTCGTCCTCGTCGAGGCCGACCACGACGTTGCCGTCGCGGTCGATGCGCTCGGTCACCTCGAGCGCGAGGCGTTTCGGCAGCAGCGTGTGGTCCTTCGCCTGTCCCAGCACGTTCTGCAGTTCGTGCGGGGACCGGCCGAGGTAGCGGCCCTCGACGTTCATGATGAAGATCGAGTCCCGGTGCCCCTTGGTGGTGAGGAAGCCGACCGGCGGCACGTTCCCCATGACCAGCGCGTTCAACGACGACGTGGTGCCGTGCGCGATGTGGTGGGTGTCGGCGAGCATCTCCTTCAGCGGCTTGCCCAGCTGCTCGGCGAGCAGCTCCAGCACATCGAGAACACCCCGGGAGTAGTCCGGCGGGGTGGACGGCGACTTGGCCGCGAGGACTGTGCCCGCGTCGTCGTCGAGAACGGCGTCGGTGAACGTACCGCCCACGTCCACGCCGATGACATACGCCATGACTCACGCTCCTTTGCGTGGATTGAGACCGCGGGGCACCGACGAGGTGGGCACGCCCAGGCTCCACGAGTGGTTACGGCAACGTAGACTATTAAACGCCTGTGTTTGAAGTCAAGCTCGCCGTCGCTTGACTTGTCGTCGCATACGTCGAATACTCTACGCTTAAGTCAACGAGCGGAAGTGCCGTCACAACCTGGAGGTCGGGATGCAAGTACGCCGCGCCGCGGTGCTCGGCGGGGGCCCGGGCGGTCTCTACGCCGCGCGTCTGCTGAAGCTGGCCCAGCCCTCGTGCGAGGTGGTCGTGCACGAGCAGGGCGAGCCCGACAAGACGTTCGGCTTCGGGGTGGGACTGGCGGCCGGCACCCAACGCAGGCTCGAGGCGGCCGACGCGGACACCCTGCGCGACATCCTGGCCGCCGGCCACCGGCACGACATGACGATGACCGTCCGGGACCGGAGCGCGCGGGTGCGCAACGACCGGCTGATCGGTATCGCCCGCACCGAACTGCTCGCCGTGCTCCGGCGGCACGCCGAGAAGGCGGGGGTGCGCATCGAATACGGCGCCCGGCGCGTGGCCGACGAGCTCGACGCGGACATCGTCATCGCCGCCGACGGGGTCAGCAGCGCCACCCGCAGCACCGGCGGCTTCGGCGAGGACATCGAGGTCGGCCGCGGGCTCTACCTGTGGTGCGGCGCGGAGTTCGCGCTGCCGGACGCGATGTTCGCCCCGGTGGGCACGGAGCACGGCGTGTTCGTGACCCACGCCTATCCCTACTCGAGCGGCCACAGCACGTTCCTGATCGAAACCGACGAGGAGACGTGGCGGCGCGCCGGGTTCGACCGGTCCACGGACGCGACACCGCCCGACGCGTCGGACACCACCTCGTTGCGGTACCTGGAGCAGGTGTTCGCCACGCAGCTGCGCGGGCACTCGCTGATCGGCAACCGGACCCGCTGGACGCGGTTCCGCACCGTGCGGTGCAAGCGATGGTCGTCCGGGCGGGTCGTGTTGCTCGGGGACGCCGCGCACACCGCCCACTTCTCCATCGGCTCGGGCACCAAGCTCGCGATGGAGGACGCGATCGGACTGGTCGAAGCGCTGGCCGGCGAACTTGATACGGCGGCGGCGTTCGCGCGCTACGAGGCGTCCCGCCGCCCGGACGTGGAGCGGATGCAGGAGCTGGCCCGGCGGAGCCAGCTGTGGTGGGAGTCGTTCCCGTCGCGGTTGCACATCCCGGTCGAGCGGCTGATGGTCGCCTACATGACCAGAGCGGGCAACGTCCCGCTCGACCGCTTCGCCGCCACCAGCCCGGAGGTCGTCGCCGCCGCGGCCGAGCAGTACGCGAACTCGGCGCCCCCGGCCCGGGACCTCGTCGACTGGGTGCTGGACCAGCCCCTGCGGCACGGGGAGGCCGAGTTCCCGCGACGCGTTCTCCCGGCCGTTCCCGAGGGCCTGGCGCTCACGACGTTCGCCGACGCTGTCGCCGATCCCTGGGACGACGCCGGAGATGCCGTCGTCGCGCGGGCGCGTCAAGCTCGACGGGACGGGGCCGACGGTTTCCGGTTCGCCGGCCCCGCCGACCGGCTCGCCGTGCTGACCCGGCTCGATCTGGCCGAACGGGTCCGCACTGAAGCGGGCGGGCTGGTGGTCGTGGACGGTCCGCCGAGCTCGCGCGGCGACCTCGCGGCCGGCCTGATCAGCGGGCGGTGCGACCTGGTCTCGTTCACCGAGGAGGCGGCATGAGGACAAGCCGGTGGGGCGAGCGGCTCGTCACCTACCCCGGGGACGTGGTGCGCCGGTACCGGGAGGCGGGCCTGTGGGGCACGGCCACGATCGCGGACGAGCTGCACGCGGTCGCGGTGGCCCATCCGGAGCGCGACGCGGTCGTCGCGCTCGACGGGCGGGTGACCTTCCGGGAACTGGACGAGCGCACCGACCTCCTCGCGGCGGGCCTGGCCGGGCTGGGCCTGGCGCCCGGTGATCCGGTGCTGTTCCAGGTCTCGAACCGGCTCGGGGCGATCCTCGCCTGGTACGGGGTGCTCAAGGCCGGGCTGGTTCCGGTGTGCACGCTGGCCGCGCACCGCGGCCACGAGATCGGCGAGATCAGCAGGCGGGTCGGCGCCGTCGCCCACCTGGTGGAGGCGGACAACCGCGGGTTCGACCTGGTCGGCTTCGCCGTCGAGCAGCAGCGCGACCACCCCACGCTGCGTCACGTGCTGGTGCTGGGCGGTTCCGCCGGCGCCGCGGGCGTCGCGATCGAGTCGCTCGGCGCCGGCGTCGATCCGCGGGCCGCCCGCGCGACGGTCGAGCGGATCCAGCGCGGCATCGATCCCGACGACGTCGCGGTCTTCCAGCTCTCCGGCGGCACCACCGGGGTGCCGAAGGTGATCCCGCGGCTGCACGCCGAATACTGGTACAACGCCCTGGCCTACGCGCGTTCCTGGGGCTGGGGCCCGGACACCCGGGTGGCCCACCTGATCCCCATCATCCACAACGCCGGCATCGTGTGCGCGGTCCACGGCCCGCACAGCGTCGGCGCGTGCCTGGTTCTCGGCACCGCCGACCCGGAGGTCTCGTTCCCGCTGATGGCGCAGGAGCGGGTCACGCACGTCCTGCTCGGGCACGGGCACTTCAAGGCGGCGGGCCTGCCCGGCTTCGCGGCGGCGACGAAATCGGTGACCCAGGTGGTGTTGTCCGGCACGAAGGTGCCGCCCGCGCTCTTCGACGGACTGGAACGCCGCGGCCTGTGGTCGGGGCAGCTGTTCGGCATGGGCGAAGGACTCTTCATCACCACGCGCCCGGGCGCTCCGCGCGAAGCCCGCGCGGAGACCGTCGGCACCCCACTGTCCCCAATGGACGAAGTCCGGATCCTCGAACCCGGCACCGAGACCGAAGTCCCGGACGGGGAGATCGGCGAACTCTGCTGCCGCGGCCCCTACACCCTCCGCGGCTACTTCGACGCACCCCGGCACAACGCGACGGCGTTCACCTCCGATGGCTTCTACCGCACCGGGGACCTCGCCGCGATCCGGGAGATCGACGGGGAGCGGTACCTCACGATCGAAGGCCGGATCAAGGATCTGATCAACCGGGGCGGCGAGAAGATCAACGCCGAGGAGGTGGAGTCGTTGCTGCTCCGCCACCCCCGGATCACCGCCGCGGCCGTGGTCGCCATGCCGGACCCGCGCCTGGGCGAGCGCACGTGCGCCTACCTCGTCGTGCCGGGCGAGCCGCTCACCCTGCGCGACGTCCAGGACCACTTCGCCGCCCTGCAGGTCGCGAAGTTCAAGTGGCCCGAACGCATCGAGCTGATCGCCGAAATCCCCCGCACCCTGGTCGGGAAGATGGACAAGAAACGCCTGCACGCCGACATCGCCCGCAAGGTCGCCGCCGAACGCGCCGAGACCGGGCGGCCGCGCAGCACCGCCCCCGCAACCACCTCAGGAGGAAATCCGTGACCACCCACCGCATCGGGCTCGTCGTGCCCAGCTCCAACGTCACCGTGGAAACGGAGGTTCCCGCACTGCTCGGTCGTCACCCCGGCGCGCGGTTCTCCTTCCACTCCAGCCGGATGCGGATGCACAAGGTGTCCCCGGAGGAGCTGCGGGCGATGAACGCGCAACGCGAACGGTGCGTCGACGAACTGTCCGACGCGGGCGTGGACGCGGTGCTCTACGCCTGCCTCGTCGCGCTCATGGCGCAAGGGCACGGCGAGCACCGGCGCACCGAGGCCGCGGTGACCGAACAGTTCGCGAACGCCGGGCAGCGGCCGGTGGTGCTGTCCAGCGCCGGCGCGCTCGTCGAAGGGCTCGCCGCCCTCGGCGCCCGCCGCATCGCCCTGGTCACCCCGTACCTGCGCCCGCTGGCCGAGCAGGTCGTGTCCTACCTGGAATCCGAGGGCCTCGAAGTGCTCGACTGGGCCGCGCTCGAAGTGGGGGACAACGCCGAGGTCGGCTGCATCCCGGGCGAGCGGGTGATGGCGGCCGCGCGCGGCCTGGACCTGTCCGGCGCCGACGCGCTCGTCATCTCCGCCTGCGTGCAGATGCCGTCGCTGGACCTGATCGGCCCCGCCGAGGCGGAGTTCGGGATCCCCGTCCTCTCCGCGGCCACGGCCGGTGCGTTCACCCTGTTGCGCCACCTCGGTTTGCCGACCGCGCTGCCCGGCGCGGGCCGCCTTCTGGCGGCGGAGCAGGCGGCGGCGCGATGAACCCGGCGCCCGGCCCGGCTCCCCTACAATGGCCGCCATGACCAGTGGTTCGCGGCGAACGCCCGCGCGGCGGAAGGCCGAGTCGTCATCCTCGCGGGCCCGGCGCGACGGCGCGGCGGACAGCGGCAAGCCGGCACGCGCCAGCACCGCCCGCCGGGAGCTCGTCGAGAACGAGATGTACGAACAGGCCACCCGGCTCTTCGCCGAGCGCGGGTTCGCCGGAACGAGCCTGCAGGACATCGCGGACGCGATCGGCATCACCCGTCCGGCCCTCTACTACTACGTCAAGAGCAAGGACGAACTGCTCGCCAAGCTGGTCACGGAAGTCACCGACGGCCCGATGAACGAGCTCAAGGAACTGGTCGCGCACACCGACCTCGACCCGGCAGGCCAGCTCCGCGCCCTGGTCGAGATCATCGTGCGCCGCCGTGCGACGCAGCCGGCGCGGTTCCGGCTGCTCATCCGCTCGGAGGCCGAGCTCCCGGACGAACTGACCGCGGCCTACGACGACAGCCGCCGCGCCGTGCTGAAGACGATCGCCGAGGTCGTCGAGGACGGGATCCGGGCGGGACAGTTCCGGCCGGTCGACGCCCGCGTCGCCGCGCTGGGCGTGCTGGGCATGTGCAACTGGGTGGCCTGGTGGTTCCACCCCGACGGCCGCGACGACGTCGAGACCGTGACCGAGCAGCTCGCCGAGATGGCGCTCGCCGCGCTGCGGCGCCCCGACCACCACACCCTCGACGGCGAGGGGCCCGAGGCCGCGCTGAAGATGCTCCGCCAGGACCTCGACCACCTGGAACGCCTCCTCAAGGGCTGACTCCCGCGCGCGGCCGTCGCCGCTGTGACGGGTGCGCTCCGTCTTGCAATGCCGTTGGCCGGCCGGACGCTCGTCCGGCCGGCTTCGTCATGTCCGCGTCCCGCCTCTGTTCTTCGCACCAGTCAAACTGTTGACTCATTCGTCAACGGAGGCGTAACGTCGGTGCGGTAAGGCGCATTCCACTCAGGCAGGAGGCTGGCCATGACGGAGCTGGACCACCGCGTGCGGGGGGTCGACCACGTCGCGTTCCCGACGTTCGACCCGGCCGCGACGGTGCGGTTCTACCGGGACGTCCTGGGCTTCCCGGTCGTGCATTCCATCTGCGCGGCGGGCTGGGGCCCGGAGGACCACCCGGACTTCATCCACTTCTTCTTCGACATCGGCAACGACGACCGCATCGCGTTCTTCTACTACTTCGGCACCGGCCGCGAGATCGGCGGCGAGCCGGGCGCGAAGGGCGACGTCTACGCCCGGTTCGGCGCCGACGTGCCGGAGTTCTTCGTCCGGTCCCGCCACCTGGCGATCCACGTCGACGACGAGGAGGACCTGCTGGAGTACCGGCGGCGCCTGGACGCCAGCGACTGGCCGGTGGAGATGCAGATCCAGCACGAGACGATCGAGTCGATCTACACCCACGACCCGAACGGCTACATGTTCGAGATCACCCGCGCCATGCGGCCGGTGACGCCGCAGGAGGACCTGGACGCGAACCTCACCATCGACGCGTTGATCGACGTGGTGAGCGAGCCCGAGCCGACCTTCGGCAAGCTGCTGGCGCGCAAGGCGGAACTCATCGTCGAGCGGGCCGCGGACTGGGAACTCGCGCAGGAGAGCGGCCGATGACGACGCTCTACATCCTCGACGTCCCGGAGAACACGCCGGTGGCGAAGGTCGCCGCCGAGGACCCGGCGGTGACCGTCGGCCGGATCGGGCCCTACTTCGAGATCAGCGCGGCGGGCGCGATCGTGGTCGACCGCCGTGCCACCGGCTGCCGCCACGCGGTCTGGTACTCCGCCGTCGGCGGGGTCGCCCGTGACAGCCGCATCACCCAGCACGACAAGGACGCGCTGCGGGTGGAGCCGGCGTGACGGAAAGCGCTTCCCGGCTCGGCGCCGGCCGCTACCTGGCCGCGGGGGAGCGGCCGGCCTCGGCCGTCACCACCGTGCACGAGCTGACCACCACTGACGGCGCCACCGTGCGCGGCGTGCTGACCACGGTGCCCGGCGCACGCACCGTCGTGTGCCTCATGCACCCGCGCCAGGACGTCACCCACCACCCGCTCGTCCCGTTGCTGCTGGGCGCCGGGGCCGCGGTGTGGACCCAGCACACCCGCTCGGTCAACAACGACGTGACCCTGGTGCACGAGCAGGCGTTGCTGGACGTCGCCGCGGGGCTGGTCTTCCTGCGGGAGCGCGAGTTCGACTCGATCGTCCTACTGGGACACTCCGGCGGCGGCACGCTCTACGCGTTCTACCTGGAGCAGGCCGCACTCGCACCGGGCGCGCGTATCGCCACCACTCCCGGTGGCCGCCCCACCCGGCTCGCCGACGCGACCATGCCGCTCGCCGACGGCGTCGTCTTCCTCGCCCCGCACCCCGGGCAGGGCAGGCTCCTGCTGGCCTGCATCGACCCGTCGGTCGCCGACGAGTCCGACCCGCTGTCCGTCGTGCCCGAGCTCGACCCCTTCGACCCCGCCAACGGATTCGCCGAGCCGCCGGCCAGTTCCGCCTACGGGGAGGAGTTCCTCCAGCGGTACCGGGCGGCCCAGCGCGACCGCGTCGCGCGCATCGACGCGGTCGCCCGCCACCACCTGGCTCGTGCCGCCGAGGCGCGCGCCGCGTTCAAGGCCGGTGGCCGCGCCGTGGACCGCCGCCGCTCGCTGGCGCCCCGGATCATCACTGTGTACCGCACCGACGCCGACCCGCGCACCGTCGACCTCTCCCTCGATCCGAGCGAGCGCCCGTACGGCTCGCTGTTCGGCAAACGGCCCGATCTCATCAACTACGGCCAGGCCGGCTTCGGCAGGCTCACGACGCCGGAAGCGTGGCTGTCGACGTGGTCCGGGATCAGCTCCAACGCCGACTTCGTCCGGTGCGCGCCCGGGGTGACCGTCCCGGCCCTGTTCATCGAGCTCACCGGCGACCAGGCCGCGTTCCCGGCCGATTCGCGCCGGATGATCGGAGCGCTCGGGGCGGCGGACCTGAGCACCGCTGTGGTGCGTGGCCTGCACTTCGGCGGCCCCATCGCCGAGGGCGAACCCACGGGCAACGAGCTGGCCGCCGCGGAGATCGCGAGCTGGCTGGGCAAGCGTTTCGAGCTCGCCCGGCGCTGACCCCGGTACGGCTCTGAGCGGCGGCCTCGCGGCGAGACCGCCGCGGGGCTGCCTTCTATTGCTGATCGACCGCGGCCGGACCGCTGCTCGCGGCGTGGTCGGCGAGACGCCCCGTGAGCGAGAGTGCCGATCCGGCTGGGCCCGTAGCGTCCGCACCTTGGCCGAGCTGGGTGAACCCGCCTGGCTTCGGTCGGCTCCGGGCAGTGCGCTCGGCGAACAGGCGCGGGAGCAGGGCGCGGGTCGGCGGGACGCCCGGCGGGCGAGAGTGCCGATCCGGTCAGACCCGCGGCCCACACCGTGACCGGACTCAGGAACCCGCCCTGCCCGGCAGCCCCGGGCAGCGCGCCCGCTTCGACCCAGCGCGTGCGCTGGCCGAGGTGGACGCCAAGCGGCGCATCCTCGACGAGCACGAGCACGCAGAGAGGCGGCTACGCCGAAGGGCTCACGTTCGCAGTCAATGCACTCATGGCGATCTACGCCGATCACCCGGGTTACCGCGAGGAGTGGCGCCCATGTGACACCCGAGCAGGTCAAGGAGTTGATCGCCGCGGCGAGCGTGAAGGACGGCGCGTTCGTCACCGGCGCCGTTCTCATCGTCCGCTCCAAGAACATGGACACCGGCGATTCCAGCATCCACATCGCCTCGACCGAGGACACCGACCACTTCACCAAGCTGGGCCTCCTGCAGGCCGCCAGCGACATCGTCCGCCACGCCCCCTTCATCCGACAGGATGAGCGCGGTGACTGACGAAGATCAGCGGGTGCGCGCAGCCGCCTTCTTGACCCGAGTGGTCGAGCCGGCGACTGCACCCTTGGGCGCCTGCCGACCGATGAGTTGGCTGACCCGCTGTGCGGACACATCGAGCAGTTTCGCGATCTCGCGTCCTGACAGTCCACCGCTGCGGAGCTTGCGGGCGACGTCGCGCTGGCGGGTTGCAGCTTCACGCTGAAGCCGTTCCGCTTCCCTGACCTGCTCGCGGGCCTTCTTCACCTGTTCGGCCAGTGCCGCATCCAGCTGGGGGACGACGTGCACGTCGAAGGAGCTCTCGTCGTCGATGTCGAGGGCGAGAGCGATGTACTCGCGGGCTGTGGCATCAGCCGCCGACAAGGTGCTGGTCTGGGTGACTCCGACACCGTCGATGTGGAGTTCCCAGCCTCGCGCCCAGCGCTTGGCGGTGACGTTGTAGGTCTTCGTCACTGCAACCATCCCTTCGGCAGGCAGGTGAGTTTGGCGACGGCGTCTCGGACGACGCCTGGGGAGACGACCCGGTGGTTTGGGATGATGACCTGGTGCTGGCCGCACGGGCACACCCACTTCTCGTGGCTGCCCTTCGTGGTCTTGTGGGTGCAGTCCTGGTCAAGCAGTGCCCGCTTGACGTCCCGGTATCGCATCTCCTTGACCATGACGATAGTCTACCCCCCCTTGATTTGCAACATCAAGGGGGGCTAGATGTATGGTAATCAGTATCGACGCAGCGTTCCACGGTAACGGTCGACAACGACCGACCGCCAAGTCCAGCGACCGCCACGGGAAAGAAGGAGTGAGCGTAGCCGAACCGAGCACGTATGTCCGCTCGCAGGCCTCGAACTACTCCCGGGCAAGTCGTTGTTATCCGCTTTCGATGGAGCGACGCCCGGCGATGCAGCAGCCGTGATCACGTACTGAGGCAAGACTGGCTACATCCTGAACGTCGGCAACGACAAGGTGGCAATGGTCGTCAACTTCGGCCGTGCCACGTGCGCCACTGCCATACCTGTCAACGACTACGCGGATGGCGAGCACCCCCCAGCTCGCGCCGGCCACAGTCGACCAGGAATTTGTCGCGAAGGCGCGGGCCGCGATGAGCGCTCCATCGGAGTGACACGCCCATGGTCCACGCCTGATTGCGCACCACCTGCGCGAACACCCATCCTGTCTACACAAAGCGGTACTCGCCGAGCATCCGATCTGCCCGCTGTGCGGCGCGACTGGTCCAAGCACGCAGACCACAGGCCCTTGGGCCGTCACGAGCTGGTGCTCCGCGGACTCGATCCGAACGCCCCGAAGCACGGTCGAGGCCTGTGCGCTCGATGCCCTCGATCGAAACCGCGCAGCACCAGCCCGGCGGGTGGCACGCTGCCGGGTAACCAAATGGGCATCTCATTGGTCGCCAACCAACCATAGGGGTGGGGTGACCCCTCCATCAGCCCCCTGTCGGACGGCTCAGGCGAACAGGCGCGGCAGCAGGTCGCGGGCTCCCGCGCGGAGGTCGTCCAGCGCGGTCTCCGAACCGGCCAGGTGCCGCAGCAGCGCCTGCTGGAACAGCCCGTCGAACAGGGCGTAGGCCTGCGAGGGGGAGCAGGCCGGCTCCATCCCGCCCAGGTCGGCGTACGCGCACACCACCCGCCAGATCATGTTCTGCAGGCTGCCGTCGATCTCCGCGACGTCGTCCCGGAACGCCTCCTCGAACATCGACTGCGTGCGCAGGTCGTACCAGAGCCGGTGCATCAGCGGCGCCTCCGCGAGCGTCGCGGCCAGCCCGTCCCCGCAGGCGGCGGCCAGGCCGTCGAGGGTGGACGCCTCGGCCAGCAGGTTCTCGTAGCGCTGCACGCACGACGTCTTGTAGCGCCGCACGCAGTAGGTGATCAGCTCGATCTTGTCCGCGAAGTAGTAGTGCAGCAGCCCGTGCGAGAACTCGGTGTTGTCGGCGATCGTGCGCAGGCTCGTCCGCGCGTACCCGAAGTCCGCCAGTGTCGCCAGCGCCGCGTCCGCCAGTTCTCGCCGACGGTCCTCGAACTTGTCGACGCGGGGTCGCCGCCGCGCGGCTGGTGAGCTGCTCACGCCACGACGATACCCATCGAGCGTTTTCTTAACCAACCGTCCAAAGAAATCTTGACAACCGTCCAAAGATGAGAAACAGTCCTGGCAGGTCGCCGACGTGGTGGCCGTCACTCCCGATCCGCCCCTTCCCCGCGCCCCGCGACCGACGGAGACAACGGTGTCCCTGACCTTCTACCTGGACAAAGGCGCTTCCCTCGACCCGCACGCACCCTGCCTGACGCTCGACGGGAAGTCCCTGACCTACGGCGAGGTCGCCGGCCTGTCGCACGCCGTCGCCAGGGCCCTGCGCCGCTCGGGCGTCGCGCCGGGGGACAAGGTCGGCATCCTCTCGGCCAACGATCCGACCGCCTTCGGCTGCGTGTTCGGCATCGCCCGGGCCGGCGCGGTGTGGTGCCCGATCAACCCCCGCAACGCGGCGGCGGAGAACGCGGAGCTGCTCGACCTGTTCGACTGCTCGGCGCTGATCTACCAGCCGGCCTTCGACGACCTGGTCGCCGCGATCGCGCCCAACCTGCCGAAGCTGACCACGCTCGTCCGGCTGGGCGACGGCGACGACCTCGCCGCGGGCTTCGACACCTGGCTCGACGCCGCTCGCGACGACCCGTCAGCCGAAGCGGCGCCGCCCGGGGACGTCGTGGCGCTGGTCGGCACCGGCGGCACCACCGGCCGCCCCAAAGGCGTGATGCTCACCGACCGCAACCTGGAGGCGATGTCGGCGATCACGCTGATGAGCTACCCGTTCGACGGCCGCCCGGTGTACCTGGCACTGGCGCCGCTGACCCACGCGGCCGGCGTCCTGTGCTTCCCGGTGCTCGCCCTCGGCGGCGAAGTCGTGATCATGGCCAAGCCCGACGTCGGCCGGTTCCTCGAACTCATCGAGCGCCACCGCGTCACCCACACGTTCCTGCCGCCCACGCTGATCTACATGGTCCTCGGCCACCCGGCGCTCGACGGGACGGATCTGTCGTCGCTGCAGTGCTTCTGGTACGGCGCGGCGCCGATGTCCGCGGCCAGGCTGGCCGAAGCCCTCGACCGCATCGGGCCGATGGCGCAGCTGTTCGGCCAGTCCGAGGCCCCGATGATGATCTCGACGATGTCGCCCGCCGAGCACCGCAACGCCGACGGCACCATCAACACCGCCCGGCTGTCGTCGGCGGGCAGGCCGTCGCCGCTGGTCACCGTCGCGATCCTCGACCAGCACGGCGCGCCCGTGCCACGCGGCGAGCGGGGCGAGATCTGCGTCCGCGGGTCACTGGTGATGGCCGGCTACTACCGCAACCCGGACGCGACCGCGGAGGTCTCCGCCCACGGCTGGCACCACACCGGCGACATCGGCTACCTCGACGCGGACGGCTACCTGCACATCGTCGACCGCGCCAAGGACATGGTCATCACCGGCGGCTTCAACGTCTACTCCGCCGAGGTCGAGCAGGCGCTGATGGCCCACGACGCCGTGCGCGACTGCGCCGTGGTCGGCCTGCCCGACGAGAAGTGGGGCGAACGGGTCACCGCGGTGGTCCAGCTCCAGCCCGGCGCCGAGATCGACCTCGACGAGCTGACCGCGTTCGTCAAAGCCCGCATCGGCGGTGTCAAGGCGCCCAAGCAGATCGAGATCTGGCCCGATCTGCCCCGATCCACCGTCGGCAAGGTCCTCAAGACCGAGATCCGTTCCCGGCTCAGCACCCGCTGAGGCGCCACCCGTTCACGCCGCTGCAAGGAGGCCGCATCGTGAAGCTCGCCCTGTACCTGCCCAACTTCCGCGAAAAGGTGACCGTTCAGGAACTCGAGGACCTCACCGCCCTCGCCGAGGACCTCGACTTCGACTCCGTCTGGACGCTGGACCGCATCGTCGTGCCCGAATCGTCGGACCGGCAGGAGATGCAGTACGCCTTCGGCATGATCGAGGGCTTCCCCAAGGGGCTGCCGGTGTCCTCGCGGGGGCAGTGGTTCCAGGGCATGCCGCTGATCCCGTGGCTCGCCGCGAAAACGTCCAAGGTCCGCATCGGCATGAGCGTCATCGACACGCCCTACCGCGCGCCGGGTGTGCTCGCCGCCGAGCTGGGCACCATCGACCACCTGTCGGGCGGCAGGCTCAACGTCGCGCTCGGCGCGGGCTGGATGCCCGAGGAGTTCGCCGCCTCCAGTGCCTCGCACATCTTCCCCAAGCGCAACAAGCACGTGCGCGAAACGATCGAGGTGATCCAGGGCATCTGGAACAACGAGGTCTTCGAGTACCACGGCGAGTTCGCCGACTTCGAACCGTGCGGGTTCGGGGCGAAGCCGCTGCAGCAGCCGCACCCGCCGATCTACTTCAGCGGCCTGAAGGACCCCAAGCGCGCGGCGAGCCGGGTCGCCAAGTACGGCCTCGACGGCTGGATCGGCATCCAGGACTCGCCCGAGGACATCCAGCGGTGGCGCGGCGAGATCCAGCGTGAGCTGGACGAACTCGACACCGCCCGCTCTATCGACGACCTCGAGATCAGCAGCATGATCTGGTTCGTCATCACCGACCAGGACATGGACCAGACCCCGATGGGCAAGGGCACCAACCTCCTGGCCGGCTCCGCCGCGCAGATCACCGACATGCTCAAGCGCTACCGGGAAGCCGGCCTGACGATGCCGATGCTGTGGCCGCCGTTCGCGGACGTGCCGGTCGCCAAGACGCTGGACGACCTCAAGCGCCTCAAGGAGGAGATCATGCCGAAGGTCGAGGCCATGTAGCGACCGCGAACGTCCGAGAAACCCATCCCACAACGAAGTGAGAGGAACACACATGTCCGAACTGGACGGTAAGCGGGTCTTCGTCACCGGATCCGGTGCCGGGATCGGCAAGGCGATCGCGAAGCTGTTCACCGATCGCGGCGCGCGCGTCGTGGTCAGCGACATCGACGCCGACGCGGCCAAGCGGGCCGCCGACGAGATCGGCGCGGCGGGCGTCGCGAACTGCGACGTCACCGACGAAGCCCAGGTCCAGGCCGCGGTCCAGCAGGCGGTCGACCTCCTCGGCGGTCTCGACGTCCTGGTGAACAACGCCGGGATCGAGATCTCCTCGCCGCTGTTGCAGCAGTCGACGGAGAGCTTCGACAAGATCTACGCGGTCAACGTGCGCGGGCCGTTCGTCGCGATGAAGGCGGCGACCCCGCACCTGGTGGCGTCGAAGGGGAACGTCGTCAACATCGCCTCCATCGCCGGCATCGGCGGCAGCCCGCTGCTCGGCTCCTACTGCGCCACGAAAGCGGCGCTGATCCAGCTCACCCGGGTCGCGGCGGTGGAGATGCGGCCGACGGGCGTGCGGGTCAACGCGGTCTGCCCGGGCTTCGCCGACACCGCGATGGTGGAACGGCTGGTGCCGGACTTCGAGGCGGCGACGCAGATCCCCTTCGGCGACCTCGTGGCGATGAAGCAGGGCAGGCTCGGCACGCCCGAGGACATCGCCGAGGTGGCCGCGTTCCTCGCCTCCGACCGGGCGACGTGGATCACCGGCAGCCACTACGTCCTCGACGGCGGGCTCACCGCTTCGCTCGTCTGAGGCGAACCGGCCGGCGGGCCCTCGGGGGGTCCGCCGGCCGGCTATTCGAAGCTCAGCCATACCGGGGTGCCGTCGGGCACGTCGTGGAGCCGGCGGGCGATCGGTCCCCGGATGCGCATGCAGGTGACCGCGTCCTTGACGACCAGGTTGTCGTCGTCGTACCCGCCGCCGAGGACGAAGAACCTCAGCGGGATCAGCCGTTCGTCGTAGCCGAGGGGGCCGTGGACGCGCTGCCAGCGGGTGGCGAAGGCGCGCGCGGCGTGCGCGTCGGCGTCGGCGGCGAGCCACTCGGTCCAGCCGAGCAGGGTGTCGCTGACGAACTCGCGCTGCCCGGTTTCCGGGTCGAAGGTGACGACCCGGGTGTTGTTCTCGATCGCGAACTGCACCCCGAACAGGTCCTGGCCGAAGCACAGCAGGCCGTCGGCGAGGCCGGCGTAGGTGTCCTTCCAGGTGCCCGGTGCGTTCCAGCGGAGCAGCTCGGGGCCGAGACCCTCCGGGCCGACGCGGAAGACCTGGACACCGGCGTTGGCGAGCGTGCACCCGTTGACCTGGCTGAGCAGGTCGGCGAGTTCGCCAACCGGTCCGTGGGCGGCGCCGAGGTCGGCGCGTACCGGGGCGCCGAGGGGGTGGCGGCCTGCCCGGAGCAGGCCGGCGAAGGCGGGATCGGTGCGCATGTCAGTCGGTCTCCCTGATCACGAAGGTGTCGCCGGGGTCCAGGTTCCTCGTCTGGCCGCCCATGGTCGAGCCGGCGGACCGGTTGTCGCCGCCCGGGATGAGTTTGACGCTCGGGTCCCAGTCCTCGTGCCGCCTGCCGCCCTCGACGCTCATCGCGGGCGGGAACTCGTCCCGGTCGTAGCCGGGGAGCCCGACGTCGCGGCCGTAGGGGATACCGCGCATCGCCTCGTTCCGGCGCGCCTCCTTCTCGGCGGCGTTCTTGTCGACCGTGAGCACTTCCGGGGTGGGGCGGCCCATCTCGTAGGTGTTGCCGGACCAGATCTGGCCTCGCTGGGATTCCCGGATGTGCTGCAGGCTTTCCTTGTGCCGGTCCCGGTCCAGGTACACCTCGACCGGCGGGTTCTTGCCGTCCAGTGCGGAGGCGGTGTGGTGCAGCTCGTTGCGCACCTGCGAGCTCGCGTTCAGCACGGCGTCGCCCGCGTGGTTGCCCAGGAAGTCCACCGCTTCCGGGGTGAGCGCCTTGCCGGCTGCTTCCAGTTGGTCGTTGCCGGTCAGGTCGGCGAGCCACTCGGTGGCGGCGTCGACCGCGCGGGCCGCGGTCTCGACACCGTCTTCGGCGACATCGTCCAATGTCCGCCCGGCCAGGCTGACGGCGTTGCCGATCGCGCGATACGTTTCTGCCTCCGGCACCTCGCCCTTGTTGCCGGCCGGGCCTGACCCGCCGGGCGTCTTCGGTGTCTTGCCCGGATTCGCGGCGCCGGTGACTGTGAGTTCGTCGCCCATCGCCGTGATGTTCGCCGCCGCCGCGGCGTACCGGTCCCGGTTCTGCTCGGCGGTCGTGGTGACGAGGTTGCGGGTGACGAGTTCGCTTTCCTCCGGTGACAGCAGGGTTTTGCCGAGCTGGTCGTCGAGGTCGGCGCGGGCCGTGTTGGCCGCCGTGTCCCGCCGGGCGCCGGCGATCTCGTCGCCGCTGGCCGCGGCGAAGCGGGCGAGAGACTGCGCTTCCTCGCCGACGGCCTGCGCGTCCGCGGCCGATGCCTCGGCCCGTTCGCGCGCCGCCCCGGCCGGCTCGTCACGCCAGGCCTGTTCGGTCTGGCGGGCGAACCGGTGCGCTTCGTCCCGCGCCGCCTGCGTGTCCTTGCCTGCGCGGTCCCACGCCTCGCCGGCCTCGTAGACCCCGTCCGGCGGGGCCGGGGTCGGCGCTTGTGACTCGACTTCGCGGGTGAAGTCGCTCTGCGCTGACTCTGTGTTCGTGTCGCGCTGGGTGCCTTCCCGATCCGCGGGCTGCCGGTTGTCCTCGCGGGACTCGTTCGAGGTGTCGCCGGTGGCCGGCGCTTCCGGTTGCGCCTGACCGGAACGCTGTTCCCCGCCGGACTTCCCTTCGGCGGGTTTCTCACCGGCCGGCGTGTCTTGTGTGGACGGCGCCGGCTCCGACGACGGTTGCGGGGCGGCGCCGCCGGAGCTCGCCGGGGGAGTGCTGGTGCTCCCTGGTGCTTCGGCCATCCCCGACCCCCCTCGCTGCCGCCTGTTCGTGGCAAGCAGTCTCGGCGGGAATCGTGATTCCGGGGTGGTCGCTGACCTGTTCCGGCCACTCCGACACGCCCGGCCCTGCCGCCCCTCAGTTCGGCCGGGTGAGGTAAGCGCCTTGAGAGCGCACCGTGATCACGAACCCACGTCACGGAGGCTCTGGCCCTGGGGCGGCGCGCTGAACCGGCCGGACCGAGGCGCAACGGTCCTTGGCCGGTGAGCGCCCCCGTCCTGTCCTGTCGTACCGCGGCGCGCGCGACCGTCGGCGCGCTGTGCTCGTCAGGCAGGTGGTAGTTGCGCGTGGGGGGCGGCCTGGTCGAGGTCGGCGGAACGGAGGCGGAAGACTTGCAGGGTCAGCCCGAAGTACTTGCCGGTTTCGCCGACCCAGTGCATGCCGTTGCGGCGGACGGTGGCGGCGGCCCGGGTGTTGCCAGGGCGGACCACGGCGAACAGTTCGTCGACGTCGTGGCGGAAGGCCCAGCCGGCCAGTGCGTGGGTGGCTTCGGTGGCGTACCCGTGCCCCCACGCGTCGGGGTGGAGCTGCCAGCCGATCTCGAGGTCCTCGTTGCCGGGAGGCAGAGGCAGCAGGATCGCCCCGCCGATGATCTGGTTGTCGCTGCGACGCTGGATGGCCCAGCGCCCGGCCGGCAGGGCCGCCCGGGTGCTCTCGGCGATCCACTGCTGCAGCAGCAGGCGCATGGCCGCCAGATCGGGCACCTGGTCCATCGCCGGGCTGAGCCAGCGCGCAACCGCTGGGCTGCCGAACACGGCCACTGCCGCGGGTGCGTCCGAGACGTGCCAGCCCCGCAGGATCAGCCGCGGGGTGATGAGCGGCGGCCGGAGTTCGACCTGAGGAGGCTGGAGCTTGTCGCGGGTGGTCATCGGACCCGGCCGCCGTCGACTTCCCACCGTTCGGTGGCGCCATCGGAGAATTCCCCGCCGGCGGCACGACGTGGAGCGAGAAGCGTGTCGGGGCTGTCGGCGTTGTCTCGCCGCGCGGCCCGCATGAGAGTCTCGTGTGCGGTTGCCTCAGGCGCGTCGGGCGGCAGGATGAGCAGGGTCAGGCGCTGCCGGCCCTGACCGGCCACCGTGACGGTGCAGGGAGGTTGCGAACGGAACCCCTCCATCCGGACGGCACTGCCCTCGATCAGGAGACGACGGGGAACGGACGTCCACGTGGTCAGGTTGTAGGTGACGCGCTCAATGGTTCCCGGCCGGATCGCGAGGACCGCCAGTAGCGCCGGCAGTTCGGCGGCGAGGTCGCGGGACCGTGGCCACCAGGCGCCGTCGACGTAGCCGGCGACGGACCCCTTCGGCTTCAGGCGCAGACGCAGCGTGTGGTGCGACGGCTCGGCGGCCGCCGGGGGTGGGACGAGTGTGGTCGAGCTCGACATGACGCCGATGCTCCCGTCTCCGATCGTGACACGACCGGGAATTCCGCCGAGGACGACGCGGGCTTGGCCACCCGTGTACGAGATGCTCTCGGCAATTTCTATTTTACACCGATTCGGAATACCGCAGGCGAACACGTTTGCGCCCACCGCCACAGGCTATGCATCCGCAGAAGCCGAGCTCGCCGGGCGGGCCGGAATTCGCCGGTGACTTGAAGGAGCTCCTGAGATGACAACTCCAGCTACTCAGAACGCGTCCCCGAGCGGAGGCCAGGCCGGCGCGAGCCAGCTGGTCACCGAGCAAGGGACGACCACCATCGCCGACACGGTCGTGCAGAAGATCGCGGGGCTGGCGGCGAGTGAGATTTCGGGTGTGTACGCCCTCGGGGGTGGCGCCGCGCGGGCTTTCGGCGCCCTCCGCGAGCGAATTCCCGGAGCTTCGGCCAGTGCCGCGCAAGGCGTTTCGGTCGAGGTCGGGGAGCGGCAGACGGCCGTGGATCTCGAGCTGGTGGTGGAGTACGGCGTCTCGATCGTCGATCTCGCCCGCGCGGCCCGGCGCAACGTGATCGTCGCGATCGAGCGCATGACCGGGCTCGAGGTCGTCGAGGTCAACATCGCCGTGAACGATGTGCATCTCCCCGATGAGGAGACCGAGACCGAGGGCGGACAGTCCACCAGGTTGCAATGACCTCCGAGCTCGACGCCGACCTGATCGCTGCGGCGGTCCGGGCGGTGCCGGCCGTGGCCGACCTGGACAGTGGACGCTTCGGTGACATCGCGACCTACCTGCCCGGACGCCGGGTAACGGGGGTGCGAGTCCGTCCGGAGGAGATCACCATCGGCGTGGTCATCCGGTATCCGGCCATCGTCGGCGAGGTCGCCGCCGCTGTTCGTGCGGCGGTCGGAAAGGTCGACCGCCCGGTGCGGGTGGCGGTCATGGACATCGTGCTGCCGGTGACCGCACCGGCAGCGTTCGGCCGATTGGCAGTGAAGGAAGAACTCTCATGAACTTCACGGTTCTCGGGCTGTTGTCCGGCATCGTGCTGGGCCTCGCGGGCGCGTTCGGCGGTCTCAGCGCGTTCCTCATCGTGCTCGTCCTCGGCGCGCTGGGCCTGCTGGTCGGCCGGGTCGCCGACGGCAAGCTCGATCTGTCCCAGCTCACCGGCCGCGGCCGTCGTTGACCATGTCGGCGCTGGATTCGCGGGGGGCGACCGACCGCGACGAGCAGGAGATGAGCGAACGTGGCCGCACCGTCATCGCCGATCGCGTGGTCGAGCGGTTGGCCGCGTACGCGGTGACCGAGGTCGAAAGCGTCGGCGGTTCGGCTCGCCAGGTGCTCGGGGTGACCGTCGGCGCCGAGGACCAGGACCGTGCCGCCGGCGTGCAGGCCCGGGTGGACGGCGCTACCGCCGAACTGGACGTCCGTCTGTCGATCGCCTACCCGAAGCCGGTCGCGGCGACCTGCGAGCGGGTCCGGGCCCATCTGGTGCGGCGGGTCGGCGAGCTGACCGGGCTGGCCGTGTCGCGGGTCGACATCACCGTGACCGCCCTGCACGGACCGTCCGCCACAGGGAGGATCCGGTGATCCGCCGTCCCCGCCGCAGCCTGCCGGCAAGTCTGAGCGCCGTGGCACTTCTCGCGGCATCGGCGCTGGTCGCGACGTCGGCGATTCAGATGCTCGCCGGGCGGCAGCCGCTCATCAGCTACGACGCGGTAGCGGAAACGTTGCACACGACGCGGTGGGACAGCTGGGGGGCCCTGCTCGCCGGCGCGGTGGCCGCGGCCCTCGGGCTGGTGTTGCTGTTGGCGGCGGTCCTGCCGGGCTCGGCGACCGTCATTCCGCTCGACGACGACGGCAACGGGCTCGACGCCGGCGCCTCGCGCCGGGGGTTGCGCACCACACTGAGTGCGGCGGCCGCCGGGGTCGACGGCGTGAGCCGGGCCAGGCTCGCCGTTCGCCGCCGCCGCGTGACGGCGAACGTGCGCACCGACCGCGCGAGCGCCGAGGGCCTTGCCGACGCGGTGTACACGGCGCTCGAACGACGGATCGCGGAGATCTCACTGGCGGCGCCGCCGGCACTGCGGGTGCGGGTACGCAGCACGCGGAGCCAGAAATGAGCGCCCACAACCCGCCGGGGCGGCTCAACCGTGGCGTGCTCGCACTGCTCGGGCTGGTCTTGTTCGCGGCCGGCGGACTCACCCTGGCCACCCATTTCGGATGGCCGGGCTTGTTCGACCCGGCGAGTACGCTGGTCCCCGGCACGGGGCGGCCCCCTACCTGGGCGCTCTACCTCGTCGCCGCGGTCGCCGTCATCCTCGGGCTCCTGTGCCTCCGGTGGCTCGCGGCGCAACTGGTCCGCAAGCCACGCCGCGACATCTGGCGCCTGGAAAGCGACCCGGACCGGGGCCGCACCGAACTGGCCACGACCACCGCGGTCGAGCCCTTCGCCGACGAGATCGAAACGTACCCCGGGGTGCGGGCCGCCGACGCCTCCCTCACCGGGGCGCAGCACAACGCCACCCTCACGGTGGTGATCCACACCGAACAACAGGCGTCCCTCACCGCCATCCGGCACCGGGTGCGCACCGAGGCGCTGCCCAGGCTGCGTCAGGCGCTGGACCTGCAGGCCCTGCCCACCGCGGTCGAATTCCGCTTCACCGGCAAACCGACGTCGACGGTCCAGTGATCAGCCAGGGGAGCGGGCGATGTGCGCGAGGAGAACCGAGTGATGAGAGTGGGAATCCTGGACATCCTGGCTCCGCCGGCTCGGGGGCCGGCGGAGGTGGGCTATCGGCTGTTGATGACCAAGCAGTTCGCCGGCATCACCCCGCAGGCGATCTCGGTGTGGTGCCGTCGGCAGGGGCACGAGACGTTCTACGCCACCTACTACGGTCTGGGCGACCCGCACCGGCTGCTGCCCAGGGACCTGGACGTGGTGTTCATCGCCTGCTACACGCAGGTCAGCCACCTCGCCTACGCGCTGGCCAAGCTGTATCGGCGGGCCGGTGTGCGCACGGTGATCGGCGGCCCGCACGCCAAGGCGTTCCCGGTCGACTGCCTGCGCTTCTTCGACCTGGTCGTCGGTGAATGCGACGCCGAACTGATCTCCGGCATCCTCGCCGGCCAGTACGATCCGGGCAGTGTGATCTCGGCGGCCCGCCCGTTCGACGACGTGCCGACCGTGGCCGAGCGGATGCCGGAGATCCGTGCGTCGGCGTTCTTCTGGGGCCGCAAACCGTTGCTGCTGTCCGCCGTGCCCATGCTGGCCAGCATGGGCTGTCCCTATCACTGCGATTTCTGCATCGACTGGAACACCCGCTACCGGCTGCTGCCGCCCGAGCGGATGGCCGAAGACCTGCGGTATCTGGCCCGGCACCTGCCTGGCACCCTGATCGTGTTCCACGACCCGAACTTCGCGGTGACCTTCGACAGGGTCCTGGACGTGCTGCAGGCTCAGCCGCCGGGCGAGCGGCCGCCCTACATCATCGAGAGCTCGCTGACCGTGCTGCGCGGGAACCGGCCCAGGCGGCTCAAGGACACCAACTGCGTCATGGTCGCGCCGGGCGTGGAGTCCTGGACCGACTATTCGAACAAAGCCGGTGTGGGCCGCGAGGGTGGCGTGGCCAAGGTCGACCACGTGGCGGACCACTTCACCCGGCTCGCGGAGAACGTGCCCTACCTGCAGGCGAACTTCATGTTCGGGCTCGACACCGACCAGGGCGACGAACCGGTCGAGCTGACCGAACGATTCATGGACCGCACCCCGTTCGTCTGGCCCACGATCAACATCCCGATGCCTTTCGGCGGCACCCCGTTGCACGACCAGCTCACCGCCGATGGACGCATCCTCACCACGATGCCGTTCAGCTTCTACTACGCGCCGTACCTGGTCACCACCCTGCGTCACTACGATCCGATCACCTACTACACCAAGCTCACCGAGCTGTACGCCCACGCCGCATCGCCCGCCATGCTGCGCCGCCGACTGCGCTCGACGTCCCACCGCCTCATCCGCTACGTCCACCGTGCGCGTACCGCGGCCTTCCGCGGCGACATCGCCAGCTTCCGCCGGATCCTGGGCATGCTGCGCGACGATCCGCGGTTCCTGGCCTTCCACGAAGGACGCACCACGAGACTGCCGGACTACTACCGTCACTTGGGCGACCGCATGCTCGGCCGGTACGCCGAACTGCTGTCGCCCGCCGATCGGGTACCCGACCTCACGCAGACGCTCGTGCCCGGCAACGGGTGACACAGCCAGGCCGCCACTGGGCGCGTAGGATGAACACATCCGGCCACGACGACACCGCATTCTGTAGTGCCAGCCCGCACCGGGACTACAGATGAGGCACGTCATGTCGAACCTCTTGGACCGCGCTCGGCGCGCCCGCGCTCGCTACGGTACCGACGACACATCGGTTTCTCAGCCGGAGAAGCAGCACGACGCGGCACCACCCGCCCCGGTTGTCGCCGGCCCGGCGGCACCGCAGGCCGCCGCCGGTGAACCCGCACCGACGCCCGCGTCCCGGCCCCGGAAGACCCGCGTGGCGCGGACCAGGATCAGCGGCACCTGGGTCGCGGTGATCATCGCCGTGCTCGTCCTGGTCTTCCTGCTGATCTTCATCCTGCAGAACCCCACCCGGACCGAGCTGACGTTCCTCGGTGCTAGCGGGACCCTGCCGGCCGGCGTGGCCATGCTTCTCGCCGCCGTCGGCGGAGCCCTGCTGGTCGCCCTGATCGGCTCCGCGCGCATCCTCCAGCTCCGGCACACGGCACGCCGACGCCACCACTGACCGCAACCGCCGGGAAGGCGGGGCGTGAGTCAGCAGCCGTCGCGCCTCGGTGCAGCGCCCGCGGCCGCCGACCCGGTCAGGAATCGGATGCCGTTGTAGCTCACCCGGCCTGCCGCGCACCCGAGGGTTCCACCACCCGGGCGGGTGCGCCGGCCAGTCGCTGCGACAACGAGCGTGACGTGGCCGTCAGCAGGCGCGCCAGCTCCCTCGGCCGGGCGCCGGCCACCTGCACCACCACGCTGATCGCCGCGGCGACCTGGCCTGATGGGTCTCGCACGGGGGCGGCCACCACGAGGTCGTCCGGGGTGATCGTGCCCCGCGCGACCGCCACTCCGAACTGGCGGATGAACGCCAGCTGCCGCCGCAGCTCGCCGGGGTCCGTGATCGTGTAGCGGGTGAACCGCTCCAGCGGTGAGCGCAGCACCTCGGCCTGGAACGCCGGCTCCGCGTGCGCCAGCAGCACCAGCCCGGTGCCCGTCGCGTGCATCGGCCAGCGGTCGCCCACCCGGCTGTTCGTCGCGGCGGCCCTGGCGCGCAGCGTTTCCACGTACACGACCTCGCGGCCGTCCCGCACCGCCAGGTGCACGTTCCCGCGCGTCAGCGAGTGCAGATCGTCCAGGAACGGGAACGCCGCTTCCCGCAACTGCAGCCCGCGCGGCGCCAGCGCGGCCAGCTCCAGCAACCGCAACCCCACCGAGTACCGGCCCGCCGGGTCCCGCTCCAGGCCACCCCACGACACCAGCTCGCCCGCCAGCCGGTGCGCAGTCGGCAACGTCAGCCCGGCCCGGCGCGCGATGTCGCTCAGCGACAGCGACCGGTGCCGCGGCCCGAACGCCGACAGCACGGCCAGCACCCGGCCTGCCGCGGTGGTCATCGCACGCTCCCGACGGCCTCGGGCGCCGTCGCGCGCGACGGCGCGGGCAGCACCAGCACCGCCACCAGGCTCACCGCGCACAACAGTCCCAAGTAGACGGCGATCGGCGTCGACGAGTGGTAGGCGCCGTACAGCCCCGTCGCGGCCAGCGGGGTCACCGCACCACCCACCAGACCGCCCATCTGGTAAGCGATCGAGGCCCCGCTGAACCGCATCCGCGCCGGGAAGATCTCGGTGAACAACGCGCCCTGCGCCCCGGCCATGATCGCCTGCACGATCCCGGCGACCATGAACGCCAGCAGCGCCGCGCCGACACTTCCGGTGTCCACGAGCAGGAACAGCGGCCACGCCCACACCACCGCGAAAGCGGCGCCGACCGCGTACACCGGCTCGCTGCCCCAGCGGTCCGCGCACCGCGCCGCCACGTAGATCCCCGCGATCCACAGCACCGTCGACGCCAGGATCAACGTGAGCAGCGTGCTGCGCCCGAACCCGGCGGCCTGCGTGCCGTAGCTGAGCATGTAGACCATCACCGTGTAACCCACCGCGGGCGGCGCGATCGCGGCCAGGCTCGCCAGCAGCAGCGTGCCCGGCCGTTCCCGCAGCAGCGTCGCCGCGGGCACCCGGCTGACCTGCCGCTTCTCGCGCACCCGCTGGAACTCCGGGCTCTCGGTCAGCGTGCGCCGCACCAGCATCCCGACCACCAGCAGCGCGACGCTGACCAGGAACGGGATCCGCCAGCCCCAGGTGGCGAACCCATCGCCGGTGGTCTCCACGACCAGCAGGAACACCAGGTTCGAGGTCAGCACCCCGATCGGCACGCCGAACTGCGCGAAGCTGCCGTACACCGCCCGCTGCCGCGGCGTGGCGTGCTCGGTGGCGACCAGCACCGCGCCGCCCCACTCGCCGCCGACGCCGAACCCCTGCACCAGCCGCAGGAACACCAGCAGGATCGGCGCGGCCACCCCGATCGCGGCGTAGGTCGGCAGCAGGCCGATCAGGAACGTGGCCAGCCCGGCGAGCATCAGCGTCAGCACGAGCATCGACTTGCGGCCGATGCGGTCGCCGAAGTGCCCGATCACCGCGCCGCCGAGCGGGCGCGCGATGAAGCCGACCGCGAACGTGCCGAACGCCGCGAGCGTGCCGGCCACCGGGGAGAACGACGGGAAGAACAGCGATCCGAACACCAGCGCCGACGCGCTGCCGAAGACGTAGTAGTCGTACCACTCGATCGACGTCCCGACGCAGCTGGCCAGCAGGATCGAGGCCCTGCTGGGTGTCGAACCGGCCATGCGGCAGCCACCCACCTTCGACTCTGGAGGAAACGGGTGCCTCCAGTAAAGGAGCGCGGCAGCCGCACGTCGTCGGCCCCTTGCCGTGCGCCGCCCGCGACGGATGTCGCATCGACCCGGCTCTAACCGTCCAGAGCGGCGCAGCCGCGCGGCGGGCCGTCAGCGTGCGCCGCCGCAGGCGTGCGTCCGATCCGACAGCGCGGGCGGCTCTTGGCCAGGACCGCGCCGCCGTGCTGGGGGCGCCGCCGGACGCGGCGCGATCGTGGTGTGGTGGTGGGCCGCCTCAGGTTCCGTGGCCTGCACCGGCCCGCAGGCACCGCCGGCACATGCTCTAACCGTCCAGAGCGCGCAGCAGGATCCGCAGGAGGTCGTCGAGTGCGCCGAGTTGCTCCCCGTCGAGCGCGGACAGCAGCCGGGTCACGTTGGCGGTGTGCGCTGTCATCGCCTCGTCCACCGTGGCGAAGCCCTTGTCGGTCAGCCGGACCCGGAAGCTGCGCCGGTCCGCGGGATCGAGCGTGCGCTCGACGAGCCCCGCCGCCTCCAGCCGGTCCAGCCGGCTCGTCATGCCGGCCCGGGTCAGCATCAGCGTCGCGGAGAGCTGGGACGGCGTGAGCGTGTACGGATCGCCCGACCGGCGCAGCGTCGCGAGGACGTCGAACTCGCCCCGCTGCAGCCCGAACGTCGTGAACACCTTCTCCTGCGCCGGCGCGAGGAGGAGCCCCACCCGCCCCAGCCTGCCCGCGACGGCGATCGCGTCGAGGTCCAGGTCCGGTCGTTCCCGCTGCCACGCCTCGATCACGGCGTCGACCGCGTCGGGTTGCTGTGCCTTCGTGTCACTCACGCCGCCAGTCTATTCGACGAAAGATAGTTTGACAGCTTACTATCAGGCTGTGTGACTATACGGACATGAGCACACCACCACTCGCCACCGGAGAGGTCCCGCCCCTCCTGGTGCCGCGCAACGAGGCGGAGGTCCTGGGAACGGGGCCGGACACGGTCGCCCTGCTCGCTGACGTGTCGTCGACCGGTGGCTTCCTGAGCGCCACCCGCACCACGCTGGGGGAGGGCCAGGACGGCGCTCCGCCGCACTACCACCGCACCTCCGCGGAGACGTTCTTCGTCCTCGGCGGGGTCCTGCAGGTGCTGGTCGGCGACGAGATCGTCACGGCGTGCGAAGGCGACCTGTTGTTCGTCCCGCCGGGCACCGTCCACGCCTTCGGCGCGGCGCCGGGGTCCGGCGCGGACCTGCTGATCGTGTTCACCCCCGGCGTGGAGCGGTTCGGGTACTTCCGGCTCCTCGACCAGGTCCGCACCGGCGCCGCCGGACCGGAAACCGTCCTCGGCGCGCAAGAGCGCTACGACAACCACTTCGTCGACAGCACCACCTGGCGGAACGCCCGCCAGTCCGGCCGATAAGGAGACAAACCCATGCGCAAGATCATCACCTCCACCTACGCCACCCTCGACGGCTTCATCGACAACCCGCACGAGTGGTCGCTGCAGTACTCGAACGAGGAAGCGCAGGCCTACGCGTTCGCGATGACCACGGCCGCCGACGCGCTGCTGCTCGGACGCGTCACCTACGAAGGCATGGCGCAGGCGTGGCCCCAGATGGGCGGCAACCCCTACGCCGACCACGTCAACAGCATCACCAAGTACGTGGTGGCGTCCCAGCCGGTCGGCACGTCCGCCTGGAACCCCACCGTCGTCATCCCCGGGGCCGATCTCGTCGCCCGGGTCGCGGAGCTGAAGGAGCAGGACGGCGCCGACATTCTGATCTGGGGCACCGGCCGCCTGACCGATGCCCTCGCGGCGGCAGGCCTGCTCGACGAGTACCGGATCTGGGTGTGCCCGGTCGTCAAGGGCAAAGGCGAGCCGCTGTTCCGCGAGGAGAGCGCCATGACCCTCGACCTGCTCGACACGACGGTGTTCGGCACCGGCGCCGTCGTCCACACCTACCGGCCGGCCACGGCCAAGTCCTGACAACGACCACCACGGAGGAGAACGTCGTGCACAACGAAGTCACCGACTACATCGCCAAGACGCTGCCCTGGCAGGCGGAGGTCTGCACCAAGCTGCGCTCGATGGTCCACGCCACCATCCCGGACGCCGAAGAGGCGCTGCAGTACGGCAAACCGCACTTCCTGAAGAACGGCAAGCACGCCGCGGTGATCCACGTGGCCCGCAACAAGGTGTCGTTCATGGTGTTCGAGGCGGGGGACATCGAGCCCGTCAAGGGAGTCCTGAGAGCCCTGGGCAACGGCGACCGCAAGGCCGCCGACATCACCGAGGGGCAGGACGTCGACTACGACCTGCTCGCAGGTGTCCTCGCCAAGACCAGCAGCAAGCTCTGACCCTCCGCCGGGTGCTCCCGTCCGCGTCGGCGGGAGCACCCGGCGAACCCTTTCCGCGTCGCGAAAGACGCCTCGCTCCGCTCGCCGCGGGCCCGGCAGAGTCGGGTTCACCAACAGCGAGGAGAGCGGTTATGACGACTGTTCTGCCGGGCCCAGGGGCCCTGGTCACGGAGAACACCCACCTCGTCGGCGGCGACTGGGTCCCCGCGGCCGGCGGGGACAGCATCGACGTGCTCGACCCGGCCACCGGCGAAGTCCTCGCCCGGGTTCCCCGCGGCGGCGCCGCCGACGTCGACGCCGCGGTCACCGCCGCGCAGGCCGCCTTCCCGGCCTGGCGCGACACCCCCGCCACCGAGCGCGCCAAGCTGATCCTGCGGTGGGTGCAGCTGATCGAGCAGCACGAGACCGAGATCGACCAGCTCGAATCGCGCGAGGTCGGCCGCCCGCACTGGGGACCGCCGCCGCTGGCGCGGATCCTCACCTTCATCGCCGGGCAGGCCGACAAGGTGCAGGGCGTGTCGCTGCCCGCCGGCCCCGGCGTGCTCGGGCTGACCCTGCGCGAGCCTTACGGCGTGGTCGGCAGCATCATCCCGTGGAACGCGCCCGGCCCGATGTTCGTCAACGACGTCGGCGCCGCCATCGCTGCGGGCAACACGATCGTTGTCAAACCCGCCGAGGACGCGCCGCTCACGCCGCTCGCACTGGCCCGGCTCGCGCTCGACGCGGGCATCCCGCCCGGCGTGGTCAACGTCGTCACCGGCTACGGCGGCGAAGCGGGTGCGGCACTGCCGGTGCACCCGGGCATCCGGCGGATGAGCTTCACCGGCTCCCCGGAAACCGGCTCGCTCGTGATGGCCGCCTGCGCGCGCAACCTCGTGCCGCTGCACCTGGAACTGGGCGGCAAGTCCCCGCAGGTGATCTTCGCCGACGCCGACCTGGACGCCGCGATCCCCGCGATCGCCATGGGCATCACGCTCAACACCGGGCAGATCTGCGCCGCCGGGTCCCGCGTCGTCGTCGAGCGGTCCGTGCACGCCGAAGTGGTGCGGCGGCTGGCCGAGCACCTGGCGAAGGTGCGGGTCGGGCCGTGGCACGAGCCGGTCCAGATGGGCCCGCTCATCAACGCCAAGCAGCACGCCCGCGTGCTGGACTACGTGCGCCTCGGCCGCGAGGAGGGCGCCGAACTGGTCCTCGGTGGCGGCGTGCCGGACGGGTTCGACCGCGGGTTCTTCGTCCAGCCGACGCTGTTCGACCACGTCGCCCCGGACATGCGCATCGCACAGGAGGAGATCTTCGGCCCGGTGCTGTCGGTCATCCCGGTCGAGTCCGAAGAGGACGCTCTGGAAGTGGCCAACGGCACCGAATACGGCCTCGTCGCCTCGGTGTGGACGCGGGACCTCGGCCTCGCGGTGCGGATGTCGAAGGGACTGCAGGCCGGGCAGGTCGCGGTCAACGCCGCGCTCGGCGCCGGGGTCACCGGCGCGCCGTTCGGCGGCTACAAGCGCAGCGGCTTCGGCCGCACCATGGGCGCCGACGCCGTGCTCGACTACACCCAGGTGAAGGCGGTGTCGCTGCGTGGCACGCTCTGACCTGCGGCTGCGGGTGCTCATGGAGCCCCGCCACGGTGCCCGCTACGACGACATCCTCGCCCTGGCCCGCGCCACCGAGGACGCCGGCTTCGACGCGTTCTTCCGCTCCGACCACCTGCTCGGCGTCGACCCCGCCGACACCACCTACCGGCCCACCGACTGCTGGACCACCCTCGGCGGCCTCGCGCGCGACACCAGCCGGGTGCGGCTGGGCGCGCTGGTCGGCGCCGCCACGTTCCGCCAGCCCGGCATCCTCGCCACCATCGTCGCCAGCCTCGACGAGATGAGCGGCGGCCGCGCCGAACTCGGCCTGGGCACCGGCTGGTACGAACGCGAGCACGCCGCGTTCGGCATCCCGTTCCCCTGCACCGGCGAGCGGTTCGACCGGCTGGAGGAACAGCTGGCGATCATCACCGGCCTGTGGCGCACGAGCCCGTTTTCCTTCGACGGCAAGCACTATCGCATCGACGACAACCGGACCCCGCCCCGCACCGTCCAGCACCCGCACCCGCCGATCATCGTCGGCGGCAGCGGCCCGAGGCGCACACCGGCGATCGCGGCGCGCTATGCCAGTGAGTTCAACGGCGCCCTCGGCGGCGACCTGCGCGAACGCTACGCGACCTTCCACCGGGCCTGCGAGGCGATCGGCCGCGACCCCGCCGAACCGCGGCTGTCCGCGGTGCTGCCCGTCGCCTGCGGCGCCACCCCCGCCGAAGCCGCCCGCCGCGGCGAGATCATCGGCTCCGATTTCATCCGCGAGCACGCCGCCGTCGGCACCCCCGCCCAGGTCGTCGACCGGATCGGCGACCTGGCCGACGCCGGCGCGGACACCGTGTACCTGCACATCTACGACATCCACGACCTCGAGCACATCGCCCTGCTCGGCGCCGAAGTCCTTCCCCACGTCGCGCGGCCCGCGCTCACGGCGATGCCAGTAGGACGCGGCCTGCGTGGCGGTGCGGGTGGCGGAACCTGAGACGGCCCCTCGCTGTGGGATCGCCTCCTCATGAATTCCCACCCGCCGGCCCGACCACCACCCCTGATGGACGCGCTCCGCGCGACAGCGCCATCACCACGTCGGCGCTGTCCTCGCGAGGAACCGCCCGCCCGCCAGCCCACCACCACCCTCAACGGACGCGCTCCGCGCGGCTGGGCCGCCCAGAGCCCGCGGCGGTGCCGGCTGACGGCCCACCGCAAGCGGCTCCGCCGCTTCACAAGAAAGGTCCTCCTGTGGTCACACCCGATTTCGTCGCGCCCGCGGACCGCGAGGCCGTCACCGCAGCGCTGCGCGGACAGTTGCGGGAGCTGCCCGCGCGGTCGCCGTTCTACGCGGACCTCTGGACCGGGCACGGCGTCGAGCCCGCCGCCGTCGACTCGCTCGCCGACCTGCCGAAACTGCCCTTCACCACCAAGGCCATGCTGCGCGAGTCGCAGGCCGCCGCGCCGCCGCTGGGCCGCCACGCCGGCACCGGGCTGGCCGACGTGATCCGCGTGCACGCCTCCACCGGCACCACCGGCAAACCCAGCTGGGTCGGCGTCACCCGCCGCGACGCCCAGTCCTGGACCGAAATGGTCGCCCGCGCCTTCCGCACCATGGGCGCCCGCCCCGACGACGTCGTCCTGCACGGCGCCGGGCTCACCCTGTTCGTCGGCGGTCTGCCCATCCGCGACGCGCTCGAATCCATCGGCTCCACCGTCGTCCCCATCGGCACCGGCGCGTCGGAGAAAGCGTTGCTGGCACTGGAAACCCTCGGCGTCACCGCGCTGCACTCGACCCCGTCCTACGCCCGCTACCTCGCCGAGTACCTGCGCTCGCACGGCCGCGACCCCCGCGAGTTCGGCGTGCGGAAGGTGTTCGTCGGCGGCGAGCCCGGCGGGGGAGAGCCCGCGTTCCGCGCGCACGTGGAAGCCGAATGGGGCGCGACGGTCACCGAAGGCCTGGGCAACGCCGACATGGCGCCGGTCCTGTTCGGCGAAGAACCGGGCACCGGCGGAATGCGGTTCACCGGCGGGCGGCACGTCGTCGTCGAGCTGATCGAACCGGACACCGGCCGGCCCGTCGTCCCCGAGCCCGGCGCGACCGGCGAGCTGGTCTACACCTCCGTCGACCGCGAATGCTGCCCACTGGTCCGGTTCCGCACCCGCGACCGGGTCGTCGTCACCGGCCTCGCCCCCGACGACGCCCCGCTGATCCGCTGCGTCGGCCGCACCGACGACATGCTGATCGTGCTCGGCGTCAACGTGTTCCCCTCCGCCGTGCGCGACCTCGTGCAGACCCTGCACCCGCGCACCACCGGCGCGGTGCAGATCGTGCTGCCCGGACCGGGCCCGCGCGTCGAACCGCCGCTGTCCGTCGAGGCCGAATGGGGCGAGCACCCCGGCGACCGCGACCAGCTGCGCGGCGAACTGGAGCACCTGATCCGCTCCCGGCTGTCGGTGCGGGCCGCGGTCACCCTCGTCCCGCCCGGATCGCTGGAGCGCTCCGAGATGAAGTCCCGCCTGACCCGGCTCGCCGGCTGACCAGAAAGGCGCCTCGCCATGGGAGAAACCGTCCGCGCCGCCGTGCAGACCGGCCCGCGCGCCATCGAGATGCGGGAGTTCCCGCGCCCGCAGATCGGACCAGACACCGGACTGCTGCGCGTGGAGGCCAACGGCATCTGCGGCAGCGACGTCGAGGCCTACAAGGGACACCTGCGCATGGGCTCCGGCGGCCCGGTGATCCCCGGCCACGAACCGCTCGGCATCGTCGAGGAGATCGGCGACGAAGCCGCGAAGCGGTGGGGCGTGCAGCCGGGGGACCGGGTCGCGCTGGAGGTCATCATCCCGTGCCGGTCCTGCCACCACTGCCTGACCGGCCGCTACCAGTTCTGCCCCAACCGCACCCGCGGCCACGGCGTCACCGGCATCGACGTCGCGCCGTCGCTGTGGGGCGGGCTCGCCGAGCACCTCTACCTCTCGCCCGGCGCGGTGCTGCACAAAATCGACAAGTCGGTGCCGGCCGAGGTCGCGGCCATGTTCAACCCGCTGGGCGCCGGGGTGCGGTGGGCGTGCGGGCTCGGCCAGGTCGGTCTCGGCGACACCGTGCTGGTGCTCGGCGCCGGGCAGCGCGGCCTGTCCTGTGTGATCGCCGCGCGGCATGCCGGGGCCGGCACGATCATCGTCACCGGGCTGGCGTCCGACCGGCACAAGCTCGACCTCGCCCTCGACCTGGGCGCCGACCACGCCATCGTGGTGGACGGCGACGACGCCGTGGACACCGTCGAGTTCGTCGGCGACGTCACCGGCGGCGCGATGGCCGACGTCGTCCTGGAACTGACCCCGATGGCCGCGGCGCCCGTGACCGACGCGTTCAAGGCCGCGCGGCAGGGCGGGCGGGTCGTGCTGGCCGGGCTCAAGGGCGGCCGCGAGATCCCGGTGCCCACCGACCTGATCATCAACCGCGCGCTCACCGTCGTCGGCGCGTTCGGGGTGGACGCGACCGCCAACAAGCAGGCCATCGCGATCATCGAATCCGGCCGCTACCCGCTGGCGAAGCTGCACACCCACACCTTCGGCCTCGAACAGGCGGCACTGGCCATGGAGACCCTAGCCGGCGAGGTGCCCGGCGAGTCCGCCGTCCACGTCTCCGTCCACCCGTGAGGAGCCCGATGCTCGCCGACGCCCACGCCCACCTGCTGCCCCGCGACTACCCGGCCGACGCCCCCGAGTGCTTCCCGCGCATGACGCCGGTCGACGGCGACACCGCCCGCGAGCTGCTGTTCGGGTCGCTGCGGTTCCGCGCCCGGGACGCCTTCTTCGACGCCGAGCGGCGGATCGAGGAGATGGCCGCGTCCGGGGTGGACTTCGAGGTCCTCAGCCCGATGCCGCCGCTGCTGCGCTACGACCTGCCCCTCGGGGACGGTCTGGCGCTCGCCCGGCACGTCAACGAGTTCACGGCCGAGCTGTGCGCCACCGACCCCACGCGGTTCGCCGGGTTCGGGATGGTGCCGATGCAGGACCCGGACACCGCGGCCGCCGAACTGACCGCGATCGCCGAGGCCGGGCTGCGGGGCGTGGAGATCGCGTCCAACGTGCTCGGCGCCTCGATCGGCGACGAACGCTTCCTGCCGTTCTTCGCCGAGGCCGAGCGGCTGGACCTGCCGGTGTTCGTGCACGCCATGCCCGCCCCGATGGACCGCCTGCCGGCGTCGGCCATGGGCACCTACGTGGTCGGCATCGAGGGCGCGCTCGCGGCGGCCTCGCTGATCAGCGGCGGGACCGCGGCCAAGTGCCCCGGCCTGCGGATCTCCTTCAGCCACGCCGCGGGCGGCTTCCCGCTGATGGTGACCCGCGCCCAGTACTTCTGGAGCGGCACCTGGAACGAGGAGCCCCCGGTGCGGGAGAGGGCGATCATTCCCGACGACGGCCCGTCGCCGCTGGAGTACGCCCGCCGGTTCTTCTACGACTCGATGGTGTTCGACGTCCGCGCCCTGCGCTACCTGGTGGACCTGCTCGGCGCCGACCGGCTGCTGATCGGCTCGGATTTCCCGGCCATGCCGCGCGAGGAACCGGCCGGCCGCACCGCACGCCTGCTGGGGCTGCCGCCGGAGCAGGAGGCGGACCTGTTGTGGCACAACGCGTTCCGCTGGCTCGGCATCGACCCGCCCGTCCGGAGTAGGACATCTGTCGCGGATCCCTTGCGTGCGGGCGCTCGCGCTGGTGAGACTGGGGGCCGCTGAACGAAGGGGTCCAGCTTGACCGAACTGACGAGCGCCTGCCACCGCGGTGCGCGGACGGCCGGTGACGGGCAACGCCGGCTCGCCGCGATCGCGCGCGCCGCGTCCAGCGTCGCCGACGCGGCCTCGCTGAGCGTGACGCTCGACGTCGTGGCGCGGGAGGTCGTGCAGGCCACGCACATCGCGGCCGTGCAGATCCTGCGTGTCGAGGGCGGCACCATGCGGGTCGTCGGCAAGGCCGGGTTCACCGACGCCGACGACTTCACCGAACGCCTGGAGGAGTGCCGCCGGCTGGGCGCCAGGCTGATGTTCGTCGAGGCGTTCCAGGCGCAGAAGCGGATCGTCGTGCCGCACCGCAAGGCCGCGGTGCTGGCCGATCCCGCGTGGGGACCGCTGCACGCGATCATGGGCGCCCCCGACTGGGACACCTTCGCCGCGGTCCCGCTCGTGGTGCGCGGTCGCGCGGTCGGTGTGCTCAACGCGTTCTACTCGCCGGGCGAGGACCCGGCGGGGGAGATGCTGGAGTTCCTGGAGGCCATGGCAGACCAGGCCGCGATGGCCGTCGACTCGGCCGACCTGCTGGCCCGCTCCCGGCAGGAGGCGCGGCTGGAGGAGCGGGCCCGGCTGGCGCGCGAGCTGCACGACTCGGTGGTGCAGCAGGTGTTCTCGATGCGGATGCAGGCCAAGGCGCTGCGCGCGCACGCCGGCGACGGCAAGGTGCGCGACATCGCCGACGAACTGCTCGACCTGGCCCAGCAGGCGCTGGCCGACCTGCGCGGCCTGGTGCTGCAGCTGCACCCGCTGGAGCTGGCGGGGCGCGGGCTCGGCGAGGCGGTGCGGACGCTGGCCGAGTCGGTGCAGGCGTCCTCCGGGGTGAAGATCCGGTTCTGGTCGGGCGAGCAGCCGGAACTGCCCGCCGAGCAGGCCGAGGACGTGTTCCGGATCGTGCAGGAGGGCCTGCACAACGTCGTCAAGCACGCCCAGGCGACCACCGCGGTGGTCAGCGTGTCCAGGGCGGGCGGGGAACTGGTGGTCGAGATCTGCGACGACGGGATCGGGCTGACCGGGCCGCCCGCGGGCGGGCTCGGCGTGGTGTCCATGCGGGAACGAGCCCAGCGCTGGAGGGGAACGATGGAGATCGGCAACACCGCCGCCGGGTGCCGGGTCAGGGTGCGGATGCCGTGCCCGCGGTGACCGGCGTGATCGGGGTGCTGGTGGTCGACGACCACGCCGTGGTGCGGCGCGGCATCGCGGCCTACCTGGAAAGCGCCGAGGGCATCGAGGTGGTCGCCGAGGCCGCCGACGGCGAGCGGGCCCTGGCGGAGCTGGCGCGGCTGGCCGCGCAGGGCGAGCTGCCGCAGGTCGTGCTGATGGACGTGCTGATGCCCAAGGTGGACGGCATCACCGCGCTCAAGGCGATCACCGCGAAGTACCCGGGCGTGCGGGTGGTGGTGCTGACCAGCTTCGGCGAGACCGAGCGCGTGCACGTGGCGCTGCAGGCCGGGGCGGCCGGCTACCTGCTCAAGGACGCCGACCCGGACGAGGTCGCGGCCGCGATCCGGTCCGCCGCGCGAGGCGAGGTGCACCTGGACCCGGCGGTGGCGGCCCGGCTGACGCGGCAGCTGGTGTCGCCGCCGATGGGGCTCGCGGCGCTCACCGCGCGCGAGCGGACGATCCTGGCGCTGGTCGCGAAGGGGCTGTCCAACCGGCAGATCGCGACGAAGCTGTCGATCAGTGAGCGGACGGCGCGCACTCATGTCAGCCACGTGCTGACGAAGCTGCAGTTGCCGTCGCGGACGCAGGCGGCGTTGTTCGCGATTCGCGAGGGCCTGATCGACGCGGGTTGATCGCTTGTGGCGAACACGCTCAGGGCGAACACGCCTGTCCGGAAGTGGTTGTGCCGCCTAGGATCGGGGCATGACTCTGCGAATTCTTCCGTCGGCGAGCGTGTCGGCCTCTTTGGACGATTCGGTGTTCGAGCAGCTGTTGCGCGACCGCATCGTGTTCCTCGGCTCGGAGGTGACCGACGCGGTCGCCAACCGCATCACCGCGCAGCTGTTGCTGCTGGCGGCCGAGGATCCGCGCAAGGACATCACCTTCTACATCAACTCGCCGGGCGGTTCGGTGACCGCTGGCATGGCGATCTACGACACGATGCGCTTGATCCAGCCCGACGTCTCCACGTGGGGCCTGGGCTTCGTGGCGTCGATGGGCCAGTTCCTGCTGTCCTCCGGCACGCCCGGAAAGCGCTATCTGCTGCCGAACACGCGGGTGGTGATGCACCAGCCGTCGGCGGGCATCGGCGGGGAGGCCACCGACATCGCGATCCAGGCGGAGGTGTTCGGCCGCATGAAGCGCCGCCTCGCGGAGATCACGGCGCGCCAAACGGGCCAGCCGCTGGACCGCATCGTGGCCGACGCCGACCGCGACCGCTGGTTCGACGCCGAAGAGGCGCTCGCCTACGGCTTCGTGGACCACATCGTGGGCGCCGACGAGGAGGCGGTGAGCGCGTAGGGACAACACGAGTCGCCGCGGGCACCGGGCGGCGCCGGGAACGTGCGCGCCTGGCCGGGACCGTGCGGCGGTGGCGCGGGCGGGCGGTGGCGCGGGATGCGCGGCGGGCGGTGGCCGGGACCGCGGTGCGGCGCAGATGTTGCCCCCGCCGTTTACGGCGATCATCGCGCCGGGACCTGTCGTTCGGGCACGTCCCGGCGCGGAACCAGCCGACGAGCCAGGCGGAGTGCTGCACACCGAAGGGACCGAAGTCCCCGCTGTCGGGCACCTTGTGCTCTGCCGCGGCGCGGCCGCGCCCGGGAACAGTGGACCGGGCAAGCACTCCAGCCCGCCCCGGGAGAACCACATGTCCGTGATCCGCTCCGCCCTCGAAGCGGCGGTGCGCGCGCCGTCGCCGCACAACTCCCAGCCCTGGCGGTTCGAGGTCGCCGGCGACCGGATCGACGTCCTCCTCGACGGCGACCGCGTCCTGCAGGCAGCCGACCCAGACGGGCGCGAGGCACGGTTGTCCTGTGGCGCCGCGATCCTCAACCTGCGTGTCGCGATCCGGGCCGGGGGGCGCACGCCCGTCGTGGAACTCCACACCGATCCGGTGCGGCTGGCCACGGTCCGCGCCGGCGGCCCGCGAGCCGCGAGTCCCGAAGACCACGCGCTCGCCAGGGCGATCGCCTACCGCCGCAGCAACCGGCGCCCCTTCACCGAACGCACCGTGCCCCCGCACGTGCGGGAGGCGCTGGTGCGGGCCGCGCTCGCCGAGGGCGCCGAGCTCACCCTGGTGCGGGAGCCGGGCCTCACCGGTGAGCTTGCCATGCTGTTGCGCCGCGCGGAGCGGACCCAGCGCGCCGACCCGCGGTTCCAGGACGAACTGGCCCGCTGGACCGTCACCGAGGGCGCCCGCGACGACGGCGTGCCGCTGGTGGCCGGCGGTCCACGCGCCGAACCCGGCACCCAGCTCGCGCTGCGCCGCTTCGGCGGAGGCGGCGGCGAGCGGCCCTACGAGCGCACCCCGCTGCTCGCCGTGCTGTCCTCCTACACCGACGTGCCGCTGGCGCAGGTCCGCACCGGCCAGGCCCTGCAACGCGTCCTGCTCACCGCCACCACCGCCGGGGTGAGCGTGTCGTTCCTGTCGCAGGCGGTCGAGGTCCCGGCGATGCGGTCCAGCCTGCGCCGCCTGCTCGGACGGCCCACCCACCCGCAGGCCGTGCTGCGCTTCGGCTACGGCTTCAGCGCGCCGGCCACCCGCCGCCGCTCGGTGGACCAGGTGACGCACCACCTCGCGGAGGCCCCGTCCTGAGCCCTACCGCCCGGTAGGGTGGCGTCATGGGTGTCGCCGCCGAGGAACGTCGTCAGTTGAGCCGCCTGCTGGACGAGACCGGGCCGGACGCGCCCACCCTGTGCGACGGGTGGCTGACCCGCGACCTCGCCGCGCACCTCGTCGTGCGGGAGAGCCGTCCCGACGCCGCGCTGGGCATCCTCCTGCCGCCGCTGGCCGGGCACACCCGGCGCGTGCAGGACGGCATCGCCGCGCAGCCGTGGTCCCGCCTGGTCGAACGGGTGCGGCGCGGTCCCGCCTGGTACTGGCCCACCTCGATCGGCAAGCTCGACGAGCTCACCAACACCGCCGAGTTCCTCGTCCACCACGAGGACGTGCGTCGCGGACGGCCGAGCTGGGAACCGCGCCCCGCCGACCCCGCCCGCGACGCCGCCGCCTGGCGCGCCGCCCGCGGCGCGGCGAAGCTCAACCTGCGACGCGTGCCCGTCGGCGTCACCCTGCGCACCACGGACGGCCGCGAAGCCACCGTCCGCGGCGGCGCCGAGCAGGTCACCGTCACCGGCGACCCGGTGGAACTCCTGTTGTTCGTCTTCGGCCGGGACGCCGTGCGCGTCGAGTTCGAGGGCGACTCCACGGCCGTCGACAAGCTCAAGGAAGCCGGCCGCGGCATCTGAACGGCCCCTGCCGGTCGCGAATTTCGCGATTTCGCGGACTGTCAGTAGCAACTCGAGTACGTTGAGCGCGTGACTGAGGCTGAGCGGGTGGTCCGGACCGTGCACGAGGCCCTCGGCCGGGCTCTGGATCAACTGCGCCGCGAGGGGACGAGAACGAGGCCGGACGCGGCAGAGGAAGAACGCGCACGGGCCACGCTCAAGGTGGTGGTGGACGAGCTCGACGCCAGTGTGGCGCCCGTGATGGCCGAGTGGGCGCAGATGGTGCTCCGCGGCGCCGACGCCGATCCGCGCATCGCCCCCTACTACCCGCGAGTCGCGTTCGCGGCGTACCTCGAGGGCTGCCGGGTCGCGAACGCGTCCTTCGCCACGCACACCAGCAGGGGAGTCGAGGTGCTGCTCGCCGTGTCGAAGAAACAGCTCGACGTCACCGTCGCGACGCTCGACGAGCCTCCGCCCGAGCCCGTCGCGACGCTCGACGAGCCTTCGCCCGCGCCCCGTGCCCAGCCGGAGGGGCGGATCGGCGCGCGCCCTTCGGCAGGCCCGCGGTTTTACGAAGATCCCGCCGAACAGCGGCGGCAGGCGCTCTTGGACGGGTTGTACGAGCGCGCCCTACCGTTGGCTCAGGAGGTCGTGGCGCAGTCCGCTGCCGCGGCGACACCGGAGGCGGGCGTCCCCGGGCCCTACGACGATGTGCGCGAGCCGTGGTTCCGCCGGGTGTTCGCGCCGCGGCGGCGACGCGGGTAGCCAGTGACGGGGATATTCCAAAGCGCCCTGGGCGGTGGGCGCGCGTTGCTGGTCGGCTGGGTCCTGCCCAGCCTGATCAACGTGCTGATCCTCGGCTTCGTCGTGGTGCCGGAACTGAGCAGGTTCGACGCGCTCGGAGCCCAGGCGGCCCGGTCCGTGATCTTCGGTCTGCTCGCCACCGCGGTGCTCGGCCTGGTCCTGGCGGCCCTGCAAACCCCGCTCTACCGCATCCTCGAAGGCTACCTCGGCTGGCCCAAATGGCTTGCCCGCGTTCGCCGCAGGCGGCACCTGGCCCGCAAGCACCTGCTGCGCAACCGCCTCGACGCCGCGTCCCTGGCCGGGCGGGAACGAGCGGGCCACCTGACCGAAGACGAGCGGGCCGCGCTGAACGCCTTCCGGGCCCACCCGGTCATCAGCCGCCACCTCGCACGGGATCTCCGCAGGGGCCCGGTGTGGTTCGCGGTGCTGGACGAGCGGTTGCACCGGTACCCGCTGGACGACGGGCAGGTCGCGCCGACCCGGCTCGGCAACGCGATCCGGCGCTTCGAGGAGTACGGGTACGACCGGTACCGGCTCGACTCGCAAGTGCTGTGGCACGAACTCAACGCCGCCGTCCCCGAACCGGTGCGCAAGCAGACCGACGAGGCCCGGATGAGCGTCGACTTCTTCATCTGCCTGCTCTACGGCCACCTGGTCGTCGCCGGGGCCGCCGCCGTCGACCTCGCCGTCGGCGCGGCGGTACGTCCCTGGCTGGTGACCGCCACCATGATCGGCCTGCTGCCGCTGATGGTGATCTGGTACCGCCTGGCCGTCGTGGCCACCGACGAATGGGCCGGCGCGGTCTGCGCGATGGTCAACCTCGGCCGGCAACCCCTGGCCGCCGCACTCGCGCTCACGCTGCCCCGGACGCTCGACGAGGAGCGCGCCATGTGGCGTCTGCTCGGTGAGCTCGTCAGCTCCGGGTTCCGGCCGGGCCTGAGCGCGCTGGACGCCTACCGGGCCGATCCCGGGGACGCGGAGGACGCGCCGGCGCCCACCCCGCCGGCAGCCGGTGAGGGCGGCCAGCCGGGAGCCTGAGCCCCGGTCTTTCGGCCCTAGCCACCGCCACCGCCGGGGACGACGCTGGAGGGTTCCGGGCACCACCAGCACTTCCCAGGGAGGGTTCCGTGTACGCACGAATGAACACGCTCATCGGCGACCCCGCCCGGATCGACGAGGTCACGCACTACCTGGAAACCACCGTGCGCCCCTTCGTGGAGGCGCAGGCCGGCAACCGCGGGCTGGCCGTCCTGACCGACAACACGCTCGGCATCACCGTCGTCGGGTCCTACTGGGACTCCGCGGAATCGATGACGCTGTCCGAGCACGCCGTGGAGGCCTCCCGCAAGGAGGCCGCCGAACTGGCCGACGGCATGATCACCGTGGACCACTTCGAGGTCGCGGTGTTCGCGCGCCGCAGCAGGCCGGGTCCCGGCGCGGGGATCCGGATGACCACCATCGACTGCCCGCCCGGCGAGATCGGCGCGGCGGTCCAGGCGTTCCGCGAGACCGCGCTGCCCGGCCTGATGAAGATGGACGGGCTGTGCAGCGCGCAGATGCTGGTCGACCGCGAACAGGGCCGCTGCCAGGTGATCGCGGCCTACGAGACGGCCGAGCACCTGGCCGCCAGCCGCGCCGGCGTGGCCCGGCTGCGTGCCGACACGCTCGCGCGGATCCACGCGCAGGTGCGGTCGGTCGGCGAGTACCGGCTGCTGTTCACCACCGTCCGCGAGGGCGGCACCAACAGCCTCACCCAGCGCTGGACCGACCTGTGGAACGCCGGCGACCGCGAGGGCTGGCAGGCGATGACCGACCAGTCCGCCTTCGAAATGCGCGCCCCCGGCGGCTTCCGGCTCGCCGGCCGGGAGGCGCTGGACGCGGAGTGGTCGACGTGGCACGACGCGTTCCCGGACAACCGGGTCACCGTGGTGGCCATCTACGGCGACGACAACGGAGGCGTGCTCGAAGGCCGCTTCCAGGGCACCCACACCGGCCCGCTGGTCACCCCGGCCGGCGAGATCGCCCCGACCGAGCGGACGGTGGACATCCCGTTCTGCGAGGTGCACCGGGTGGGGGCGGGCAAGATGACCGACAGCCACCTCTACTTCGACCAGCTGGAACTGCTGACCCAACTCGGGAAGATCGACACCTGATCACCGGCCGCCGGACGCGGGGTTTCCTGCCACTGCGGGAAACCGCGTCCGGCGGTACCCGGTCGTCGCCGCGTCCGCTACGGTCCGGCCATGCAGTTCGAGGTCACCAGGCGGATCGACGCCGTCTGGGCCGTGTTGACCGACGTGGCGAAGTGGCCGACCTGGACGGCGTCGATGGCCTCGGTCCGGCTGCGGACCACAGGCCCGCTGCGAGTGGGCAGCGAAGCGGTGGTGAAGCAGCCGGGGCTGGCGCCGCTCGTGTGGCGGGTCACCGAGCTGACCGACCGGCGGAGCTTCACCTGGCAGGCCCAGGCCCGCGGCGTCACGTCGGTCGGCCGGCACCGGCTGACCGCCGGCGGGGACGGCGCGGTGACGGCGGTCCTCGGCGTCGAGCAGCGCGGTCCGCTCGCCCCGCTCGCCGGGCTCCTGTTCGGCGCGCGGATCCGTCGGTTCGTGACCATGGAGGCCGACGGGCTCCGGCGCGCCGCGGAATCGGGATGATCACGGCCTCCCGTTGTGGGACGCTGCCCGTGTGACACGCAAGGTGATCCTCGACGTCGACACCGGCACCGACGACGCGGTCGCGATCATGCTGGCCGCCCTGCACCCCGACCTCGACCTGGCCGCGGTGACCACGGTCAACGGCAACGTGCCGCTGTCCGCCACCACCGGCAACACGCTGCGCGTGCTGGACGCCATCGGGCGGCCGGACATCCCCGTGCACCCGGGCCTCGCGCACCCGATCGCGCGGCGCGGCTTCCCGGGGCAGACGCACTTCGAACGCGACTCGGACCGGGACATGCACGGCTCCGCGCTCCCGTTGCCCGCGCCGGTGACCGCCGCGCGGGACGAATCCGCTGTGGAGTTCCTGCTGCACACCCTGCGCGACGCGACCGAGCCGGTCACGCTGGTGCCGGTCGGGCCGCTGAGCAACATCGCCACGGTGCTCGCCGCCGACCCGGGCGTGCGGGACGCCGTCGACGAGATCGTGATCATGGGTGGCGCGCACGCCTACGGCAACGTGACCCCGTCGGCCGAGTTCAACATCTGGGCCGACCCGGAGGCCGCCGCGATGGTCCTCTCGGCCGGGTTCCCGCGCCTGACGCTCGTCCCGCTCGACGCCACGCACCAGGCGCTCGTCACCCGCGCCGACTGCGCGAAGCTCGCCGGGCTGGACACCGCCGCCGGCCGCGCGGCCGCCGACCTGATCACCCGCCGCATCGACGCCTACTCCGCGGGCCGCGGCGTCAACGCCCCCGATTCCGCGCCCGTGCACGACGCGGTGTGCGTGGCCTACCTGGTGCGGCCCGAGGTCATCACGACCCGCCCGGTGCGCGTGGAGGTCGAGACGTCCGGCGCCCTGACCGTGGGCCGCACCGTGATGGACGTCCGTCCTAACGCGACCGGCGAGCCGAACGCGCGGGTGGCGTTCGGGGCACGGGCGGAGGTGCTGACCGAGTTGCTGCTGGAGACGTTCAGCGGGCCAGCCGCGCGTTGATCTCGCCGATCAGGGCCTGCTGTTCACGCACGATTTCCTCGGCCAGCGCGTGGGTTTCCGCGTGCTGCCCGGTGGAGAGCACAGCCTGCGCCATCGCCACGCCGGCGCCGAGGTGCTGCGCCATCGTGGTGAGCCAGGCGCGGTCGAACTCGGCGCCGTAGCTGTCCTCCAGCGCGGTGAACGTGGTTTCCGGCAGCATGCCCGGCATCGTGTGCCCGGCGTGGCCGCCGCCGTGGCCTGCGTTCCAGTCGCGCAACCAGCCGTTCATGCGCGCGATCTCCGCGGTCTCCTCCTCGGCGATCTCGTGCGCGGTGGCGCGCACGAACCCCGACTCCGCCCGCTGCTCGGCGAGCCCGGCCAGCCGCACCGACTGCTCGTGGTGGGGCACCATCTCCTGCGCGAACCGGATGTCCGCGTCGTTGCCGCCGGGGCTCGCGGGAGCGGTCCCGCACGCGGCCAGCACGAGTCCGAGCAGCACGATCAGTAGACGCATCTGTCCTCCGTCGTCGGGTTCGTCCGGTGACGGGGGATACGTCCGGCCCGTCCGGGCGGTTCAACGCGCGGTTCGTCGACACAGTGTCGGTTTGTTTCAACGTCGTGTAGAGTTTCGGGTATGACGAAGCGAACCTTCCTGATCACCGGCGCGAGCAGTGGCCTGGGCCGCGCCTTCGCGCAGGGCGCGCTCGCGGCCGGTCACACCGTGGTCGGCACCGTGCGCAAAGCCGAAGACCTGGAGAAGTTCGAGGCCCTCGCGCCCGGACTCGCCCACGCGCGCCAGCTCGACGTGACCGACGACCAAGCGGTGTTCGACGTGGTCGGCGAGGTCGAGCGCACCGTCGGACCGATCGACGTGCTGATCGCGAACGCCGGCTACGGCCACGAGGGCGTGTTCGAGGAGTCCTCGATGGTCGAACTGCGCGCGCAGTTCGACACCAACGTCTTCGGTGTGGCGGCCACTGTCCACGCGGTCCTGCCGGGCATGCGCAAGCGGCGCTCCGGGCACATCCTCGCCGTCAGCTCGATGGGCGGGCTGATGACCGTCCCCGGACTGGCGTACTACTGCAGCAGCAAGTACGCGGTGGTGGGCATGCTGGAGACCCTGGCCAAGGAGGTCGCGGGACTCGGGGTGCGGGTGACCATCCTCGAGCCCGGTTCGTTCCGCACCGACTGGGCGGGCCGCTCGATGGTGCGGAGCGAGCGGTCGATCGCGGACTACGACGAGCTGTTCGATCCGATCCGCGCGGCCCGGCAGGCGGCCAGCGGCAACCAGCTCGGCGACCCCGCCAAGGCCGCCGAGGCCGTGCTCAAGGTGATCGAGGCGGAGAAGCCGCCGGTGCACCTCCTGCTCGGTTCGGACGCGTTGCGTCTCGTGGCGAGCGGTCGGGCCGCGGTGGCCGCGGACATCGAAGCGTGGGAAGAGCTGTCGCGGTCCACGGACTTCCCCGACGGACACCAGATCGCGGCGAACTGATCGTGACGGCCCGGCCGGAGACGCGACGGCCGGGCTGTGCCACCGTAAGCGGTGCCGACGGAAAGAGGAGGGGCGGGCGATGCCTGATCCGGTCAAAGCGGGGCGGCGGCGGGCCGGCGCGCCGTCCAAAGGAGACCTGCGTGAGCTGAAGATCCTCGAAGTCCTCGAGGACCTGCTGGCGGTGAAGAGCTTCGATGCGCTGACGATCAACGACATCGCCGAACGCGCGGGGCTTTCCCGTGCGTCGATGTACTTCTATTTCAGCTCCAAGCAGGAGGCGCTGGTCGCGCTCTTCGCCAGGAACGTCGAGGCGCTCCGGGAGAAGTCCCGCGCCGCGGCCGACGATCCCGCACCTCCGCGGGAGGCGATCGAGACGGCCATGAGGCGCACCCGCGACCGCTGGCGTGAGCACGGCCTGATCATGCGCGTCGCGATCGACCAGGCCTCGATCATCCCCGAGATCGGGGCATTGTGGACGGAGACCGCGGAGATCTTCATCGACGCCATCACCGCGATCCTGATCCGCGCCGGTGCCGCGGACCACGACGGGCCGGACGGCGCACGGGCCGTCGCGCGCGCGTTGTGCTGGATGATCGAGCGGAGTTTCTACCACGCGTCAGCGGTGTCCCGCGAGGCGCTCGACCAGGCAGCCGAGACCTGTCAGGTCGTGTGGCTGCGGGCCGCGGGGATCGAGCCCTGACCGATCCGCCGCGTCCGGCGCGGGTGGGTGTGACACACCCTGGGGCGGGACGGGGGACGTCATTAGCGTCGATCCGGTCAGGACCTGCGGGCTCCTCCGCCCGCCGGAGACGGTCGAGGGATTGGAAACATCATGTCGTACAGGTGGCTCATCACCGGATGTTCGGGCGGGCTCGGGCGGGTCCTCGCCGAGGCGGCCCTGAACCGCGGTGACCAGGTTGTCGCCACGGCCCGCGATCCACGGTCGCTGGAGGATCTCCTCGCGCGCCACCCGGAGACCTGCCGGGTGACGGCGCTCGACGTCACCAAGGCGGGGGACGCCGCCGCGGCGGCCGCCCTGGCCGAGCGGGAGTTCGGTGGTGTCGACGTCCTGGTGAACAACGCCGGGTACGGCATGCTCGGCGCGATCGAGGAGGGGACCCCGGACGAGTACCGGCCACTGTTCGAGACGAACGTCTTCGGCGTGATCGAGACGACCCGGGCCGTCCTGCCGCTCCTGCGGAAGGCCGGTGGCGGGCGGATCGTGATGATGTCCTCCGGAGCGGGGATCGCGGGCATCGCGGGCGATGGCTACTACAACGCCACGAAGTTCGCCCTGGAGGGCCTGTCCGAGGCGCTTGCCCAGGAGGTCGCGCCGTTCGGGATCGCGACGATCATCGTGGAACCCGGCCCGTTCCGCACCGAGTTCCTCGGCCGCTCGATGCGGGTGGCCGCCGCGGAGATGCCGGAGTACGCCGAGACCGCCGGGGCCCGCCGCAGGTACCGCGCCGACAACGACGGACTGCAAGCCGGGGACCCGCGCAAAGCGGTCGACGTCATCCTCCGCGCGGTCGACGCGGAACGTCCCCCGCTGCACCTCCCTCTCGGCGAGAGGGCCTATGCGCTGGCGCGGACGAAGTTCGCGGCGTTCCTCGAGTCGATGGACGAGTGGGAGCCCCTCGCGCTGAAGACCGCGTTCGACGACGCCTGAGCAGCATCCGGCGTTCGATGCCAACCGATTGCGGATCGTCGCCTCCTGGCCGGATGCAGCACACTGCCCGTCAGGCTCACCGAGAGCTCGTCGGTGTGCGCTGCTCGCCCTGCCGCGCGGCCAGCTCGCGCAGCAGGACGAGCGCGTCCGCGGTGGCGCTGCCGGGTTTCGCGCTGTAGACCGACAGGTGCTGGCCGGGTGCGCTGGTGACGGCCAGCGCTTCGAAGTGCAGGTGCAGTTCTCCCACCCGCGGGTGGCGGAAGTGTTTGTCCTCGCGCGTGCGCGGGCGGATCTCGTAGCGTTCCCACAACGCGGTGAACGCGGGGCTGTGCGCGGACAGTTCACCCACGACGCGTTCGATGCGCTCGTCGTCGGGGAACTCGGCCGATGCCGCGCGCAGATTGGCCGCCGCGGTCTCCGCGGCAGTGTCCCAGTCGAGGTAGAACTCTCGGGCGAACGGGTCGAGGAAGATCATCCGCAACAGGTTGTCGAAGCGCGTGAACCCGGCGTAGAGGGCGTCTGCCAGCGCGTTGGCGGCGAGGATGTCCTGGGCGGCGCCGACGATGAACGCCGGGGATTCGTGCAGGCCCCCGAGCAGGTGCAGGAGGTCGTCGCTGACCCTGGTGGTGGCTGCTCGCGACGCGGGCGCGGGCAGGCCGAGGCGGAACAGGTGCCCGGAGGCGGCCTCGTCCAGCCGGAGCGCCCGGGCGATGGCCTGCAGGACCTGGCCGGACGGGTGCCGTTCCCGGCCCTGCTCGAGCCGGGTGTAGTAGTCGGTGCTGACGCCGGCCAGCAGGGCGACCTCTTCCCGGCGCAGGCCCGGCACCCGCCGATCCCGGTCGTCGGGAACACCGGCCTGGCGCGGTGTCGTCAAGTGACGGCGGGCCCGCAGGTAGTCACCCAGCTCGTTGTCGCGTTGCACGACACTCACCGTAAGCCCCGCCGGGGGAGCGGCGGGTGGGAGTGACGCACCCTCCATGTGCACGGAGGCTTGCCGTCGCGGCGCCTGGACGCTCAGAAGCCGAAGTTCTGGGTCCAGTACCAGCCGGACTTCGCCACGCCCACGCCGAGTTTGGTGTAGGAGCAGTTGAGGATGTTGCGGCGGTGGCCGTCGGAGTTCATCCACATCTTCACGGTCTGCTCGGCGGTCGTCGAGCCCTTCGCGATGTTCTCCGCGCCGGGGCTGGGGTAGCCGGCGGCTTTGATGCGGTCGGCGAAGGTGAGGCCTTCCGGTGTGGTGTGGGAGAAGTAGCCGCGCGCGGACATGTCGTCGCTGTGCTTCTGGGCGGCGGTGGCGAGGCGGGAGTCGGCGCCGAGGGGGCCGCACCCCGCAGTGGCGCGTTCGGCGTTGACCAGCGCCAGGACCTGGCCGGTGAGGGACGTGTCGGCGCGCGGGGTGCTCTTCGCGGTGGTCGTGGTGCGTTTGGTCGTCGTGGTGGTCGGCTTCAGCGGCGGGGGCGGGGTGGTCGTGGTGCTGCTCGGGGGTGCTGGGGGAGGAGTGGTGGTCGTCGTGGCCGGCGGGGTGGTCGCCGGGGTGGACGGTGTGGTGACCGGCGGCGTGGTCGGGACGGACTGCACGGCTGCGACGCGCACCGGCTCGTCCCGCAAGCCGCGGACGGTCAGCAGCCCGCCCGCCGCGATCGCGACGCCGAGCAGCACCGCGACGGCCACGAGCACGTTCCGGCGCCGGGGGATTCGGGGGGACACGAGCGGAGAAAGTATCACGGAACGGTAACGGTGCCGTCCTCCCAATGGCGTCACCTGGCTCACCCGTCCGGAGTAGCCGGAAACTCGCTGTGATCTTCCTGGCGGGTCGTGTGAAGATTCCGCCATGCCGATCGACCCGAACCTGCTGGCGCTGTTCGTGCTGACCACAGCCGTCGCGATGATCACCCCCGGACCGGACATGCTGTTCGTCCTCGGCTGCGGCATGCGCGGCGGCCCGCGGGCCGGCCTCCTGGCGACCGCCGGGGTGGCCGTCAGCGAGGCGGTGCACGTGGCGGTCGCGGCGGCCGGGCTGGCGGCGCTGTTCCTCGCGGTGCCGGTGGCGTTCACGGTGGTGCGCATCGCCGGGGCGATCTACCTGGTGTACCTGGGCGTCCAGATGATTCGGCACCGAAAGGGCGTGCCCGGCGAGGTGCCCGCGGGCGGCGTGACGGGCCGCCGAGCCTTCGCGACGGGCCTGCTGACCAACCTGCTCAACCCGAAGATGGTCACCTACACGATCGCGCTTCTGCCGCAGTTCGTGGACCCGTCGCTCGGCCGGGTGTGGCTGCAGTTCGCCATCCTGGGCGCGATCCTCATCGCGATGGAGTTCCTGGTCGACGGCACGGTCGGCGTGCTGGCCGGCCGCATCGGCGAGTGGCTGCGACACCGCCGGGCCGCCCGCCGCCGCATCGACGTGGCCACCGGAGGCCTCTTCATCGGCCTCGGCGTACGGCTCGCGGTGGACCGCTGACCCCGCTTGGGATCCGGGGTGCAGCCGCTCGATCCGGTGACGAGGCAGCCTGTCGGTTTTCCGGAGTTGCCGGAATCAGCCTTCACGTTCGAGTGCTTTCAGGTGGACATCGCGCTCGAGATCGGACAGGTCGACTTCGGCCTCGCGAAGAAGGGGATTCCTGCCATTGACTTCGGTGCGAGCGACTTGTCGAAGGTTTTCTCGATCGCGCCTTGGAACTCCTCTACGGGGCGAATGCCGAGCTCAGGCAAATGCACATTTGAACGCGATTGCCGGACGAATGATCCCCGGGAATCCTGCTCCACCGAGCTCATCGGCGATCCTCGTCAAGCTGGGGGCCGGTAGTCGCCTAGACTCTGCCGGTTCGGTCTTCTCCGGGGGTCAACTGCATGCTCACCGCACAAGCGGCGCCACCGCGTCCTTCGCTGCCGCGGCGTGGTGCCTCGCGCTATGTGGCGCTGTTCGCGGTCGCGGGGGGCGCCGTCTTCTGGCTCGTCCACTCGAGCATCATCGACGACTCCTACATCACGCTCAGCTACGCGCGGAACCTCGGCCTGCATGGGCACTGGGGGCTGATCGCCGAGCAGACCTCGAACACCGCGACCTCTCCGCTGAACGTGCTCATCCTGGGCGCGCTCACCGCGGTGCTCAGGCACCCGGTGTGGGCCCTCGGGGTCCTGTTCGTCCTCGCGAACGTCGTGCTGGGGACCGCGCTGCTGCGCGTCACGCGGGCGCTGTCCCTGCCCGCCTGGGGTGCGGTCGCCGCCTGGCTGGTCGTTCTGCTCAACCCCCTGTTGCTGTCCGCGGTGGGGCTGGAGGTCACCCTCACCGCCGCGGTGCTGGCGCTCATGCTGATGGCCGCCGTGGAGGCTCGGGCCTCAGCCTTCGGCGTGTGCGCGGGGCTGGCGGTGCTGACCCGGCTCGATCTGGCGATCATCGTCGTCGTCCTGTTCGTCGCCTGCCGGGCGTTGTGGCGTTCCTGGTGGAAGGCGGCCGCGGCGGCGGGGGTGGTCGCCGGGCCCTGGTTCCTGTTCAGCTGGCTCGCCCTGGGGTCCTTCGTGCCGGACACGTTGCTCATCAAGACCCAGCAGCGATCGTGGGGCGGCTACCAGTTCGGCGAAGGGCCGCTCCTCCTGCTGCGCTTCTACCCGGCGGCGATCGTGCTGGCCTTCCTCCCGGCGGTGCTCGGCGTGCTCGCCCTCGCCGTCTGGGCGCGGCGGCGGGCACAGCTGGCCCTCCCGGCCGCGCTGGGGCTCGCGGGAATCCTGCACTACCTCGCCTACACCATCCTCGGCGTGCCGCCCTACCACTGGTACTACGCGCCGTCGCTGATCTGCCTCTCCCTGTTCGCCGCCCTCGCCGTCAGCGCGGTCGCCCGCGGGCTCGCTCTCCCCGTGGGTCTCCTCGTCGTATGCCAGCTGGGGTTCGTCCTGCAGCACGGTGTGCCCTGGCAGCGGGCGGCGGTGACCACGAACTGGGCCAGCCCCGCGCAGTACGCGACCGCAGGCCGGGAGCTGAAGGCCCTCGTCGGCGACCAGCCCGTCCGCCTCGAAGGCGAGATCGGGGCCATCGCCTACTTCTGCGAGTGCACCGTCCTCGACCAGTTCTCCGACCGCACCCAGCTGATCTCCGCGATCGACACCGCGACCGCGCAGGCGGGGCCGGTCAAGCGGTGGCTGCTCCGCCTGAACTACCACTTCCTCGACCGGACCCCCGCGCCGATCACGCCGCGCTACGTGCTGCGTGACGTCGCGACCCCGCCCGCTGGTGCGCCGGTGTGGCCCGCCACGTCGCCGTGGCACGGGCCCGGCGCGCCACCCGACGGCTACTACGCGCTGCTCCCCGCTTAGCCTTCGGGCACAGCCCTCAGCCCGGCAACAGAGCTCCGATCCCGCTGAGGATCATCCCGATCATGGTGTGGGCGCCAGTGCCGAACGCCAGTGACAGGGCGTATCCGACGGCGGCGTCCGCGGCGATCGTCTCGTCGCGGGTGGCCAGCCAGTACACGATGAAATCGCCATCGCCGTCCACGGAGAAGTCGGCGAGCTGACGACCGTCCCGGAGGAGCCGGCTCGTCGCGCTGCTGTTGGGCTTCAACTGGTAGTGGTGCTGATCCCAGGTGAGATCGACCCGGTAGGTGCGGCGGCGCAGTTCGCCGGGCCCCGGCGTGATGACGGCGGGACGGCCATCGATGCGGACGCCGAGCTGCTGAGCCTGCCGGGTTCCGATGGGTACGTGCGCGTCGGCCCGCGCGGGCACGAGACGGCGGATCTCGACCGCGGGCACGTCGGGCCCGGACAGTTCGACAACGCCCGCGTCCTTGTCGACGTCGGCTTTCAGGTCACCGTAAAAGGCGTCGGTGACGGTGTACATCTCCGGTGCTCCCCCTGCCGGCACTGCGAAACCTGGTCGCGAGCCCGATGTTACCGGTGCGTTCCTACCCACCGCGTGGACAGGCAACGGGAGGCGATCGCGAGGGAAACTGGCTTCATGAGTCAGTCGAGGGCCGGCAAGTCCTCCGCCGGTGAGCTGGGCGAGTTCCTGCGGTCCCGCCGCGCGGCGGTCACCCCCGAGCAGCTCGGGATCGCCCCCTCCTACGGCGACCGGCGGCGCGTGCCGGGGCTGCGGCGCGAGGAACTCGCCGAGCTGGCGGGGGTCAGCACGACCTACTACACCCGCCTCGAACAGGGCGAGAACCACCAGGTTTCCGACGCCGTCCTCGACGCCATCGCCCGGGTGCTGAAGCTGTCGCCCGACGAGCGCGCCCACCTGCACCGGCTGGCGCGCGCCCTCCCGCCGGTGCGCGGCGCCGGCCACGAGGACCAGGTCCGCGCCCCCGTGCGCGACCTCGTCGCGGGCAGCCGCGGTGCCGCCGTGCTCGTCGGCCGGCGCACCGACATCCTCGCCGGCAACCCGCTCGGATACGCGCTGTGGGGGCTCACCCCCGAGGAGATCGCCACCATCGGCACGCCACAGGCGCCCAACCAGGCCCGCCGGGTCTTCCTCGACCCGGCGACCCGCGCGTTGTTCGCCGACTGGGAACGCCAGGCCGAAGACCTCGTCGCCTACCTGCGGATGGCCACGGCCGAACGGCCCGACGACCTCGCGCTCCACCAGCTCGTGTCCGACCTCGCCACCGGCAGCGACGACTTCGCCCGCCTGTGGCGGAACCACCCGGTGCGGGATTGCCTGCACACCGTCCGCCGCTACCGGCACCCCGTGGTCGGTGAGCTCGAGCTGAACGAGGAGATCCTCCGCCTGCCCGACGACCCGGGGCAGCGGCTGATCATCAGCGCGGCCGAGGCCGGCACCCCGTCGGCGGAGCGGCTCGCCCTGCTCGGCTCACTCACCGCCAGTTGATCAACGTCCGAACCAGAGGAACACAGATGATCGTCGTCTCGTCCGCCACCAGCAACACCGGTTCCGCCGTCGCCGAGGCGCTCCTGGCCGCCGGCGAGAAGGTCCGCGTGCTCGGCCGCGACCGGGCCCGCCTCCAGCGGTTCGCCGACCGCGGAGCCGAAGCCGTCGAAGCCCGCAACGACGACCCCGGCAGCCTCCGCGGCGCGTTCGACGGCGCCGAGGCGGCGTTCGTCATGATCGCGCCCGGCCTCATCCCCGGCAGCACCGACTACCCCGCCTACCAGCGACGCGTGATCAGCGCCCACCGCGAGGCGCTCGCCGCCGTGCCCGGTCTCACCCGGATCGTGAGCCTCAGCGGCTGGGCCGCCAACTACGACGGCGCCCGCGGCCCGGTGTGGGGTCTGCGCCCGCTGGAGGAGGCGCTCGACGCCCTGCCCGGCGTGGAACCGACCCACCTGCGGCCGGGGTGGTTCATGGAGAACACCCTGCCGATGATCGAGGAGATCCGCGCCACCGGCGTCGCCCGCGGGCTCATCCCAGCCGATCTTCCCCTCCCGGCCATCGACACGGCCGACATCGGGCAGGTCGCCGCCGACCTCCTCACCGGACGGCGCGCCGCAGGCACCCGAACCGTCGAGCTGCAGGGGCCGCGCGACATCACCCTCGCCGAGATCACCGCGGCCATCGGCAAGGCACTCGGACGCCCCGGCGCCCGCTACGAACAGATCGACGCCGCCACCCTGCGCGATTCCCTCCTCGCCGGTGGTTTCTCCGCCCACATGGCCGACGGCACCACGGCCATGACCAGTGACGTCGCCGAACGTCGCATCGCGATGAACCAGCCGCGGACCGCCGAAACCGCCACGCCCACGACCTTCGAGGAGTTCCTCGCCCGCGTACTGGGCTGAGAAACCGAGCCGGTGGCCGCCTCATGACGGGGCGGCCACCGGCGTGTTTCCGGTCGAGGGCGAGAGGTGGAACGGCGTGGGGAGCCAGTGGGGCTCGCCGTCACGGAACCGGGGCGCGTCCAACGCCGGGCGCGGGCCGCGATCGCCCGGCTGCGGTGCGAATTTGGTCCAGCACCCGCAGGCGGCGGGGTGTTCTGGCCAGCGGGGCGGCAGGGCACAGGCGTCCAGTGGGGTTGGCTGTCGCGGCAGCGGGTTTGGTCCGTTGCGTGGGAAGGGCTGCGATCGCCGGGTTGCGGGTGCGGATTTGGTCCAGCACCCGCAGGCGGCGGAGGTGTTCGGGCCAGCGGGCGGAACGGCACCGGCGTCCAGTGGGTTTGGCCGTGGCGGAAGCGGGTTTGCTCGTTGCTTGGGGAGGGGCCGCGACCGCCCGCCCGCGGGTGCGGATCTGGTCCAGCACCCGACGGGCGGCGGGCGTGTTCAGGCCAGCGGGCGGAACGGCACAGGCACCCACCGGGCGTCGCCGTTGCGGAAGTGGATGTGTCCGATGCCGGGGAAGGGCAGGTGTGCGCCGCCGATTGTCCAGCCGTGCGTGCGGATCTCGTCCAGCAACCGCAGGCGCGCGGCGCGGGCGGCCTCCTGATCGCTGTCGATCGCCATCACCACGTGCGGGGCGGGCAGCTGCACCGTGTGGCAGTGCATCGTGTCGCCCCACAACAGCAGCTCCGCGTCGCCGACGAGGTAGCCGCTGTGGCCAGGGGTGTGGCCGTGCAGGTCGACGGCCGTCACGCCGGGCACGGGGGAGTCGCCGTAGTCGAAAGTGGACAACCGGCCTCGCGCGCGGTAGGGCGCCAGCGCCTGCCCGGCCCACTGGTGGATCTGCGCCTGCACGCCCTCGGCCCGCGCGGCGGCCTCCTCGTCCAGCCAGTGCTCGGCGTCCGCGGCCGCCACGTGCACGGTCGCGCCGGGGAACGCGGCGTCCCCGTCCGGCGTGAGCAGGCCGAAGACGTGATCGGGGTGCAGGTGCGTGATGAGGATGTCGTCGACCTGCTCGGGCGGGGTTCCCGCGGCGCGCAGGTTCGCCGTCAGATGACCGGTGCCCGGGCCGAGGGACGCGCCGGCGCCCGCGTCGACCAGCACGGTGCGCCCGGCGGCCGTGAACAGGAAGGTGTTCACGGCCGTCAGCGGGTCGCCCTCCGGTGGGAGGAAACCGTCGGCCAGCAGCTCGGTGATCCGCTGCGGAGACTCGCCGTGCATGTCGGCCGCGTGGATCGGCAGCGCCCCGTCGTACACGGTGGTCACGGTGAGAGCTCCGACGCGGGTGCGCGCGAAGCCCGGCGCCTGGGTGGTGGCTGATCCCGATGAACTCATGGCCGCAGTGTCCGTCGCCCCGGCGTCCGCGTGCCTGTCCCTGTCATGGGTACCCGTTCCTCCGCGACAATGAGCGCATGCGGCTCACCGACGTCTCCCTTCCGGACAGTCCCGTCTGTCTCAATGCGATCGACGTGGCGAAGACCTACACCTCGCCCGCTCTGCTGAACCATTCGTTCCGCGCGTACGTGTGGGCCGCGGCCTACGGGGACGCGCACGACGTGGCCTTCGACGCCGAGTTGCTGTTCGTCGCGGCGTTGCTGCACGACGTCGGGCTGGTCGCGGAGTTCGACAGCCACACGGTGCCCTTCGAGGTCGCCGGCGGTCACGTCGCGTGGGTGTTCGCCGCGGGGGCCGGGTGGCCGCGGCAGCGGCGGGAGCGCCTGTCGGAGGTGATCGTCCGGCACATGTGGCGCGAGGTGGACCAGGACGAGGACCCGGAGGGCTTCCTCCTGGCCCGCTCCACCGGGGTCGACATCACCGGTCGGCACCTCGACGATTTCCCCGCCGGGTTCCGGGCCGAGGTGATGGACCGCTATCCCCGGCTGACCCTGGCCGAGGAGTTCGTGCGGTGCTTCCAGGACCAGGCCAAGCGCAAGCCGGACAGCTCCGCGGCGGCCGCCATCGGCAACGACCTCGCCACCCGCATCGCCCGGAACCCCCTGGAACAAGCCCGGTAGGCCACGACGCGAGAACGGCCGACGAGCGTTTTCGCCGCTCGCCGGCCGCTTCCCGAGGAACAGTCGCCGGGGTTCAGAGGCTCGTCACCTCCTGCTTCGGCGCGGACTCGGCACGGGCGGTGCGGATCGTGGCCAGCCCGAGGAACCCGCCGGCCACGGCGATCGCGGCCGCGCCCAGGAAGGCGGCGGAGAAGCCGTCGGTGAGGGCGGCCGCGTCGCCGAGCTCACCGGCCCCGAACGAGAGACCGACCGCGGTCATCGCGGCCAGGCCGAGCGCCGAGCCGATCTGGTAGGCGGTGTTGACGATCCCGGACGCGAGCCCGCCCTCCTCCGGTTTCGCGCTGGAGATCGCCATGCCCAGCGACGGGATGAACGCCAGCGCCTGACCGAGCGCGGCGACCAGCGACGCCGGCAGCACGTCGACCACGAACGACCCGGTCGGCCGGACGAACGACAACCACACCAGGCCCGCCGCCAGCGCCCACAGTCCCGCCACGATCAGGGTCTTCGACCCGAAGCGGGCGATCAGGCGCGGCGCCACGCCGACCATCAGGATCACGATCAGCAGGGTCATCGGGAGCAGCGCCGCGCCGCCGGCGAACGCGCCGTAACCCAGGACCTGCTGCAGGTACAGGTTGAGGAAGTACCACATCGGGATCCACGCGGCGCCCAGCAGCAGCTGGGCCAGGTTCGCCGCGCCCAGGTTCGGCGTGCGGAAGATGCCCAGGCGCACCAGCGGAACCCGGCGGGACCGCTGGATCACCAGGAAGATTCCCAGCAGCACGACCCCACCGGCCAACGCGCCGAGCGTCGCCGCCGATCCCCAGCCCTGCTCGGGAGCGCGCACGATGGCGAACACGGTGAGCGCGAGGCCCGCGGTGACGGCCACCGCTCCCGCCACGTCCACCGCGCCGCGCCGCCCGGGCGTGACCGGCATGAGGACGGGTGTGGCCGCAATCGCGATCAGCGAAATCGGCACGTACAGCCAGAAGATCCACGGCCAGGACAGCCATTCGGTGATCACGCCGCCGAGGAAGACACCCGCGGTGCCACCGGCAGGCGCGGCCGCCCCGTAGAGCGCGAGCGCCTTCGTCAGCTCCTTCGGGCGGTCACCGAACAAGACCATCAACAGCGTCAGGGCCGACGGCGCGATCAACGCCGCCCCAGCACCCTGCAGGACCCGGCCGGTCAGCTCGATCCCGGCGGTGCCGGCGAGGGCGGCCACCACCGAGCCGCCGAGGGTGACGACCCAGCCCGCGGTGAACATCCGCCGGGCGCCGAGCAGGTCCGACAGGCGGCCGCCGAGCAGCAGCAGCCCGCCGAAGGCGACCACGTAGGCGTTGAACACCCAGGACAGGCCGTCCGGGGTGAAGCCGAGGTCGGACTGCATCTTCGGCAGCGCGACCCCGATGATCGAGGTGTCCATGATGACCATGAACTGGGCGAGCGCGAGGAACCCCAGGGCCCACCAGCGGCGGGAGTCGGTTCTCATCTCGGTCTCCTATACCTATGGGGGGTATCCGTACGACCGAGAAGTTAGCCCTGCCGAAGCGGGCTGCGCAAGTACCCCCCAGGGGTATTTGTGTGATCCAGCTCCCTTGGGTGCGCGTTCGCTCAGCCGGCGCGGCGCATCGCGGGCTCGGGGATTCCCGGCGGGCGTGGTCGTCGCGTGTTCCGCGCTGCTCAGCCCCCGCAGCGCACCGTCGGCTCGGGGTCGTACCGCACCGTCCGCGTCGTGCGGCTGATTTCCGCTCCGCTCAGGTCGCGGACGATCCGCGTGTCCGTGGTCCGGAACCCCGGCTTGCCGCGGGCAGGCTGGCACGTGCTGCCCGCCGGCTTGGTGACCGTGTGCGGGTCGACGTAGTCGCCGCGCGGGCCGGGCACCGACTCGACCGTGACGTGCCTCGTGCCCCACAACCGGACGGTGATGGACTTCGGCGTCCAGATCGTCTGGATCGCCACCCCGGTCGGGAACTCGTTGGCGAACTTCAGGTCGATGACGCTGCTGCCGTCCGGGTTCTGGAAGACCGTCGCGTCGCGGCCGGCTGGGTAGCGGCTGATGTAGTAGCTGTGCTCCTTGTGCTCGACGTCGGTCATCCCGGCGAAGTAGGCGGCGTTGTAGAGGGTGGTGGCGAACTGCGAGATCCCGCCACCCACCTCGCGCTCCGGCACGCCCTCCTCGATCACGCCGGCCTCCACGTACCCCTGCGCGGCCTCCCGCGGACCGGTGTAGCCGTTGAGGCTGAACGTTTCCCCGGGCAGCACGATCGCGCCGGACACCTTCTCGGCGACCACCCGGATGTTCACCCCGGAGTCCGGCGCGAAGTTGCCGGTGGTGAACTCGCCGATCACTTCGGTGATCCCGAGCTGCCCGGCCCGGTCGGTGGTGATCCTCGCCGGCACGGCCACGTACCGGGCGTCGGTGGTCCGGTCACCGCCCGGGCGGATCGCCTCCAGCAACCCATCCAGGGTCTGGTCCCAGTCGACCGCGCGGCCGTCGACCGACGGCACGACCGCGGGCCGGTCGTTGTCGAACCGCATTCGCGCGTCCTGACCCGGCTTCTCGGTCGGCGCGAGGTGATCGGCCAGAGCACCGAGCTTCGCGCGGTCGAGCCGCGGGACGAGGGTGCCGTTGTCGCCGGGCTGGAACGTCAGCGCGGCGGCGATCTGCGCGGGCTCCAGATCGACGTCCCGGCCGTCACCGCGAACCGTCGCCGGCGCGGCGACAGCGGGCAGCGCGACCTCGTCGAGCGCCGCGCGCACACCCTCCGGTGTGGTCTTCGGCGGCAGGGGGAGCACCGGAGCCTGCACGCGCTCCGCGGTGACCCAGCCGGTGAGCAGCACCTCCTCGGCCCGCGCGGTGTCGAGTGCCTGTCCGGCCCGCGGATCGACCGGGACGGGGGTGATCCCGTCGAACCGGATGCCGCCCTCCACCACCGGCCGGTCGACCGCCGCCCGCAGCTCGTCGAGGGTGGCGGTAAGGGCGCCGGGGTCCGTCCCGGCCACGACGGCGATCTCGCGGTCGCGGAACAGCGACACCAGCCGCGTCCACGGGTTCATCGGCTGGGCACCGGCGGCGGCCACGGTCGCCCCGGCATCCACCCGCACCCCGGCCTCCGCGGGGACGAACGGAACCTCGCGATCACCGGCGATCACCTGAACCGGCCGGCCGAGGCGGGGCGTCAGCTCGTCCCGCAGCTTCTGCTCGGCCGCGGCTTCGCTGATGCCGCCGATCGCGACACCCGCCACCGTCGTCCCCCGGGGGACCTCACCGGAGCTCAGTGCCAGGTCGAGCACGTACAGGACAGCGAGTACGAACAGGACAGCCGCCGCGGCGATCGTCGCGGGCCTGCGCCACCACGGTTTCGGCGCGACCTCGCCGACACGCGGCAGGTACTCGGTGGGCTCGGGCGTCGAAGGAACCACCAGGTCCTAGTTGACCAAAACGCCCGGTTCAAACGCGGCTCCGGCGGCGGACCGCGACGGGCACCGCCACCACCCCGGCCCCGGCGCAGGCGATCGCGGGCCCCGCCCATTCATAGGCCGTCTCGGCCACGTGGGCCAGCACGGTCAGGCAGGTGCTCCAGGCCGCCGCGCTCACCGGCGCGAACCGGCGGTAGGTGAAACCGGCGGCGGAAGCCAGGCGGGGCGCCAGAGTGCGCAGCCCGACCACCCATTGCGCCGCGCACACCGACAGCAGGCTGCCATCGCGCAGCGCCCGCGCCGCCCGCCGCTCCAGGCCGGCCAGCCGCGCCGGAACCGCCGGCGCGCCCCGCAGGTAGGCGATCTGCGGGCCGGTGACCGCGCCCACCACCGCCACCCGCGGCCGGCGCACCACGCCGGCGCCGGCCAGCACACCGAGCGCGAGCACGGCACTCGCGCCGGGCAGGAACACCCCGGCCAGCAGCGCGGACTCCGCGACGAGCAGGTCAGCCACGCAGCGGCCGGTGGCAGACGTCGGCGAACGCCGGCGGCAGGTTGCGCCACACCGTGCGGGTGACGACGACCTGGTCGAAGTGCTCGTGCACCAGGCGGCGGAAGCGGCGGGCGCCGGACATCCACGCGGCGTGGCGGTAGGCGAACGTGCTGAACGCCCCGTGCGCCGGGAGGCACCGGACGATCTCGGCCAGCACGCGCCGCTGCCGCTCGGGGTCGAACAGCGCCCACGGCAGCCCGCTGACCACGGCGTCCACCTCGGACAGTCCGGCGGCGGCGAGCAGACCGGCCAGCTCGGCGGCGTCACCCTCGACGACCGAGATCCGCGGGTGCCGGGCACGCAGGTGCGCGGCGAACACCGGGTCGACCTCGACGGCGAGGTGCCTGCCCGCGCGCGGCAGCCGGGCCGCGATCGCCTGGCTCACCGCACCGGTGCCGGGCCCCAGTTCCGCCACGGCGGGGGCGCCCACGGCCGGGACGACCGCGGCGAGCAGGCGGCCGAGGCCACGCGAGCTGGGCGCGCAGGCCCCGACGACGGCAGGGCGGCGCAGCGCTGCGGCGACGAAGGTCCGGTAGTCGTCTGTCGTGGAGATCATGGTCCCGACGCTCGCAGCGCGCGCCCGCCGTCACCTCCGCCGTGCAGCCCGGGTCTGCGGCCACTCGCAGGAGCGACCTCCTCCGGACGCAGGAGGTGCCGGTCCGGGTCCGCCCCTAAGGTCGGGTCGTGATCACCCGCCTGTCCCGCCGCGTCCCGAACCTCGTCTGGGCGCCCATCCGCTTCGTCCCGCTGCTGGTGGGTGCGGCGTACCTGGCGGTGCTGCACGGACCGTCCCCCGTGGACGGTGCCGACTGGGGGCTGGGCATGCTCTCGGCGACCGTGACGCTGGCAGGCGGACGGCTGCCGCTGCTGGTCACGGTGGCGCAGTCGGCGCTGCTCGTCGTGGCCTGGTCCGCCGACTCGTCCCTCGCGCTCGCCGTCACCTACGTGCTCGCGGCGGTGGCGCTCGGCGAGCTGTGGATGCGCCGGTCCGGCCTGCGCTGCTGGCTCGGCGCGGCTGCGTTCGTCGCCGCGCAGGCCGGCGTGTTCGCGCCGAAGTTCGACCCGGTGCTGACCCCGTCGTCGATCCTGCTGACCACCGCGCCGCCGATGCTGCTGGGCCTCTACATCCGCTCGGTGCTGCAGGGGGCGATCGCCGCGAAGCAGCGCAGCGCGTTCGTCGCGCAGCAGGCCCGCGCCGCCGAGCGGGCCGCGATCGCGCGGGAGCTGCACGACCTCGTCGCGCACCACATGGGCTCGGTCGCGGTGCGGGTCGGCGCCGCGCGGCGCGCGCTCGGCGAGCGGGACCCGGAAGTCGCGCAGGCCCTGAGCGAGGTCCACACCACGGCTCGCACGGCGCTGGCGGACCTGCGGCAACTGGTGACCACCTTGCGCGACCCGCGGACCGCGGTGTCGGACGTGGGCGAGTCCCTGGTCGACTCGGCGTCGCTGCCCGCCGCGCTCGCGGGCGTGGTCGAGCAGGCCCGCTCGGCGGGCATCACCCTGGACGCCGAGATCTCGCCCGAGGTGGCCGGCCTGGACGCGATGCGGCGGCTGGCCGTCCTGCGCGTGGTGCAGGAGGGACTGGCTAACGTCGCCAAGCACGCCGGGCCACACGCGAGCGCCACCCTGCGGGTGCGCGTCGACGACGGGCAGGTCGGAATCAGCATCCGCGACCGCGGCGGGGACCCGCCACCCGTGTCCCGCGGCGGCCCCGGGTTCGGGCTGACCGGGATGCGCGAGCGGATCGAGCTGCTCGGCGGCACCGTGACGGCCGGCGCGACGGGAGCCGGGTGGGAACTGACCGCCACGATGCCCAAGGAGGAGCGCCGGTGATCCGCGTCCTGCTCGTCGACGACCAGCAACTGGTCCGCGCCGGGTTGCGCATGCTGTGCGAGACCACGGCGGACATCGAAGTCGCGGGCGAAGCCGCGAACGGCCACGAGGCGGTCGTGCTGGCCGAGCGGCTCCGCCCCGACGTCGTGCTGATGGACTTGCGCATGCCCGGGGTCGACGGGTTCACCGCGACCACCCGCATCCTGGCGGCGCGGCCCGCGACGCGGGTGATCGTGCTGACGACCTTCGACGACGACGAGCACCTGTACCCGGCGCTGCGGGCCGGCGCGCACGGGTTCCTGGCCAAGGACGCGACGCCGGAGGAGGTGCTCGACGCGATCCGCCGGGTCGCCGACGGGGACGCGCCGTTCAGCCCGGCGGTGCTCCGGCGGCTCGTGCACGCCGCGGTCGCCGCGCGTGAGCGCACCGAAGCCCCGGCTCCCGGCCGGTGGCGCCTGACCGGTCGTGAGCAGGACGTGCTCGCCCTGCTCGGGCAGGGGATGTCGAACGCCGAGATCGCCGCCGAGCTGCACCTCGGCGTCACCACCGTGAAGACGCACATCGCCAACCTGATGACCAAGACCGGCGCCACGAACCGGGTCCGCCTTGCGGTGCTGGCCGCCCGCGACCTCACCGAGCGGGCCGAGGACTAGCGACAGCTCAGCCGGTGATCTCCTTGCCGAAGATGCCGCGGGCGATGACCCACTTCAGGATCTCGTTGGCGCCCTCGTAGATCTCGCCGATCTTGCTGTCCCGGTAGATCGCCTCGACCGGCCCGGGAGTGCCGCCGGCCGCCAGCTCCCGCGCGAAACCCAGGCCGCCGAAGGCCTGGACCGCGTCGCGCGCCATGTCGACCGCCAGCCGGCTGCCGTACTGCTTCGCCATCGCGGCTTCCGGCTCCGGGAAGACCTCGCCGGCGTCGCGGCGCAGGGCGGCCTTCAGGTAGAGGTTGCGCGCGTTCTCGATCTCGGTGGCCCGGTCGGCCATCAGGAACTGCCAGTGCTGGTTGGCCGCCAGCTTCCGGCCGAACGCCACGCGCGACGACAGGTGCGCGACCGCGTGGTCGAAGGCGGCCTGTGCCATGCCGACACCCGCGGCCGCGATGCCGATGCGGCCGAGCGTGAGCGTGGCCAGGGCGTGCCGCAGGCCGTGCCCCGGCTCGCCGCCGAGCAGGCAGTCGCCGGTCAGCTCGACGTCGGTGAACCACACGTCGGCGGTGAGCTGCCCGCGGTTGCCCATCTTCCGGTCGGGTTCACCGACCCGCACGCCGGGCAGCGAGGTGTCGACGACGAACATCGACAGCCGGTCGCCGGTGCGGGCGAGGGTGACGACGAACCCGGCGACCGGGGAGTTCGAAATCCACCGCTTGTGTCCGTTGAGGACCCAGGTGTCGCCGTGCCGGACCGCGACGGTCCGCACCGCCGTGGGGCTGAGGTCCGACGACGCGTCGGGCTCGGTGGTGGCGAACGCGCCGACTAGGGCGCCCTCGGCCACCGGCCGCAGCCACCGCTGCTGCTGGGCCGCGGTGCCATGGGTCAGCACGTTGCCGGCGAGGATGCAGTGCACGTCGAACACCGCCGCGACGCTGCTGGAGTAGTAGGCCAGCTCCTCGATCGCCACGGCCGTCGCCGTGACCGGGTGCGCCAGGCCGTCGCCGCCCACCTCGGCGGCGAAGGGCACCCGGAACAGGCCGGCGGCGGCGAGACCGTCGAAGACGTCGCGGGGAAAGCCGTCGACGCGTTCGTCGCCGTCGGCGATCCGGCGTGCGGCGGGCGCGACGACGTCGGCGGCGATCTTGCGGGCGCGGTGGCGGAACTCCTGGATCTCCACGGGGGAGAGCAGGTCGTGGTAGAGCCGGTCGGCCTGGCGGACGGGGGTGGGAAGGGCGGACATGGTGACCTTTCGCTGGGGAGGGGAGTCAGGCGTGACGGGACAGGCTCGCCAGGACCTGCCGCGCGGCGCGCTCGCCCGAGGCGGCCGCGTCGGCGAGGGAGGGCATGTCCAGCTGGTAGTCGCCGGCCAGGTGGACGGGGCCGAGGTGGTCGCGCAGCACCGGCAGGGACGCGCGTCCGCCGGGCGCCCAGAACGGCACCACCCGCGGGTGACGCCGCACGAACGTCTCGCCGAGCTTTCCCGCCAGCTCGGGGTAGAGCCGGAGGAGGTCCGCGGTGAACCTGGCGGCGATCTCGGAGTCGGTGAGCTCGAACAACCGGTCGGCCACGGCGCCGCCGGCGAAGCAGGCCAGCGCGCCACCCGGCTTCCGCGGGCCCGGCCCGCGCAGGGCCGCGGCGTGGTTGAACATCGCCTGGAACGACATCTGGGGCGTCGACACGGCGATGTAGTCGTCCCACCGCTGCGGGCCTTCCTCGTGGGTGAAGAAACCCACCACCACGTACCGGCCGTAGCGGATGTCGTCGAACGCCGCGCGGTACTCGTGCGGCAGGCCGGGCATGATCTTCACGGCCACGTCGGCGGGGACGGCCACGATCGCCCGGCTGGCCCGGATCCGCGCCGGCCCGTTGCCGTCCTCGTAGTCGACGACGACGCCGTCGTCGGTCCAGTCGAGCGACTGCACCGGTGAGTTCAGCCGCAGGCGATCGCCGAGGTCGGCCGCCAGGATGTCGGTGAGGGTCTGGTTCCCGCCCTCCGGCAGGGCGAAGTTCGGCACCTTCGCCGGGTCGGTCAGCAGGATCCCCATCGAGATGACGAACTGCGTCGCCGCGGTCTCCTCCGGCTCGCACCCCATCCACTGCCCGGACCACGACCGGACCATGTCCCGGGCGACCTCGGAACCGACTCCGCGGAGCACGTACGACGCGGACCGGGCGTCCAATGTGGACCTGACCCGCTGCGCCAGCCGGTTGTCCGGGTTCAGCGCCAGGAACGGCACCGCCGCGAGGATCCGCGCGCCGACCGCCGCCAGCCCGATCCGGTCCAGCATGCTCATCCGGGAGCGGACCATCAGGCCGAACGGGTTGGAGGTGTCGACCTGCTTCCCGCCCAGCGCGAGGGCCACCTTCTTGCCCGCCAGCGTCCCCATCGGAATCCGGTGGCGTTCGAGGGCTTCGATGAGCGGTCCGGTTCCCTCGGTGAACTGGGTGCCGAGGTTGATCCAGTAGTCGCCCTGGCGAACCGATTCGACACGACCGCCGGCCCGGCCGGAGGCTTCGAGCACGACGACGTCCCGGCCGGCCAGGGTGGTCGCCGCCATCAACCCGGCCATGCCGGCGCCGACCACGACGACCTCGTGCGTCTCCTCCCGCCGGGGAATCTTGCGTGATGCGGTCATGGCACTCAGCCTGCTTTCGTGATGGTGGTGGAGGAACGGTCGAGCGCGGCGGCGATGGCCCCGGCCAGTCGCTCGGTCGCCTGCCGGCTGCTGGGGCTGATGCCCGTGTAGGAGAGGTATCCGTGCACGAGTCCCGCCTCGCGCGTGACCTCGACCGGCACACCGGCCTCGAGCAGTGCGGTCGCGTAGGCCAGCCCGTCGTCGTGGAGCGGGTCGAAGCCGGCCAGGTCGACAATGGCGGGCGGGAGCCCGGCCAGGCTCGGCGCGCGGTACGGGGAGACGCGGGGGTCGGCGGGGTCGGTTCCCTCGGGGAGGTAGTTCCGGACGAACCAGGCGACCTGCTTGGCCGAGAGGGCGGGCGATCCGGCGAACTCGTCCTGGGAGGGACGGTGCTCCACGAGATCGGTCACCGGTTGGATCAGGACCTGGAGCAAGGGCTGCACCGCCTCGCCCCGCACCTGCTGGCACAGGACGGCCGCCAGGTTGCCCCCGGCGCTCTCGCCCGCGACGACGATGCGGCGCGGGTCGGCACGCCAGTCCGCGCAGCGCCCGACGACGTACCGCCAGGCGCTGAGCGCGTCGTCCTGCGCTGCCGGGAAGGGGTGCTCCGGAGCGAGGCGGTACTCGACCGAGACGACGTCCGCGCCGGTGCCGCGCGCGAGCATGCGCGCCGGCGCGGTGTAGCCGGCGCGGCTGCCGATCACGAAGCCGCCACCGTGGAAGAAGAGGATCAGCCCCCGCGAGGGCGTGCCGGTGCTGTAGCGCGTGGCGAGCACGCCGTCGGCGACCTCGATCTCCTCCTCGATCGGGCAGGGCGGAACCCGGGCCGCGAAGAGGGCCAGGTCGCTTTCGGTGACCTCGCGGGCCTCGGCGGCCGGCAGGTCGCTGTAGTCGGGGGCGGACTCGCTCAGTTTCATCAGGAGCGCGATGTCGGGTGCCATGGTGTCGCCCGCGCTGTTGACCGGCGGTCGGGCGAGGAGCCGCTGGAGCGCGGCAGGCAGGCGGCCCAGGCTGATCAGGAAAGCCCGCTGGAACCGCTGGGCCAGGGTGAAACGCGGGGCGCTCATGACGCGGCTTCCACGCTCGCGAGCCGGGCCGGGATGGTGGTCCGGGTCGAGAACCGAATGTGGTCGTCGTCGACGAGCCGGCCCTTGAACAGCCGGTTGTCCTTGATGAACGTCGTGTGCATCTGCCACGGCAGGTCGGTGCCCTGGCGCGGAAGCTCGTGCTTGGCCCGCTGGATGTAGCCCGCGGTGAGGTCGAGCAGGTCCACTGTGGACATGCCCTCCGGCGGGGTCGGCACGGCGATGTCGTAACCCTGCGAATCCATCGTGCGGATCACGTCCGCGGCGAGGCGGCACACGTTGCGGATGCGCAGGGTCCACGTCGCCTTGGTGTAGCCGAGCATCATCGCCCAGTTGGGCATGCCGGAGATCAGGGCGCCGCGGTACAAAACCGTGTCGCCCATGTTGACCGGGGTGCCGTCCACCGTCGGCTTGATGCCGCCCAGCATCTGCATGACGAGGCCGGTCGCGGTGACGATGACGTCGGCCTGGAGCGTCCGGCCCGACGCGAGCAGGATGCCGTCGGAGGTGAACCGCTCGATCCGGTCGGTCACCACGTCGGCTTTCCCCTCGCGGATCGCCTGGAAGAACTCGTTGTCCGGCGTGACGCACAGGCGCTGGTCCCAGGGGTTGTAGGGGGGTGCGAAGTGGGTGTCGACGTCGAATCCGGCCGGCAGCTGCTTGGCCGTCGCCTTGCGCAGCAGGTTGCGCCCGAAGTTCGGGAACCGGCAGAGCACGGTCACGATCAGGTGGTCGGACCACATGTTCTTGAGCCGGGTGGCGGCGTACCCGCGTTTGACGCCGAAGAGCTTCATGAGCCGCTGGGCGAGCTTGTCCACCCTGGGGACCGACGCGACGTAGCTCGGCGTGCGCTGCAACATGGTGACGTGGGCTGCCGCTCCCTCGCCCATCACCATCGCGGGGAGCATGGTGACGGTGGTCGCGCCGCTGCCGATGATGACCACGCGTTTGCCGCTGTAGTCGTAGTCCTCCGGCCAGTGCTGCGGGTGCAGGATGTCGCCCTGGAAGTCCTCCCGGCCCTCGAAGTGCGGCTCGTAGCCCTTGTCGTAGCGGTAGTAACCGGTGCCGCTGACGACGAACCGGGCACGGATGGACTTGTGGGTTTCGTTGCCTGCCTCGTCGGTCGCGGTGACCTTCAGCGTCCACCGCGCCTCCTCGCTGGACCAGTCGGCAGCGGTGACCCGGTGGCGTAGCCGCAGGATCTTGTCGAGACCGAACTCGGTGACGGTCTCGGCCACGTAGTCGCGGATCAACGGGCCGTCGGCGATCGCCTCCTCGTGCAGCCACGGCTTGAACTCGTAGCCGTAGGTGTGCACGGAGTCGTCGGACCGGACGCCGGGGTACTTGAACAGGTCCCAGGTGCCGCCGACCGCGTCGCGGCCCTCGAGCAGCAGGATCTTCTTGTCGGGAAAGTCGCTGGTCAGGTACTTCGCTGCACCGATGCCGGACAGCCCGGCGCCGATGATGACGATGTCGGCGGACTCCGTGGCGGGTGCGTCCTTCATGCTGCACGTCCTTCGCGCTCATGGTCCAGTGAATAAGTCAACTGATTAAGTCAGGCGATTCAGTGTGTGACAGCACGCGCGCCTCGTCAAGAGCCGTCACGCGAAGGTCCGACTGTTGACAAGGCGCGATGCGGCCCCCATCATCTTCGTCAAGCGATCGAGTCATTTGACTAAGTTTGATCGCCGGAGTCCACCTGGTCGAGAGGGTCGAAGATGACCGAGATCATGACGTTCCCCGAGGTGTCCACAAGGGACGGCTCGACCTTTCCCATCACGATCGAGGACGACGCGACTCCGCTTGTCCGGCTGATCGGGCGCACCTTGCGCCGTGCAGCGAGAACCGGCCACGCGCACGAGGTTCTGGGCCGGTCCGCCGGCACCGTCGCGGTCCGCTCCCACGACACCCCGCAGGCCGCGACGATCGCCTTCGGCCGCGAGGCCGTCGAGGTGACCAGCGGAGTCCCGGCCGAGCCCGGCGCCACGGTCGTGGTCGACCTTCAGGCGCGCTTCGCCCCGGTGCGGGAACCGGCCGGGGATGCCGCCCTGGCCGCCTGCGCGTTGCGTGCGTTGCAGCCGCCGCTACCGCACTGGCGCGAGGCCGCCCAGCAGTTCTGGGAAGCGACCCGGGACATCCCGGGCATCCCCGAGGTCCTGGTCGTGCAGGCGCAGAGCCCCGATGGCCAGGAGAGCGGCCGCTTCGGCGACGGGCCGACCGAGTACCTGATGGCCGGACCTGCCGACCTCCTCGCCGGTGTCTTCACCGGGGCGGACGACTTCGCCGCTGCCCTGTCGGCCGGTCTGCGGATCAAGGGCACGTTGGCGCAGATGTCGGTCATGACCGCCGCTTCCTGGAGGGTTCGCTTTGAAATCTGACCTCACCCGCCCCGCCCGCGCCGTCCGTCTCGAAGCGACCAACCACGACGGCAGCTTCCTGGGCAAGACCGTGTCGAGCGCGAAGTTCGCCGCGGGCAAGGACGCCGGTTTCGCCTTCGCCGACATCCTGTTCGCGATCGACCTGGGCAACGAGATCGTGTTCGGCGACGCTTTCCCGGACTGGCGCGGCAATCTCTACGACATCCAGATGGTTCCGGACTCCTCCACGATGGTCGAGTGGAAGCCGGGTCTGGACGCGGTCATCGGCGACTACTGGCTGAAGGACGGCACGCCGGTCCCGATCTGCCCGCGCAACCTCGTGCGAAAGATGGTGGACCGGCTCGCGTCCCTCGGGTACACCGCGACCGTCGCCGTGGAGATCGAGGCGACCCTGTTCGAGGAATCCGTTCAGCAGGCGCGAAAACTCGGGTACCGGGGCCTGACCCCGCTGGGCGGCAGCACGGGCGCCACCTACCACCTGGCGCGGTCCGCGGACTGGGTCGCCTACATGGAAGCGGTCGTCGACCGCCTCGATCACGTGGGCATCGCGTGGGAGGCGTGGACCGACGAGGCCGCCGCCGGGCAGACGGAGCTGAACCTGGCGCCGGCGGATCCGGTCACGCTGGCCGACTCCTGGGCGCGGACCCGGCAGGTCATGCGTGAGGTCGCCTTCGAGCGGGGCCACACGGTCACCTTCATGGCCAAGCCGACGGCCGGCTACGGACAGGGCGCCCACGTCAACCTCTCGCTCCGGCGCGACGGGATCAACCAGTTCTTCGCCGCCGACGGCCCGTCCCCGCTCATGCGGCACGCGGTCGGGGGACTGCTGGCCACGATGGCGGGCAACACCTCGATCGCGTTGCCCCAGATCACGTCCTACCGGCGGCTGGTGGACCTGACCGGACCGCCCACCACGGTGACGTGGGGCGTCAACAACAAGACCGCCGCGGTGCGTGCCATCACCGGCCACCCCAAGCATTCCCGCCTCGAGTACCGGCTGCCCGGCGCCGACGTCAATCCCTACCTCGCACTGGCCGGGGTCCTGGCCGGAGTGCTGGCCGGCGTCGAGCGGCGGATCGAGCCACCGGAACAGGTCACGGACATGGCATGGTGCCTGCCCGACGGCCACGGAGTGACGCGCATCCCCGACACGATGTCGAAAGCGGCCGCGGCCCTGGACGCCGACCCCCTCCTGCGGGAGTACCTCGGTGACGAGTTCGTGGACTTCTGGGTCGCGTCCCGCCGGTGGGAGTGGATGGAGTTCCACACCAAGGGCGGCGATCCGTTCGCCGAGCTCTCGCAGTGGGAGTCCACCCGCTACTTCGAGTTCCCGTGAACGCGCCCGAGGAGGCCAAGGTGCGGAAACCACTGATCGGCGTCACCGGGCGGCGATTCCGGCTGGCCCTGCTGCAAGGGGCGGACGAGCGGTACGGCGACCGCTGCATGGACAGTTCCATCTCGGACTTCGCGACGCGGATCGCCGAGGCCGGCGGGCTCCCGGTGCACCTGTCCTACGACACCGACGCCACGGAAGTGTGCCGCTGGCTGTCCGGGGTCGTGATCACCGGCGGGCAGGACGTCCACCCGGCGTGCTGGGGCGGCGACACCTCGGTGGTCCGCGACGTCGATCCCCGCACCGACCCGATGGTGCACGACGTCGCCCGCGACACCTACGAGATCGCGCTCGTCCGGGCCGCGCTGGAGCAGGGCGTTCCGGTGCTCGGCGTGTGCCGGGGCCTGCAGGTGCTCAACGTCGCGCTCGGCGGCACGCTCGTCCCGGACCTGGCGCCCGGCTCCGTGAGCCACCTGTCGGCCGAGGCCGCGCCGACCGACGGCGCCGCCGATCACCTGGTGACCTTCGAGGCGGGCTCGCTCGCCGCCGGCCTGTTCGGCGAGCACGCGATGATCAACTCCTGGCACCACCAGGCCGTCGACCGCTGCGGCACCGGCCTGGTGGTGACCGGGCGGACCGGTGACGGCGTGGTCGAAGCGGTCGAGTTGCCCGGGGCGCCGGTGCTCGGCGTCCAGTGGCACCCGGAGTGGATGAAAAGCGCCGACCCCACGCTGACGTGGATCGTCCGCGCCGCGGCGGAACTGCTGGCCGCCCGTGAAGAGACGCAGAGGAGCTTGCGATGACCGCGAACGTGGCGTCCGGTCGCACCCGACCGGCGCCGGTGGTGCGGCCCGGGCAGATGGGCGACGATCCCACCGTCCCGACGCTGACCGGATTGCTGGCGCGGCGCGCCCAGGACTCGCCCGAGCGGGAGTTCCTGCGGTTCGGCGAGTGGTCGTGGAGTTTCGCCGAGATCGACGCCTGGACGTCCCGGCTGGCGCACCGGATGATCGACGCCGACGGCGTCCGGCCGGGCGACCGGGTGGCGATCATGCTCCCGAACGTCGTGCACTGGCCCGTCGGCTGGCTCGCCGCCCTGAAGGCCGGGGCGGTCGCGGTGCCGGTCAACTGTTCCTACCGGCGCGCCGACCTCGCCTTCGTCCTGCGGGACTCGGGGGCGCGCGTGGTGTTCACCGACGCCGAGCGGTCCGGGCTGGTCGCCGAGGTCGTGGCAGCCGAGGCGGGGCTCGCCGACGTCCGCGTCGTCGACGTCGGCGACGACGGGTCGGAGTCCTATCCGGACACCGCGCCCGCCGTGCCGGTCGAGGCCGCGACGCTGGCGAACCTGCAATACACCTCGGGCACGACCGGTTTTCCCAAGGCGTGCATGCTCACCCACGACTACTGGGTCCGGCTGGGCTGGGTCTGCGCCGCGGCGGCCGGGCTCTCGCGTGAAGACGTGCTCCTGACCGCGCAGCCGTTCTCCTACATGGATCCACAGTGGAACACCGCGCTCGCCCTCACGGTCGGCGCGCCGCTGGTCGTGCTGCCCCGGTTTTCCGCGTCGACCTTCATGGCGGACGTCCGCAGGCACCGCGCGACCTTCTGCTACGTGCTGGGGTCGATGCCGACGCTGCTGTTCAAGCAGCCGCCCGTCCCCCACGACCGCGACAACGACCTGCGGCGCGTGTTCTGCTCGGGCATCCCGGCCGGTCTGCACGCCCGGCTGGAGGAGCGGTGGGGCGCCCCGTGGCGGGAGATCTACGGGATGACCGAGTCCGGAGTGGACCTGTTCAGCCCGTTCGACGACACCGGCGCCGTGGGAAGCGGCAGCCTCGGGCGGCCGGTGCCGACCAAGCAGGTCCGCATCGTCGGGCCCGACGGCGCCGACGTGCCCGACGGTGAGCCCGGTGAGCTGATCACCTCCGGTGCACCGATGATGAAGGGCTACTGGAACCGGCCCGAGGACACCGCCCGGACGCTGCGGGACGACTGGCTCCACACCGGCGATCTCGCGGTTCGCCGGCCCGGCGGCGGAATCCAGCTGGTCGGCCGCATCAAGGACATGGTGCGCCGCGGCGGCGAGAACGTCGCGAGCGTCGAGGTCGAAGCCGCGCTGGAACGCGACGACCGGGTGGTCGCGGCCGCGGTGGTCGCCGAACCGGACGAGATCCTGGGCGAGGAGGTCAAGGCGTTCGTCCAGCTCGCGCCCGGCGTGCCGGCCGGCCGCGCGACCGCCGAGCGGATCGTCGAGCGGGCGGGCCGGGAACTCGCCCGCTTCAAGGTGCCGCGCTACATCGAGTTCGTCACCGGCTTCCCCCGCACGCCCTCCGAACGGATCTCCAAGCCGGCGCTCAACGCCCGCGCCGCGGCCGATCCCGGCGTGTCCCACGACCTCGGCGCGCGGCGCGCCAGCACGGCCGCAACCGGGTTCCTCGGCGTCGAGGTCGTCCGGGACGTCGCCGTGCTGACGCTGCGGCGTCCCGCCAAGCTCAACGCCCTGGACCTGCCCACCCGCGTGCGGCTGGCCGCGGCCATCCGCGAGCACGGCACCGGCGAGCGCGTGCGGGGGATCGTGCTCACCGGCGAGGGCCGGGCCTTCTCCGCGGGGCAGGACCTGCAGAGCATGCCGTCCACCGATGCCGAGGTCCGCGAGGCGTTCGCGAGCTTCCACGACATCACGCGGGCCATCCTGCAGACCCGGGTTCCCGTGGTCGCGGCCGTCAACGGGCTCGCGGTCGGCGGCGCCTCCGAGATCACCCTGTGCTGCGACGCCCGCATCGGAACCCCGGCGACCGAGTACTACCAGCCGGAGAACATCCGGGGCCTGACGATCTCGAACGCCTCCAGCGTGCTGCTGCGGCGCCTCGTCGGGAACCACGCGATGCGCATGGTCCTCGGATCCCCGCGGATCCGGTCCGCGGAGGCCCTGCGGATCGGGCTGCTGGACGAGGTCGTCGAGCCCGCCGCCCTGATCGACCGCGCGATCGAGACGGTCCACGAGTGGACCCCGGAGGGGAACACCACGGCCCTGCACCTCGCGCTCCTGCGCCCACAGGCCGAGGAGGTCGAAAAGGCCTTCGCCCGCGAGGACGCGGCCGCGACGGCGTCGTGGGAGAGCGGAGCGCTCACCGCGGGGATCGAGGGCTACTGGTCCGCCAAGGGCACCGCAGACACGCCACCCGAACCGACCGAGGAGACGCCCGAATGATCGACACCCAGGCGGCGGTGCTGACCGCGTTCACGAAGCCGCTCGAGCTCACCACCATCCGGGTGGACGACCCGGAGCCGCACGAGGTGCGCGTCGCGGTCAGCAACGTGGGGCTGTGCCACAGCGACCTGCACTACCTGAACGGGACGGTGCCGACCGACCTGCCCGCCGTGCTCGGGCACGAGGTGGCCGGCGTGGTCGAGTCCGTCGGCTCGCAGGTGACCGGGCTGCGGCCCGGCGACCGCGTGGTCGGCGCGCTGACCCCGTCCTGCGGCCGCTGCGCCAACTGCGACGCCGGACGGTCGACCCAGTGCCTGCGTCTCGAGGAGGTGCGCCGCCGCCCGCGACCCGCGTTCCAGAGCGCGGACGGGCGGCCGATCGAACGGCTCGGCGGCAACGGGGCGTTCGCAGGCCACCTCCTCATCCGCGAGAACGCCCTGGTGAAACTCCCGGACGACGTGCCGCTGCACGTCGGATGCCTGCTGGCCTGCTGCGTCATCACCGGCGTCGGCGCCGTCTTCCGCGGCGCCCGGGTCCGGCCGGGCAGCACGGTCGCCGTCATCGGCTGCGGCGGCGTCGGATCGGCGATCATCCAGGGCGCCCGGCTCGCCGGCGCCTCGGCGATCGTCGCGATCGACCTCGACGAGGCACGGCTGACGGCCGCGCGCGGCTACGGCGCCACCCACGTCATCAACGGCGCGGACGGCGACCCGGTCGCGGAACTCCACCGCCTGCTGGGCGACGGCGTGGACTACTCCTTCGAAGCGGTCGGCTCGGCAGGCACCGCGGCCACCGCCCTGGCCCTGGTGCGTCCCACGGGCACCGCCTGCCTGGTCGGGATCGCGCCCGACGGCGCCCGGCTCAGCATCCCGGCGTCGGACTTCTTCTTCGCGGAGAAGCGGCTCATCGGCTCCTACATGGGCTCGGGCCAGGCGCGCCAGGACATCGGCCAGCTCGCCCGCCTCTACCAGCAGGGGCGCCTGCTGCTCGACGAGATGGTCACGCGCGTCATCCCGTTCGCCGATATCAACGAGGGCTTCACGGCGATGAAGTCCGGCGACGTGACCCGCATCGTCGTCGATCTCCGGTCCTGACCCACGAGTGAACGCAGAGGTGAGCTCCATGGCGAGCAACGAGACCACGATCCGCACGCCGGTGAACTACATCGCCGACGAGTGGAGCGAGTGCGCGGCGGTCGAGGACATGTGGAACCTCGACCCCAACACGCGCGAACCCCTGCACCGCATGGCCACAACCACATCCGGCGACCTCGAGCGGGCACTGCGGCACGCGGAGCGCGTGTACGACGTCGGCCGCTGGGATTCCGACGCCCGCCGCGAGCGCGCCGACATGCTCGAACGGGTCGCCGCGATCGTCGAGACCCGTGCCGAGGACATCGCCCGCACGGACTCGCTGACCAGCGGCACGCCCATTGGCGTCACCCGCACGGTCGCCGCGTTCCTGCCGGCGCGGATCCGCGCGGCGGCGGCGGATCTGGAGACCATCCCGCGCGTCACCGCGCTGGCGGCAGGCGGCCGCGACGTCCGGCTGCACAAGGTGCCGTGGGGGCCGGCCGCGATCCTCACCCCGTGGAACGGCCCCAGTTTCATCCCCGCGGCCAAGATCACCAGCGCGATCGCGGCCGGCTGCCCCGTCATCCTCAAGCCGTCGGAGCACGCGCCCGGCAGCGCGCAGATCCTCGTCGAGTGCTTCGTCGAGGCGGGCCTGCCCAGCGGCGCGCTGCAGCTGGTGCACGGCGGCGGTGACGTCGGGGCCCGGCTGACGGCCGACCCGCGCGTGAAGATCGTGTCGTTCACCGGCGGACCGGGCGCCGGGCGCGCCATCGCGCGGGCCGCCGCGGAGGACTTCAAGGTCCTGCAACTGGAACTCGGCGGCAACAACCCGGTGCTCGTGCTGGACGACGCCGACCTCGACGTCGCCGCCGACGGGATCGTCGAGGGCATGACCAAGCTCAACGGCCAGTGGTGCGAGGGGCCGGGCAAGGTCCTCGCCCACCGCGCGCTGGCCGGCCCGCTCCTCGAGGCGCTGACCGAGCGGATCGCCAAGCTCGTGGTCGGGCACTCCCTCGACGAGGACACGCAGATCGGCCCGATCTCCAACGCGCCGCACTTCCAGACCCTGCGGAGCCGGATCGAGGGGTTGCGCGACCTCGGGGCGAGCATCCGGCAGCCCGCCCGGCTGCCCGAACTCGGCGGTTTCTTCCTGTCCCCGACGATCGCCGACGGCGTGGACCCCGCCCGCGCCACCGCCGAGCTGTTCGGTCCGGTCGTCTCGCTGCACGCGGTCGACTCCGCCGAGGAGGCGCTGCGCCTCGCCAACGCGCATCCCTCGGGCCTGGACGCCTACGTGTTCGGCGCCGACACCGACCGCGCGATCGACATCGGCTCCCGGATCGTGGCCGGCGAGGTGCGGATCAACGGCGCCAAGGTCGCCGATCTCGGCGACGACTCGGCGCAGAGCTTCTGGGGCCCGGCCGGCATCGGCGGGCACGGACCGGCCGAATCGGTGCGGGTCTTCTGCGGCGACCGGGTGGTCGGCGTCGACTCGCCCGATCTGCCGCTGTGACGATCAGGTGGCCGCCGGCGTGGTGCCGAGCCGGGCCGCGAGCCAGCTGTCCAGCACCGAGACGGTGACCTCCATCTGCTCCTCCGCGACGGCGCGATCGCCGTAGGTGTACCAGTTCAGGGCGAAACCGTCGGCCAGCGTGGCGATCACGTAGGCGATCTGGTCGACGGTCTCCGGCTCGGCCTGCTGGTCCGAAGCCGCGTTGCGGAGCACGCCGCGCAAGGTGTCCAGTGCCTGGTCGTACACCGCGATGCCGCGGTTCCCGTGCTGGCGCCGCGCCCAGGTGACGAGTTCCAGCGCCGCCGCGGCGAAGCTGGGGGAGTCGAGGTAGAACACCATGATCGCGCGGAGGAGCCCGCGGGCGGTCTCCACCAGGTCGCCGTGCGGGTCGTTCGCGAGGACGACCTCGCGGTACTGGCCGGCCACGTACTCGTAGACGTCGGCGAAGAGGTCTTCCTTGGAGTCGTAGCAGTAGTGCAGCATCGCCAGGTTCGCCTTGGCCTGCTCGGCGATCCGCCGGGTCGTCGCGCCGTCGATGCCGTGGGTCGCGATGACCTCCACGGCGGCCTTGATGAAGTCGCTACGCCGTTGTGCGGCGGGGATCCGTGGCACGAAGTCCTCCCGGTGCACGGCGCCCAGGTAGTTGGACGCTTGATTAAGTCAACGCCAGGCTACCAGCGATCGGCGAGCCAAATTCTTAGTCAAACAACTTGATCGCATGACTAACTTCACCTACCGTATGAGGCGGATCACATCGCCTTCTCGCGTACCGCATCACGAACCGAAGGAACCACTGCCATGAAGGACCTGCTCTTCATGCTGGCCGATCTCTGGATGATCTTCGCCGGCTTCTTCTTCGGCTGGAAGTTCATCCGGCGCCACGGCAACTACCTGCTCGGTCTGGAGTGGATGGTCGTCGCCACGTCCGGCTCGAACTTCCTCCTCTGGGCGCTGCTCGGCGGACAGGAGGACAACTTCCTCTACGACATCGCGTACTTCTTCGACGCCTTCTCCCGATCCGTCGGCATCACGCTGATCCTCGTCATGGGCCTGATGCGCGTGACCCACCGGTACAAGCCGAGTGTCGCGGTCGACGTCGGCGTGTTCGCGCTGGCGGCCGCGGCCGGGCTGTACCTGCAGCAGTTCCGTCCGCCCGAGCTCCACGTCGGCCCGGCGACGTTCTACGTCGTGGTCAACGTGCTCACGACCCTCTTCCTGGCCTACTTCTCGTGGCGCCTCTGGACGGCCGGCGCCAAGGGGCACGCGTTCGCCACCGGGCTGGTGTCCCTGGCCGGCTCGGCGATCGCGATCACCTACGACTTCTTCCCGCTCCCCGGCGACGACGCGCACCGGACGATCTTCTACGCCGCCGCGCTCGCCACCTGGGGCACGCAGATGTGCGTGTACTACTTCGGCTACCGCGCTCTGCACAACCGCACCGTGGCCACGGGTGTGGCGCCGGCCGCGAACGCCGCCCCGGCCTGAGGGGCACAGACATGAAGACGCACCAGGTTTCCTACGCCACCTTCAGCGGCTGGGTCGATCCGCCCGCCGACGTCCGGCCCGCTCTGCCCGGCGGCCTTTCCTGTGAAGTGGCGGTCGTCGGCGGCGGTCTCGGCGGCATGTCCACGGCGCTCCGGCTCGCCGAACGCGGTCACGACGTGGTGCTGCTGGAAGGCGAGTTCTGCGGGCACGGCTCCAGCTCCCGCAACGCCGGGCAGCTGGCCGGCGCTCCGGGCGGCGACCTCCAGCTCCTCAACCTGTTGTTCGGCAAGAAGATGCCGGGCATGGTCCGGCTCGCCGAGCACGCCGCGCACCACGTGGAAGACCTGATCAAGACGCACGGCATCGACTGCGACTACGAACCGGTCGGCAACTGCTTCGCGGCGGTGTCGCGGGGACAGCTCGGCCGGGTGCGCCGGGTGGCCAGGATCCTGGAGCGCGCCGGCGGTCACGTCGAACTGGGCACCAGCGAGCAGCTCGGCATCCCGCGCGGGTTCCCCGGCGGGATGCGCGAGGTGATCGGCGGGATGATGAACCCGGGCAAGTTCACCCTGGGCGTGCGCCGGGCGCTGCTCGCCTCGTCCGCGCGGGTCTTCGAGCAGACGAAGGTCACCGACGTGGCACGCGGCAGCGGCCGGGTCGTCCTCACCACCCCGCGCGGGCAGGTCCGGGCGGACAAGGTGGTGCTGGCGACCAACGCCTTCGCCGGCGAGTGGGACATCACGCCGAAGCACCTGTCCGTGCCCATCTGGGTCGCCGAAGCCGAGACCGAGCCGATCGACCCCGGCCGCCTGGCCGCCCTGGGATGGACCAGCCGGTCGGGGCTGGTGACGCAGCACGCCATCATGGAGAACTACCGGCTGACCCCGCGCGACACCATCGTGTTCGGCGTCCGGCGGCTCCAGCGCGGCAGGACCTACCCGCTGCCACCGAAAACGCCGGACCCGGCGCTGGTGGCCGAACTGGCCGACGCGTTCGCGACCCGGTTCCCGGCCCTGGCCGACGTCGCGGTCGAGCGCGCGTGGGGCGGGTGGATCGCGATCACCCCGACCATGCTCCCGGTCGCAGGCCGGATCGGCGACGACGTGTTCTACTCGGTCGCGTGCAACGGCCACGGCCTGGCGCAGGCGCCCTACGTCGGTTCCCTCATCGGCGACCTGATCGCCGACGGCACCCGGCCCGCGGACCTGGACGTCCTGTGGGCGGACAAGCCCGAGTTCCCGCGCCCGTTGATGATGAGCCGCCTCGGGCTGCGCGCCATCTGGGCCGTCGACCGCTTCAACGACCGGATCAACGGCAGCCGCCGCAACGCGAGGCGCGGCGCTGACCTCGGAGTCGTGCAGCCGCGGAACAGCCGGGTCAGAAAGCCTTTCCCGGGTTGAGGATCCCCTGCGGATCCAGCGCCGTCTTCACCGCGGCCTGCACGTCCAGAACCTCCGGGCCCGCCTCGCGTGCCAGCCAGTCCCGCTTCAGCAACCCCACGCCGTGCTCGCCGGTGACCGTCCCGCCCAGGTCCAGCGCCAGCGCGAACAGGTCGTCCCCGGCGCGGCGGACCGCCGCGTCCAGCGTCTCGTAGCCGACGATCGGGTGGAGGTTGCCGTCGCCGGCGTGGGCGAAGCTGTAGATCCGCACGCCGTGGGCGGCGGCGATGCGCGAAACCCCGGCGAAGGCCTCGGCGAGGCGGGACCGCGGCACGCAGATGTCCTCGATCAGCGCCCGGCCGAACCGTTCTATCGACGGCAGCGCCATCCGGCGGGCGAACAACAACCGCTCCGCGGACTCGGCGTCGTCACTCCACTCCGACCACGTCGCCTCCTCCGCCAGCACCTTCGCGATCGCGGTGATCTCCTCCTCGGCGGCCGGTCCGTCGGCCTGGGCGATCACCAGCGCATCGCCCCGCGCCGCCAGATCGGTGCCCTGCGCGCGGTCGATCACCGCCAGCGTCGCGCCGTCCAGCAGCTCCAGCACGCTCGGCTCCCGCCGTTGCCGGGTGAGCTCGGCGCACGCCCGCGCGGCCGCCGCGACCGAGTCGAACGCCGCCGCCGCGGTGAGGGTGCGCGCGGGCAGCGGGCGCAGCCGCAGCGTCGCCCCGACCACGACGCCCAGCGTGCCCTCCGAACCGACGAACAACGACGTCAGGTCCAGCCCGGCGACGCCCTTCACGGTGCGGCGCCCCGTCCGGATCAGCCTGCCGTCGGCCAGCACGACGTCCAGGCCCAGCACCGCGTTCCGCGTGACGCCGTACTTCACGCAGCGCATCCCGCCCGCGTTCGTCGCGATGTTGCCACCGATCGTGGAGATCTCCGCGCTCGCCGGGTCCGGCGCGTACCGCAGGCCGAACCCCTGCGCCGCCCGGTCCAGCTCCGCGGTGCGCACCCCGGGCTCGACCACGGCCAGCGCGTCCACCGGGTCGACCTCGACGATCCGGTTCAGCCCGCTGACATCCAGCACCAGCTCACCGCGCCCGGCCACCGCCCCGCCGGCCAGCCCGGTGCCCGCCCCGCGCGGCACGACCGGGACGCCGTGCGCGGAAGCGAGCCGCAGCACCGCCCGCACACCGTCCACAGTGTCCGGACGGGCGACCGCGAGCGGGAGCCCGTCACCGGTGACCCCGGAACGGTCCCCGGCCGCCGACGCCGGGAAGAGCGGAACGACCGCCCGCAGCTCGTCCAGGAACCCCATCAGCCCTGGACGTCCACCACGATCGCGGGCAGATCACGGCCCAGGCGCAGGCTTTCCAGGAACAGCACCACGTTCGCGGCCACCGCGCGGTGCGACACGTCGTTGAGCACGTCGTGCCGGCCGCCGGAAACCTCCCGCAACCGCGCCGTGGGCACCCCGCGGAACGACTCGAACGCCGCGGCAGCCGCGGTCACCGGATCGGCGCTGCCGTGCAGCACGAGAACCGGCTTCGCGGGCACCCGCAACGACCACCCGGACGGCACCGGGCGGGCGAGCGCGCCACGCGTGAAACCGGTGTCCTCGCTGAGGATCCGCCGGTGCGTCGGGCACGCGGTGCGGGCTTCGAGCTCGTCGTCCCAGTCGCCGTCCCGCGCGCTGCCGGGCAGCGCGAGCCCGGCCAGCACCACGCCGTCCACCAGGTCCAGCTCGCCGGCCAGCGACGCGGCCAGCGTGGCGCCCGTGTCCGACCCCACCAGCACCCTCGGCTCCGGTGTGTCCGGAAGCAACGCCGCGACCGCCGCGCGCGCGGACGCCACGTCGTCGAGGTCCACCTCGACCACGCGCACCCGGTAGGCGTCGGCCGCGAGCCGCCTGCCGAAGCGCTGGTAGGAGGCCGGGGTTTCGCCGCGGCCGGTGAGCACGACGACGGTGCCGCGCGGGGCGAGGCCGGACGGCTCGTCCCACTCGGTGGGAGCGGTGGCAATCGCAGGAATGGTCACCCGCACAGCCTGACCCGGACCACCGCGCCGCGTCCAAGAGCGGTTCGCGATGGCTACCCATGCGCGACCGTGATGGGTGCCGTCTCACATAGCGGTCAGGCACAGCCGGTGATGCTGTAATCGACGCATGACCAACTCGCTCGACCTGGAACACTTGCGGACGCTGATCGCGATCGCCGAGTGCGGTGGGTTCGGCAAAGCGGCCGCCGTGCGCCACATCAGCCAGCCCGCGCTGAGCCAGCACGTCCGGCTGCTGGAACGAGGCCTCAAGCGCAAGCTGTTCGAGCGCGACGGCCGCACCATGCGTTTCACCCGCGAGGGCGAGCGGGTCCTGGCCGAAGCCCGGCGGATCATCGAGGTGCACGACGCCTCGCTGCGGCGGCTGGAGGCCGAGCGCGCGCCGACGATCGTCGTCGGCTCCACCGAGCACAGCGCCGAGCAGATCCTGCCGGAGATGATCCGGGCACTGCAGGCGGCGTTCCCGTTGTGCGCCACCAGGTTCGAGATCGGGCGGTCGACGCAGCTCACCGAGTCCGTCGGCAAGGGCACGGTCGACTTCGCGTTCATCCTCGACCCCACCGGGCGCAGCGCCGGGCACCTCGTCGGGAGCCTGCCGCTGGTCTGGTACTCCGCGCGCGGCTGGACCCCGCCGGAGGGGACGCTGCCGCTGATCGCGTTCGAGGAACCCTGCGGCATCCGGGAGCGGGCGCTGTCCGTGCTCGCCGCCGACGACCGCCACGTCGAGGTCGCCGCGCAGTCCACGACCCTGGAGGGGGTGCTCGCCGGTGTCCGTGCCGGTCTCGGCGTCGCCCTGCTGCCCAGCGCGGGCGGGCGGCCGGCAGGGTTGAGCGTGCGCAGCGACCTGCCCGAAGCCGGCACCACCCAGCTGCGCATGGTCACCCGGCGCGGCCTGCCCGAAGAGGTGGAACAGGCCGCGCTCACCGCGGGCGTGGAGTTCTTCGCGCAGCGGCCGCACCTGCAGCTCGTGACCGCGGCGCGTGGCGCGTGAGCAGCGTCCATAACGCCGGGCTATCGGTTCCCATCCCCGGTTTGTCTTGGACGGCCCCGGACGCCCCGGCCTACGGTCCGATCATGACCAGTGCGCCCGCCTTCGACCACACGATCCCGGACACCGCATCCCCGCGGGTGGAGTTCATCAGCCTGTCGCACCTCAACCCGTCGACCGAGCTGAACCCGATCCCGACCCGCGGCATCGACCTGGAGTACTTCCGCACCTACGTGCGCGCCCTCGAGGACGGCGGGTTCGACTACACGCTGCTGCCCTACGGCTCGAACACCGCCGACTCGTTCGTCGTCGCCTCGGCCGTCGGCCAGCTCACCGAGCGGATCAAGCCGATCGTCGCGCTGCGCCCCAACACGACCTTCCCCCTGGTGGCCGCCCAGAAGCTCGCCACGCTGGACCAGCTCACCGAGGGCCGCGCGGTGGTCCACCTGATCTCCGGTGGCAGCGACGGCGAACAGGCCCGCCAGGGCGACTACCTGCCCAAGGACCGCCGCTACGCCCGCACCTCGGAGTACATCGACCTGCTGCGGCGCGCCTGGACCGAGCCGGCCCCGTTCAGCCACTCCGGCGAGTTCTACACCTTCGACGACTTCGGTCCCGGCTTCGCGCCCTACGACTCGCCGATCCCGATCTCCATCGGCGGCCAGTCGGACGAGGCGTTCGCGATCGGCGGCGAGAAGGCCGACATCTTCAGCTTCTGGGGCGAGCCGCTGGACGACCTGCGCGGTGAGATCGAGCGGGTGCACGGGATCGCACGCGCCGCGGGCCGCACCACGCTGCCGCGGATCTGGGTGACCTTCCGGCCGATCGTCGGGCGCACCGACGAGGAGGCCTGGCAGAAGGCGCACACCTACGTCGCCAAGATAGCCGACACCTTCCGCGCCGCCGCCTACGGCAAGCAGCGCCACCAGCAGGCCGCGCCGCAGAACGTCGGCTCGCAGCGGGCGCTGGCGTTCGCCGAGCAGGCCGAGCTGTACGACCGTGCACTGTGGACACGGACGGCCGCCGTCACCAACGCCGCCGGCGCGTCCACCGCGCTGGTCGGGTCGGCCGAGACCGTCGCCGCGGCGATCCTCGACTACATCGACCGCGGCGCCGACCTGGTCAGCATCCGCGGCTATGACACCCTCAACGACGCCGTCGACTACGGACGCCACGTCCTGCCGCTGGTGCGCCAGGAACTCGCGCACCGCGCGGCGACCGGACAGCGCGGGCGGCTGCAGGCCGAGCACCTGGGCAACTACGGCGAGGACTACCGGCGCTACGCCACCGCGCAGGAGCACGCATGACCGCGATCGCGCACGCCATCGCGGTCCCGGACCTCACGGACGATTCGCTGGCCGCCGTCACCGCGGAGGTCGCCGCGACGGCCGAGGAGTACGACCGGACCGGGGCCGTGCCCGCGCTGGGCCTGGCGGCCGCGCACCGCGCCGGCCTGCTCACCGCGACCGTCGGCCGCCAGTACGGCGGCCCCGGCGCGGGCCCGCGTGAGGCCGCGCGCATCCTCACCGCGCTCGGCGAGGGCGACCCGTCGGTCGCGTTGATCGCCGCGAACACCCTGATGGCGCACGCCGCCCAGGCCGCGAACCCGCACTGGCCCCGCGAGATGTACGACGACCTGCTCGAACGCTCGCTGGCCGGGCCCGCGCCGGTCAACGCCATCCGCGCCGAGCCCGAACTCGGCGCCCCGGCGCGCGGCGGGCTGCCCAAGACGACCGTGCGGCGGACCGGCTCCGGCTGGGTGCTCGACGGCCACAAGTCCTACGCCACCGGCGGCGAAGCGCTGGCCTACCACGTGGTGTGGGCGGTCGCCGCCGAGCCGGACGGGGATCCGGACGCCCCGCGCGTCGGGCACGTGATCGTCCCCGCCGACCGGCCGGGCATCAGCTGGGTCGACACGTGGGACCACCTGGGGCTGCGGGCCTCCAACACGCACGACGTGATCTACCAGGGGGTCGAGCTGCCCGCGGACGCGTTCGTGGAGATCCCGCGCGGCCCGGACGGCGTCTACCGCGACCCGGCGGCCACGACCGCGCCCGGCGGGTTCGGCCACCCCGCGCTCTACCTCGGCGTCGCGAAGGCGGCACGCCGGGCGTTCGCCGACTTCGCCCGCTCGCGGGTGCCCGGCGCGCTCGGCAGGCCGATCGCCACGACCGAACGGATCCAGTCCGTGGCCGGCGAAATCGACCTGCAGATCGCGCAGGCGGAAACCCTGCTGCACGGCGCGCTGCTGCGAGTCGAAGCGGGGGAGGAGGCCGTCCTGCCGCAGCTGCCGGTGATCAAGGTGGCGATCGCCCGGGCGGTGGTGGCTGCCGTGCAGGCCGCGGTCGCGGCGCTCGGGAATCCGGCCTTGTCGCGGCGGAATGCGCTCGAGCGGCATCTGCGTGACGTGTTGTGCGTGCGGGTGCACCCGCCGCAGGAGGACGCCGCGCTGGCCGCCGCGGGGCGGCGCGTGCTGGGGGTGTGATTTTCCGCGGGGCCGTGCGATCAGGGGCGGCCGTGGAACTCGTGGGAACACCTGCCGGGCGGACCGGCGCTAGCCCCGTAGCGGGATCAACTCCCCAGCCGGGGCGGTTCGTACGCCCGCACCGGCGGCAGCGGCCCCTCGTACCGACTCACTGCCACCAGGACGTGCGCCCCACTGGTGGCCTGCGTCAGCGTCGACGTTCCGGCGTCGCGGGTCAGCACGTTCACGTTGCCGTTCACGCAGTCCGCCACCTCCGGCGCGCTCGGGTCGAACCACGCGCCGGTGTGCATCTGCGCCACCCCGGGCAGCAGCGCGTCCGTCACGACGACACCCGCGAGCAGGCTGCCCTGCGCGCTGCGCACCAGCGCGACATCACAGTCGGCGAGGCCACGGGCGGCCGCGTCCGCCGGGTGCAGGCGCAGCGGCTCGCGGCCCGCGACCTTCGTCGACTGGCTGACCGCGCCCATGTCCAGCTGGCTGTGCAGCCGGTGCGAGGGCTGGTTGCACAACAGGTGCAGGTCGAACTCGGCGGCCAGCCGCGAACCCCACCACTGCGCCGGCTCCCGCCACTGCGCGTGCCCCGCGATGTCCGGCAGACCGAAGCCCGCCAGCGTCTTCGAGAACAACTCGATCCGCCCGGTCGGCGTCCCCAGCGGGTGCGCCGCCGGATCGGCCCGGAAGGCCTCGAAAACCCGGTCCGGGTGCGGTTCCCGCGGCAACGCCACCCCGCCCTCGCGCCAGAACTCGTCGAACGGCGGCGCGGGCGGCGATCCCGGCGCGGCCCGCCACTCCTCGTAGATCCGCTCCAGCCACTGCCGCGAATCCAGCCCCTCGGTGAAATCCGCGCCGAGCCGCTCGGCGAGCCGCGTGTAGATCCAGAACTCCTCACGCGCTTCGCCGTGCGGCGGCACCGCCCGCGGCACCGCGCGCAGCCGGGTGTCGCCCGCGCCGGCCGCCAGGTCGTCGCGTTCCAGCGTGCTCGCCACCGGCAGGACCACGTCCGCGTGCCGCGCGGTGGGCGTCCAGTGCGTCTCGTGCACGACGAACGTGTCCAGCCGGGACAGCGCCCGGCGCAGCCGCCGCAGGTCCTGGTGGTGGTGGAACGGGTTCCCGCCCGCCCAGTAGGCGAGCTTGACCTCCGGCAGCCGCAGCCGCCCGCCGTTGTAGGGGATCTCCTCGCCCGGATGCAGCAGCAGGTCGCTGATGCGGGCGCACGGGATGAAGTCCGGCACCGGGTTGCGCCCCTGCGGGAAGGTGGGCAGCGGCGCCCCCGCGATCCCCACGCCGTAGTCGCCCATCGAGCCGAACCCGTGCGTGAACCCGCCGCCGGGCAGCCCGATCTGGCCGAGGAACGCCGCCAGGGTGAGCGCCGCGAACACCGGCTGCTCGCCCCGTTCGCCGCGCTGCAGCGCGTAGACGACGTTGACGAGCGTGCGCCCCGCCGCCATCCGGTGCGCGAGCCCGCGGATCACACCGGCCGGAGTGCGGCTGATCCGCTCGGCCCACTTGGGTGTCTTGGGCACGCCGTCCACGTCCCCGAGCACGTACCGGCGGACCCGCTCGGCTCCCACCGTGTAGGTCGCGAGGAACTCGTCGTCGGCCAGGCCGTCGGTGACGAGCACGTGGATGAGCGCGAGGATCACGGCGGTGTCGGTCGCGGGCATCACGCCGATCCACTCCGCGCCCAGATCGGCGAACACGTCGTCCCGCTGGGCCGACAGCGCCACCACCTCCGTGCTGCGGCCTGCTTCCCGGGCGAGACCGGACCCGGTGTGCCGCGCGTGACCGCCCGGCACGACCCACGTGTTGGACCGCCGCAGGCCGCCGAAACTGACCAGCAAATCGGTGTGCTCGGCGATGTCGTTCCACGACACGGGTTTCACCCGAAGGTCCACAGTGGCGGGTGCGCCGATCAGGTGGGGGAGCAGCACCATGCTAGCGCCGCGGCTGTAGTCGTTGACCGACCGTGTGTAACCGCCGATCGTGTTCAGGAACCGGTGCAGCTGGCTCTGCGCGTGGTGCAGCCGGCCCGCGCTGCCCCAGCCGTAGGAACCGCCGAAGATCGCCCGGTTGCCGAACATCGACCTGACCCGCGCCAGCTCACCGGCGAGCAGGTCCAGCGCCGTGTCCCAGCCGACCTCGACGTACTCGTCGTCCGGTGCGCCGCGCCGGTCGTCCGGCCCCGGCCCCCGCTCCAGCCAGCGACGGCGCACCGCGGGACGTGCCACCCGGGACCGGTGCCCGTGCGCGCTCGCCACGTTGCCGATCGCCGGCGCGGCGTCCGGATCGTCCGGGTATGGCCGGGCGGCGACGACGTCGCGGCCGTCGGCCGACACCTCCACCCGGTAGGTTCCCCAGTGCGCGCTCGTCTCGCTCGTCCGGCCCACGGCCCCGACACTAACCACACGCGCGCCGTGGTTCCCGCATCCGGCCGATCAGACTCCTCGATGGGATCCCATCCCCATTTCGTCTTGGACCGCGCGGCGCGCCCGCTCGTAGGTTCCCTGCCATGCAGACCTCCCGCGTCAGACCACCCGGCCGCATCACCCGGTTGATCGCCGGCCTCGCCGCCGTCGTCGTCCTCGCCGCGTGCGCGCCGGGCACGGCGAACACGGGAAGCGGCTCCGGCGAGCCGAAACCGGGCGGCGACATCACGTTCCTGATCGACTCGCTCGGCGACACCTGGATCCCCAACAACAGCGCCATCTCCAGTTTCCAGGGCCACATCTGGGGACACGTGACCGACAAGCTCGTCTACGTCGACGACAACGGCGCGGTCAGCCCGTGGATCGCGGAGCGCTGGGAGCAGAACGCCGACGCCACCGAATTCACGCTGCACCTCAAGCAGGGCGTGACGTTCTCCGACGGCACCCCGCTGGACGCGGCCGCCGTGCTGGCCAATCTCGACATCTGGGCGAAGGGCGACACGGCACGCGGCATCAACCCGATCGGCCTGTTCCCCAAGACCTACGACCACGCACAGGTGGTGGACCCGGCCACCGTCAAGGTGTTCTTCCGCGCCCCGACCCTCGGGTTCATCCCGACGCTCGGCTACCACGGCTCGATCCTGATCTCGCCGAAGACCCTCGCGCTGCCCGCAGACCAGCAGGCCGACCTGTCCAACGACATCGGCAGCGGGCCGTTCGTCGTCGCCTCCTGGAAGGAAGGCGACAGCGTGGTGCTCAAGAAGCGGGCCGACTACAACTGGGGACCGCCCGCGCTGGGCCACCAGGGACCGGCCTACCTGGACTCGATCACCTACAAACTCGTCGCCGAGCCGTCGGTGCGCACCGCCGCCGTCCAGTCCGGCCAGGCCGACGTGGCCTACAACCCCTCGCCGCAGGAGCTGGCGTCGTTCAAGGCGCAGGGCTTCACCACCGCCACCCCGCGCTACCTCGGCTTCGTCAACGGATACGCGATCAACACCAAGGTCGCGCCCTTCGACGACATCCGGGTGCGGCAGGCGCTGCAGCACGGCATCAACCGCGACGAGATCATCTCCACGGTCTACACACCGGACTGGCAGCCCGCGAAGTCGTTCATCCAGAGCAACGTGCCCGGCGTGACCGACCACAGCGCCGACTTCGCCTACGACGAAGCCACCGCGAACCGCCTGCTCGACGAGGCGGGCTGGGTGCGCGGCGCAGACGGTGTGCGCACCAAGGACGGCAAGCAGCTGGCGCTGACCCTGTTCCCCAACCCCTACCTGGCGACCTCGAAGTCGATCGACGAACTGGTCGCGCAGCAGCTCGGCAGGATCGGCTTCAAGGTGACGCTCCAGGCGTTCGACGTGGTCACCTACAGCTCCCGCGTCGACAAGCCCGGCAACCCGAACGTGCCCGCCTACGAGATCACCCGCAGCTTCATCGACGCGGGCACCGTCGCGGGCGTCCTCACCGACGCGAACAAGGGCGAGAACTGGTTCGGCCTCGGTCAGAGCGACGCCGAACTCGTGCGGCTGGGCGCCGCGGTGGCCGGCGCCAAGACCGTCGCCGACCGCGACGCGGCGCTCGACCAGCTGCAGGGACACGTGCTGCGGCAGGGCTACTTCGTCCCGCTCACGCAGATCGTGCAGCGCATCTACCTGCAGTCGCCCAAGCTGCAGGGCGTGACCTACAACGGGATCGCCTACGCCAGCTACTACACCGCCTGGCTCGGCTGAGGTCCCCGTCATGAACCGCGACTACGCGACCTACGCCCTGCGGCGCGTCCTGCAGGCGATCGTGGTCATCCTGCTGGCCTACGTGTTCACGTTCGTGGTCATCAGCGTGCTGCCCGGCGACCCGGTCTCGGCCACGCTGAACAACCCGCAGAACGCGTTCACGCAAGACCAGATCCGCGACATCATCGCCTACTACGGGCTCGACCAGCCGGTGTACGTGCAGCTGTGGGGGTCGCTGTCGCGGTTCGTGACCGGGGACCTCGGCCTCTCGCTGCGCACGCACCTGCCGGTGAGCCGCATGATCGGCGAGGTCCTGCCCTCCACGCTCACCCTCGCCGCCGCCGCGCTGGCCGTGGCGCTGGTGCTCGCGCTGGCCATCGCACTGGGCACCCGCTACCTGCCCCGGCGCTACGGGCAGGGCGTGCTGCGGGCCTTCCCGTCGCTGTTCCTGTCGATGCCGAACTTCGTCATCGGCCTGGTGCTGATCCAGGTGTTCGCGTTCCAGCTCGGGCTGTTCCGGGTGATCGACTCCGAGGGCTCGTGGGCGACGTTCTTCGCCGCGGTCGCCCTCGGCATCCCGGTCTCCGCGCAGGTCGCCGAGGTGCTCGTGGCCAACCTCGATCACGAGTCCCGGCAGGACTACGCGTTCCTCGCCCGGTCGCGCGGGCTCGGCAAGACCCGGCTGTTCCTGCGGCACCTGCTCAAACCGTCGGCGCTGCCGGTGGTCACCGTGCTCGCGCTGGTGGTCGGGGAGCTGCTCGGCGGCGCCGTGATCACCGAGCAGATCTTCGGGCGCACCGGCATCGGCAGCCTGGTGCAGCGGTCGGTGACCGCGCAGGACCTGCCGGTGCTGCAGGCGGTGGTCTCGCTCGCGGCGGTCGCGTTCGTCGTGGTCAACCTCCTCGCCGACCTCGTCTACCCGCTGCTCGACCCGCGGGTGCGGTTGCTGCCCGAACGGCGGCGGACGGAGGTGGCGGCATGACGGTCTCCGCGGTCTCCGCCGCCCGCCCGGCCACCCGGCGCCGCGTGGCGGTGCCGCCCACGGTGGTGCTGTCGTTCGCCGTGGTGGCCGTCGTGTTGTCCTGGGCGCTGCTGCCCGGTCTGTTCACCGGCCAGGACCCGGCCGCCGGCGTGCCCGCGGACAAGTTCCTGCCTCCCGGCGCCGGGCACTGGTTCGGCACCGACCACCTGGGCCGCGACCTGTTCAGCCGGGTCGTGCACGGCACCGCCACCTCCGTCGGCAGCGCGCTGATCGCCGTCGGCATCGGCGTCGTGGTCGGCGGGGTGATCGGGCTCGTCGCCGGGTTCGCCGGCGGCTGGACCGACAGCGCGCTCGCGCGGCTGGTCGACGTGCTGCTGGCGATTCCGCAGTTCCTGCTCGCCGTCATCGTCGTCAGCGCGCTCGGCTTCCAGACCGTCAACGCCGCGGTCGCCACCGGGGTGTCCGCGGTGGCCGTGTTCGCCAGGGTGATGCGGTCCGAGGTCATCAAGACCCGGCGTGCCGTGTTCGTCGAAGCGGCCTACCTGCAGGGCGGGTCGCGGTGGCACATCCTGCTGCGCCACGTGCTGCCCAACGCCTCCCGCTCGGTGCTGACCCTCGCGGTGCTCCAGTTCGGACTGTCCATTCTGGTCATCGCCGGGCTGGCGTTCCTCGGCTACGGCGACCCGCCGCCCGCCTCGGACTGGGGCCTGCTCATCTCGGTGGGCAAGGACTACCCGCTGGCCCCCTGGCTGGTCTACGCGCCCGCGCTCGTCACGATCGCCACCGTCCTCTCCGTGAACAGGATCAGCCGATGGCTCCGCAAGACGAACTGACCCTCGACCGCCCCGCCGCGGCCACGACCACCGGCACGCTGCTGCGCGTGCGGGACCTCACCGTCGCCTACGGCCACCACCAGGTCGTCACCGGCGTGAACTTCGAGCTCCCGCGGGCGGGCAGCCTCGCGCTCATCGGCGAATCCGGCTCGGGCAAGTCGACCATCGCCCGCACGCTGCTGCGCCTGCTGCCCGAAGGCGGCCGGGCGCGCGGCGTCGCCGAGTTCGACGGGCAGGACGTCCTGTCGCTGCCGGAACGCCGGTTCCGCCGCCTGCGTGGCCGCCGCATCGGGTACGTGCCGCAGGACCCGGCCAGCTCCCTCAACCCGGTCCGCACCATCGGCGCGCAGGCCAGGGAGGCCGCCGCGCTGCTGGACGAGCCGAGCGCGGCCCGGCGGCACGAGCGGATCCTGGAGACCTTCGCGCAGGTGGGGCTCGACGAGCCGCGGCGCGTCTACGACTCCTACCCGCACCAGCTCTCCGGCGGCATGCTGCAACGCGTCCTCATCGGGCTGGCCGTGCTGCCGGGACCCGAGCTGCTCGTCGCCGACGAGCCGACCTCGGCGCTGGACGTGACCATCCAGCGGCGCATCCTCGACCTGCTGTCCCGGCTGCGTGCCGACCTCGGCATCGGCCTGCTGCTCATCACCCACGACCTGGCGATCGCCGCGGAGCGCGCCGACTCGCTGGTCGTGCTCAAGGACGGGGTGGTGCAGGACGCCGGGCCCACCGCGGAGGTGTTCTCCTCGCCGGATTCGGACTACACGCGGCGCCTGCACGCCGACGTCCCGGTGCTCAACCCGGACCGCTACCGCCGGTTGCGCGACGCCGAGCGGCCCACCGGGGCCAGGCCCAAGATCGACGTCCGCGGCGTGACGAAGACCTTCACGGTCGGCGGCCGCGCGCTGCGGGCCGTGGACGACGTGTCGTTCACCGTCGGTGCGGGCACCACGCACGCGCTCGTCGGCGAATCCGGCTCCGGGAAGACGACCGCCATCCGACTGCTGCTCGGCCTCGAACGCGCCGACTCGGGCCGCATCGAGGTGGCAGGCGAGGAGGTGACCGGCGGCTCGCACACCGCGCTGCGGTCGGTGCGGCGGCACCTGCAGCTGGTCTACCAGAACCCGTACACCTCGCTGGATCCGACGTGGAAGGTGGAGCGCCTGGTGCGGGAGCCGCTGGACCGGTTCCGCGTCGGGACCCGGCGGGAACGCGCCGACCGGGTCCGCGAGGCGCTGGACGCCGTCGGGCTGGCGGACGAGCTGCGCGGCCGCAAGCCGGCGGCGCTGTCCGGCGGTCAGCGGCAGCGGGTCGCCATCGCGCGGGCGCTGGTGCTGCGGCCGGACGTGATCGTGCTCGACGAGCCGACCTCCGCGCTCGACGTCACCGTGCAGGCCGGCATCGTCGAGGTGCTCCTGTCGCTGCAGGCCGACCTGGGGCTGACGTACGTGTTCGTGTCGCACGACCTCGCGCTGGTGCGCCAGCTCGCGCACACCGTGTCGGTGATGCGGCAGGGGCGGGTCGTCGAGAGCGGGCCGGTGAAGTCCATTTTCGACAGTCCGCGCGAGCCCTACACCCGCACGCTCATCGACTCGATCCCCGCCGGCGCGCAGGAGCTGTCGTGACGGGGCGCAGGCTCGGCTTCAACACGCGGGTGTCGTTCAGCGACGACCCGGGCGCGGGGCTGCGGGCGGGCATCGAGCTGTTCCGGGCGGCCGAGGCGCTCGGCTACCAGTCCGGCTGGGCCTACCAGCGGCACTTCGACCACTACCTGTCCTCGCCGCTGCCGTTTCTCGCCGCGGCCGGGCAGCACACGCGGCGCATCACTCTCGGCAGCGCGGTGATCCCGATGCGGTACCAGGATCCGGTGCTGCTGGCCGAGGCCGCGAGCACCACGGACCTGCTCATCGGCGGCCGCCTCCAGCTCGCCGTGTCCACCAGCGGCAACGCCACCTGGGACGCGGTGTTCGGCACGGCCGGCACGGACGCGCGCACCGAAGCCGAGCGCCGCCAGGAGCGGTTCCTCGACGCGATCGCCGGAGCCGCGCTGCACATTGTGGACGGACCGGGCCAGGGCGCGCCGGTGGGCACGCAGCTGCGGGTAACCCCGCACAGCCCGGGCCTGCGCTCCCGGATCCGGCAGGGCGCGGGAAGTCTGGGATCGGCGGCGCGGGCGGCCGAACTCGGCATCGGGCTGATCACCGGGACGGTGCTGCACGACGTCCCGGAGGGCGCCAGTTTCGGCGAGCACCAGGCGCGCCTGATCGACGTCTACCGCACCACCTGGCGCGACAAGCACGGCATCGAGCCGCCGCCGGTCGCCGTCGCCGCCTCGATCCTGCCCGGCACCACGGCCGAGCTGCGGGAGACCTACGCCGCCTACGACCGGCAGCGGCGCACCGAGGGCATGGCCGCGTCCCGCCCGAAGGGTGCGCTGACCCCGGTGATCGGCGCGGACCTCCCGGCCGGGATGCGGATGAGCCCGGTCTTCCACGGCACGCCCGACGAGGTCACCGAGGCCGTGCTCGCCGACCCGGGCCTCGCGGCCGCGGAGGAGATCGTGCTGTTCCTCCCGCCGGCCTTCGGGCTCGCGGAGAACGTGCGGCTGCTGACCGACGCCGCGCGGACGGTCGCCCCGAACCTCGGCTGGGACGGCGGCCCCGGACTCGGCTAGGTCCGTCGCGCCGACGCGGCGAGTGCACACGCGAGTCTTGGACAGGCGCGCGCCGGTGCCTCAGCGCGACGGATCGCGCATCTTCGTCAGCAGCGCGAGCAGCATGTCCTGTTCCTGCGCGTCGAGACGGGCGAAGAGACCGGAGGCGTGCAGTCGGGCCCGGAGCGCCTGCCACAGCTCGTGCCCGTGTTCCGTCAGGGCCAGGGTGCGCTTGCGGCCGTCGCCGGGATGGGACTGCCGGGCCACGAGTCCCAGGCGCTGAAGCTTGTCCGCGGCGAGGCTGACCGTGGAGGGATCGCAGCGCAGGCGGGCCGCGATGTCCCGCATCGTGGGCGGCTCGTTGCCTGGGGCGAGCGCCCACAGCGTGCCGGTGACGGAGGCCGGGACCCCGAACTCGCCGAGCACCTGAGCGACCACCGCGTTCGCGGCGTCTCCGACCTCCATCAGAACACGGACGATCTCGCCCTTGCGCTCGACGTCCGGGCGGGCAGCCGTCGTCCCCTGCGGATCACGGTCCACGGTCATGACGTCATGGTACCCTCAACATATCAATGAAAAACTCAATGATTTTTGGAGGGTAAATGACCGAGAGTCGCGTCGGCGAAACCGTGCTCGTCACGGGAGGAACCGGCTACCTGGCCGGCTGGGTGATCGCGGGCCTGCTCGAGCGCGGCTACCGGGTGCGCACCACGGTGCGAAGCCTCGACAAGGCCGAGCAGGTGCGCCGCGCCGTCGGTGAGCAGGCAGGCGGGACAGCGGCCGGGACCATCGATTTCGCGGTGGCGGACCTTCTGACCGACGATGGCTGGGACGAGGCGCTCTCGGGCGTGCGCTACGTGCTGCACACCGCTTCACCGATGCCCTTCGACTCGACCGCTGATCTCCTGACCACCGCCCGTGCGGGCACTCGCCGCGTCCTGGGCGCCGCCGCCCGCGCCGGGGTGGCCCGGGCCGTGTTCACCTCCTCCGGCGTCGCGGCCGACACCGGCGACCCGGACACACCCGCGACCGAGACGACCTGGACCGCACCCTCCGGCACACCGGCTCGGGCGTACCCCGATTCCAAGATCCTCGCCGAGCGCGACGCATGGGAACTCGCCGCCAAGACCGGGCTGGAGCTGACCGCCGTCCTGCCCACGTTCATGCAGGGGCCCACCCTCGGCGCGTCGAACAGGCCGGGAACGAGCGAGGTCGTCCGCCGCCTGCTCACCCGCGAGATCCCCGCCGTGCCGAACATCGGGTGGAACGTCGTGGACGTGCGCGATGTCGCCGAACTCCACATCCTCGCCATGACGAGCCCCGCGGCCGCGGGCGAGCGGTTCCTCGGATCGGGCACCTTCCTGTGGTACCGGCAGATCGCCGGCATCCTGCGTGAGAACCTCCCGGACCGAGCCGCGAAGGTGCCCACCCGGACCCTGCCCGACATCGTCTTCAAACTGCTCGCCAGGCGAAACCCGCAGATGGCGATGTTGCGCCCCGAACTCGGCCGCAGAAGGCTCGCCGACAGCAGCAAAGCAGGCACCCGGCTCGGCTGGCGTCCCCGTCCCGCCGAGCGAACGATCATCGACACCGCCACCGCACTCATCAGCCGAGCACCCGGTCGTCGAGGCGACTGATCCGGCTCGGCGTAGATCAAATCGGTAGCCTCGGATCGTGGTGTTCGATTCCGCTCGGTTCGACCTGCAGCCCTACGCCGGTTTCGACATGGACCGCTTCGTCCGGCAGACGTTCTGCAGCTGGACCCACGCAGGCTGGCGGTCCCTGCTCGTCCAGCGGTTCGAGCACGTCCCGGTCGCCGAGGACCTGGCGCTGCCCGGCGCGGCGGACCTGCACCTCGTGCTCCCGCTGTCCGGGCAGGCGGAGATGGAGCGGAGCGTCGGCGGCAGGCCCGTGCGCGTGCCCTGGATCCCGGGCCGCCTCCAGCTGAGCGTCCCGCACCAGCCGTCCGTCTCCCGCTACCGCGGGAACGAGTCGATGCGGAGCGTCCAGGTGCACCTCCCGCGCGACACCGTCGACACGGTCGCGGCGCAACTCGGTGGCACCGTGGATCACGAGGCCATGGCGGCGTCTCTCACCGAGGGGGACCCGCTGCTCGAAGCGGCCGTCCGGGCGATCGGATTTCCCGGCGAAGCGGGCGAGTTGTACGCCGAGTCCGCCGGCGCCTTCCTGACCACGCACCTGCTCACCCGGCACGGACGACTGCGCGCGGACCGCGCTCCGGCGCGGGAGGACACGCGGGTGCGCGCGGTCGTGGCGTTCATGCGCGAACGGCTCGCCGAGCCGGTCACGTTGACCGATCTCGCGGCCGAGGCGCACCTGTCCGTCTACCACCTCGTCCGGGTGTTCCGGAACGCGACGGGGGAGACCCCGCACCGGTTCCTCACCCGGCTGCGGATCGAGGAAGCGAAACGGCTGCTGCGGAACACCGACCTGGCGCTCGACGGGATCGCCCGGCGGTGCGGTTTCGCCGGCCCCGGCGCGCTGTCCACCGCGTTCCTGCGCCACACCGGCGTGCGTCCCTCGGTCTACCGCAATTCCTGACCGGCACACCGCAATTCCGGGGATGGGCCGGGCACGAGCGCCGGTCCTACGGTTTCCCGCATGGTGCCCGAGCCCTTCGAGATCCACGTCGCCGAACACGACCTGGCCGACCTTCGTACGCGACTGGACCACGTGCGGCTGCCCGAACCCGAGACGGTGCCGGACGCGACGCAGGGGCTCGAGCTGCGGCGGCTCACCGCGCTGCTAGACGAGTGGCGGCGGCACGACTGGCGCGCGACCGAGGCCCGGTGGAACGCGATCCCGCACTACCGGGTGCATCTCGACGGGCTCGGGATCGCCTTCTGGCACGTTCGTTCGCCGGAGCCGTCCGCGCTGCCGCTGCTGTTGACCCACGGCTGGCCGGGTTCCGTGCTGGAGTTCGAGCAGGTGCTCGGGCCGCTCACCGATCCGGTGGCGCACGGTGGGTCCGCGCGCGACGCCTTCCACGTGGTCGTGCCCGCGTTGCCGGGATTCGGGTTCAGCGACCGGCCGGCTGAGCCGGGGTGGCACCCGGGTCGCACCGCACGGGCGTGGGCGGAGCTGATGACGGTGCTCGGTTACCCGCGGTTCGCGGCGCACGGCGGGGACTGGGGCGCCCACGTGAGTACCGAACTGGCCCGCTGCTTCCCCGAACGCGTCGCCGGGCTGCACCTGACGATGCCGGTGGCCTCGCCCATGCCGGACGACCGCATGGCACCGACCCCGGACGAACAGCGGATGCTGGACCGCCGTGACCGGCACCTGGCCGACGGCTACGGCTTCGGGATGCTGATGGGCACGCGGCCGCAGACGATCGGCTACGCCCTGCTCGACTCACCCGCCGGACTGGCCGCCTGGCTCGGCGAAAAGTTCGCGGCCTACGCCGACGCCGACGGCGTGAGCCTGACGCAGCAGCTCGACACGATCGCGCTGTACTGGCTGACCGGGACCGGCGCGTCCAGTGCCCGGTGGTACTGGGAAGCGCTCAGGTGGGTGCCGCGCAGCGCGGAGGAGGAGAACGCACTGCCGATCGCCGTGCCCACCTTCTGTTCGTTGTTCCCCGCCGAACCTTGGCCCACCGCCCGCCGTTGGGCGGAGCGGCGATACCGGGACTTGCGCACGTGGCACGACCTGGACCGCGGTGGCCACTTCCCCGGGCTGGAGCAACCCGCCCTTCTCGTGTCCGAGATCAGGGCCGCGTTCCGCGAGGTGCGCGACCGCACGACAGAATGAGGAAACCGGAGAATGCAGTCCTACGACGTCACCGCCGAGACCCCCGCGCCGCCGTCGGTGGTGTGGTCCCTGCTGCTCGACGCGCGCAGCTGGCCGACCTGGTCCGCGGTCGACGCGCTGGAAGCCGACCAGTCGGAAGGCCTTTCCGCCGATGGCCGGGACGAAGTCGGCGCGGTTCGCGCGTTCCGCACCGGGAAGGTCGTCACCAAGGAGCGGATCACCGAACTGGAACCCGGCCGCCGGTTCGCCTACGAGGGCGCGGAGAACCCGCAGCTGACCGACTACCGGGCCGCGGTCGAACTGCGGGAACTCCCCGGCGGCGGAACGCGCATCCGGTGGCACGGCACGTACCGGGCCCGGCGGGGGATGGGCTGGTTCATGCGGCTGTACCTCCGCCGTTTCATGGGCAGGATGGCGGCGGGGCTCGCCGAGCACGCGGCCACGGTGAGCCACTAGGCCCCGTCCGGCCGAGACGCGCCGCCGTCGCCGCCGAACGTCGGCTTCTTGCCGTTCCCGGGAACGAAGACCCACCGGTCGTCCATTCGCGACCTCAGGCGGCCGGGGTGTCGAGGTCGGACATGTCCAGCACGAACCGGTAGCGGACGTCGCCGGTGGCGAGCCGGTTCAGGGCGGTTTCGACCTCGCTCGAGGGAAGGACTTCGACGTCGGCGGTGATGCCGTGCTCGGCGCAGAACTCGAGCATCTCGGCGGTCTGCCGCAGCCCACCGGTTCCGGAGGAGGTGAGCTTCTTGCGCCCGGCGCCGAGCTCCCAGAGCCGCGGGCCGGTCAGCAGGGGATTGCCCAGGACGCACAGCGTGCCGTCCAGGCCGAGCATGCCGATCAACGGCGTGAGCTCGTGGTCACCGGAGATGGTGTCGAGGATGAAGTCGAACCGGCCCCTCGCGGCCGAGACCTGGGCGTCGTCGGTGGTCACGAGCAGATCGGACGCCCCGAGGCGCCGGGCGTCGGGCTCCTTGGCCGTGCTGCGGCTGAGAACGGTGACCTCGGCGCCGAGCGCGGCGGCGAGCTTCACGGCGAGGTGCCCGAGCCCGCCGAGACCGGCGACGGCGACGCGGCTCCCGGGGCCGACGCCCGCGGCCCGCATGGGCTCCCAGACGCTGACACCGGCGCACATGAGCGGCGACGCGGCCGCGGGGTCGAGCCCGTCGGGCAGGTGGAACGCGAACTTCTCGCGCAGCACGTACTCGCGGCTGTAGGCGCCTTTCGTCGGGGTGCCGTCGACGCGGTCGGTGCCGCCGTAGGTGGTGGTCGCGCGGTTGTAGCAGTAGTTCTCCTGTCCGGCCAGGCACATGGCGCACTGGCCGCACGAGTCGACGATCGTCCCGATCGCGACCCGCTCACCGACCGCGAACCGGGTGACCGCCTGGCCGAGGGCGACCACGACGCCAGTCGCCTCGTGTCCGGGGACGAGGTCCTTCTCGCCGAGCATGCCGTGGATGCGGTGCAGGTCGCTGTGGCAGACGCCGCAGTAGTCGATCCGCACCGCGATGTCGTCCGGCCGCAGGTCGCGCCGCTCGATGATGACGCGAGTCAGTGCATTGGTGGCGGGGTCGAGGCTCTGCCACCCGGTCGTGGTCCTCATGAGGGGTCCTTCCAGTAAAACGGAATCTCGATTCACCATAACACGATACGGAAGATGGATTCCGCTTTAGTACACTCGATGGCGATGACCCCACGGACGAACGCCTCGAACACGCCCCGCGCGCCGCGCCGGGACGCCTTGCGCAACGACGAGATCGTCATCAACGCGGCGCGCGCGGTCTTCGCCGAGCAGGGACCGCAGGCGAGCATGGAGGCCATCGCGTCTCGTGCCGGCCTCGGCGTCGGCACGATCTACCGGCGGTTCGCGGGCAAGGGCGAACTCCTCGACGCCATCGCGCGGCTTTTCGTCGAGGAGATGGACCAGGCCGCCGCGGCCGCACTCGCGGACCCGGACCCCGCCGCTCTCGAGCGGTTCCTCGAGTTCGTCGGGACCTTCAACGCCGAGAAACGCCGCTACGCCGCCGCCCTGACCGAACGCGTCTCCGAGGACGCCGTGAGCGCGCGGACCGTGGACCGGGTCCGGCAGCTCACGCGGAAGGCGGTCGAGGCGGGGGTTCTCGCGCCGGACGTGACCGGCGACGACATCAAGGCGCTCATCGTCGCGCTCCGAGGGGTGGTCGCGGCCTCGCCGGACGGCGACGACGCAGGCTGGCGTCGCTTCCTCCGCATCCACCTCGCCGGGCTGCGCCCCGGCCGCTGACCTGGCCCTGCCCGTGACCGTCCGGGTCCTCGGGCATCCTGGTCGTATGGACAACCCGCCCAGCGATGACGAGGCGCGCCTGTTCGCGGCCCTGCCGGGGGAGTGGACCATCACCAGGAACCTCCCCGGCACCGGCCGGATGACCGGGTCGGCCCGGTTCCGCCCCGCGGGGCCGGATCTGCTGCACTACCGCGAGGACGGGCAGCTCGCCCTGGACGGCGGGCAGGTCCTCGACGTCTACCGCGAGTACCACTACCGGCTGGAGCCGGGGCAGATCCGCATCTGCTTCGCCGAGCCGGGGCCGCCGCGGACGTTGCACGTGCTCCGCCTCGACCAGGCCGCCGCGTCCGACGTGCACCTCTGCGGCCGGGACACCTACGCCGGTCACTACGAGTTCCCGGACGAAAACCGCTTCACAGTGAGGATGCGGGTCACCGGGCCGGAGAAGGACTACTCGATCGAGACGGTTTACGAGCGCGCCCGCTGAGGAGGTCACAGCGCGCGTGCCAGCAGCATCGTGCCCATCACGAGCATGGTCACCGCGACGAGGACGTCCAGCGCGCGCCACGCGCCCGGCCGGGACAGCACCGGGCTGAGCAGCCGCGCGCCGTAGCCGAGGCAGGCGAACCACGCCAGGCTCGCGGCCATCGCGCCGAGCCCGAAGATCCACCGCAGGTCCCCGCGGTCCGCGGCGACCGAACCGACCAGCAGCACCGTGTCGAGGTAGACGTGCGGGTTCAGCCAGGTCATCGCCAGGCAGGTGAGCACGGCCGCCCCGATCGAGCCTGCCGCGGCGCCCGTCGTCGTCAACCCGGTGGCCGCCGGGCGCAGCGCGCGCCGCCCGGCGAGGACGCCGTAGCCGATCAGGAAAGCACCGCCGGCCAGGCCGACCAGGGTGAGGGCGGCCGGCCACGCGGTCACCACCGCGCCCAGCCCGGCCACGCCGAGCGCGATCAGCACCGCGTCGGACGCGGCGCAGATCGCGACGACGGCGGCCACCGCGTGCCGCCGCACGCCCTGGCGCAGGACGAACGCGTTCTGCGCGCCGATGGCCACGATGAGGGACAGGCCCGTGCCGAACCCGGCCAGACCTGCGGAGAGGACGTTCACGCAACCCACGCTAAGCAGCGGCGGACGCGCAGTACAGCTAAAGATTTTTACGTATCATTAGCGCGCGTGATGACCGAGTTGCCCATCGACCAGGTGCGGACGCTGCTCGCGGTCGTCGACGAGGGCACGTTCGACGCCGCCGCCGCGGCCCTGCACGTCACCCCGTCCGCGGTCAGCCAGCGGATCAAGACCCTGGAGCAGCGCGTCGGCCGGGTGCTGCTGATGCGCACCAAACCGGTGCGGCCGACCGAGTCCGGGCAGGTCGTCGTGCGGTTCGCACGCCAGCTCGCCGCGCTGAACCAGGACGCGCGGCGGGAACTCGGGATCGACGGCCAGCCCGGCCCCGCGCGCCTGTCCATCGCGGTGAACGCCGATTCGCTCGCGACCTGGTTCCTGCCGGCGATCACCCGGGTGCCGCGAGATCCGCCGGTGTGCTTCGAGCTGTACCGCGAGGACGAGACGCGGACCGCCGAGCTGCTGCGCGAGGGGCGGGTGATGGCGGCGGTGACCTCGTCGCCGGACCCGGTCGCCGGCTGCCTCGTGCGCCCGCTGGGGCTCGCCCGTTACCTGCCCGCGGCGAACCCGGACTTCGTGGCCCGCCACCGGTCCGGCCGGCTGCGGCGGTGGCTGCCCGGCGCACCGGTGATCGTCTTCGACCAGGCGGACGAACTGCAGGACCGCTTCGTGCGCGCACTGTCCGGTGTGGACGCCGCGGAGGACCGACACCACGTGCCCACCTCGGAGGGCTTCCGCGACGCCGTGGCGGCCGGCCTGGGCTGGGGCCTGGTCCCGGAGCCGCAGGCCCGGCCGTTGCTGGAGTCCGGCGCCCTCGTCGAACTCGAACCGGGCCTGCACTGGGACGTGCCGTTGTACTGGCAGCAGTGGAAACTGGACGTGCGCGCGCTGGCGCTCGTCGCGGACACGATCACCGCGGCGGCCGCGGAGGCGCTGCACCCGCTACCGTCCTGAGTGGACGATCAGGGGCGCCAGGCCGGGTCGCGGCCGATGAAGGCCATCAGCTGGTCCTGCGGCGAGGCGTCGTCGGCCACGGGCACCGCGGGACCGTACTGCCCGCTGTCCCGCAGGAGCTGCTCGATCGGCCGCATGGCGGCGAGCGCGGCGGCGCACCGGTCCTGGCCGAGGTCGGGTTCGCGGCCGAGCGCCTTGGCCAGGTCCCAGGTGTGCATCCAGACGTCGGCCGTGTAGAACTGGTCGATCGCCTCGTCCACGGGCTTGTCGCCGGTGTGCGGGTTGCTCAGCACGCGCCCGGCCGGGTCGTCGAGGATCGCCTGGATCTCGGCGGCGTGCTGCTTCCAGGCGGCGGCCGGGCCGGCCGCGACGTCCAGGGCGGGGAGTTCGATCCCGGCGCCCCGCAGGAACCCGCGGGACCACTCGACGAGGTGCTTCACGACGTCGAGTGCGGTCCACCCGGCGACCGGGCTGGGCCGGGTCCAGTCGCCGGGGCCCGCGGACTCGACCAGCTCGGTGAAGCGGGCCGCGTCGTGCGCGTGCTGCTGGGCAGGCGTCATCTCAGGCTCCCTTGGCGAGCAGTGCGTCGAGCTTCTCGTAGCCCTCGTTGACCCCGACGTCCATGCCGCTGGACAGGATCCCGTCGCGGGTCTCGAAGTCCTTGACCACGCTGAGCGTCGTCAGCCGCGTGCGCCCGCCCTCGAGCGCTTCGAAGGTCAGCGTTTCCAGCGCGACGCCGTCGGGTTCGCCTTCGTAGGTGAAGGTCCACACGATCCGCTCGTCCGGCCGCACCTCGTGGTAGCTGCCGAAGAACGACGCGATCTCCTCGCCGTCGCGGTCGTTGGCGAAGGCCCACTCGCCGCCGGTGCGGGCGTCCCACTTGGTGACCCTCGTGGTGACCGAGTGCGGCCCGATCCACTGCGCGAAGAGCTCGGGGTCGACGTGCGCGCGGAACACCTGCGCGGGTGGCGCGTCGAACTCGCGGACGATCTCAATCGTCGGGACCTTCTCGGCCGCGACGATGCGGGCTTCCTGCCTGGTGCTGGTCATGATGCGTCCTCCTGGGGCTGGTCCGTCTCGGACATGCGGGACAGCACGGCGTCCAGGCGCCGGTACCGTTCCTCGGCCGTGCGGCGGTAGCGCTCGATCCACTTCGTCATCAGGTCGAACACCTCCGCGTCGAGGTGGACGGGCCGCCGCTGGGCGTCCTTGCTGCGCGTCACCAGGCCGGCTTCCTCCAGCACCTTCACGTGCTTGGAGATCGCCTGGAGGCTCATGTCGTACGGCTCGGCCAGCTCGCCGACGGTCGCGTCGGCGGCGGCCAGCCGGGCGACCAGGTCGCGCCGGGTCGGATCGGCGAGGGCCGCGAAGACGCGGTTGAGCTGCTCGGTCGTTTCGTCCACCCTGGTTCCTCAACTACTTGGTTGAGAAAGACGGTAGGCGCCTCGGCGGGACGTTGTCAACCAGGAGGTTGAGAAAGGCGCGCCCAGTGCCGGAGATAGCACCGGGGCTGATCACGTAGTGGCGATACATCGTGGTCGCAGGACGGGAAGTCGCCGCAGCGGACTTCGCCCGGGAATGTGCGGTCTCGCGTTCCAGATTTGCGGCGCGGTTTCGCCACTGGCGCATCGAACTGGTCGCGCGGGAATTGCGGAACGGTTCCGCGACATTGGCGACTATTGCCCGTGTCACCGGTTATGGATCGGAAAGCGCGTTGAGCAACGCATTCAAACGGGGTGACGGGCGTCTCGCCGCGGGAGTGCCGCTCCGGGCGCGCCGCGAGCTGATCCTGAACGTCATTCACCCCGTCGCGTAACCTCCAGGGCGCCTCGAATCGGCCTCGATCAGACCGAGTAGCAGTGGTGTTACCGAGCGGTAGAAACGTAGCGTGAGCTGCGGAAACACCGGTCCGGCAAGATCGGCCCCCATCCCCTCAAACTGTGGGCTCAGTCACCGTTTGGTGATATCTCCGTTGCGCGTTCGTAATCTGGCTGAGGCCTCGCGGGAACCTGGAAATCCCCCGTTCCGCATCCCGCACGGCCCCCGCCGGCCTGGCCCCCGACAGGGTCGGCGTGGTTGAACGTCAAGCAAGGAGACCTCCCGTTCATGGGAAGCCACAATTCCACTAATCGTGCTCCCCGAAAGGCGGCCCTGTTTTCCCCGGACAGGTACTGCCCGCGGCACGCAGCCAAACCGAAGAACCTCGGCCGGATCAGCACGCGCACGTCCGTTTCGGCGGGCCTGCTCATGATGTCCATGGCCGGCTCCGCCAGCCCGCTCGCCATGGCGAGCACCGGCGGCGAAGCCGTTCCCCCGGCGCCCGTCGCCGGCGCTGCCCCGGTCGCCGACGCAACCCCGGCCCTCCCGGTCCTCGGGCCGCCGTCGACGTGGATCGTCACCACGCCGGCGACGGTCCTGGACATCCCCGCCGCCCCCGAGACCGCCGCCCCTGAGGCGGCCGCGACGGAGACCGTCGCCGCGGAAACCCCCGCCGCGGCGCCGGCTCCCGCCCCGGAGGTCTTCGACACCACCGGCGACGAGCTCGCCGGCTGGATCAACGAGGCCATCCGCGTCATGCGGGCGCAGGGTGTGCCGGTCGACGGCGGTGACGTGCAGGCGATCCGCACGATCATCGACAAGGAGTCGAGCGGCAACCCACAGGCCGTCAACCGCTGGGACAGCAACTGGCGCGCAGGTCACCCCTCCAAGGGGCTGATGCAGTGCATCGACTCGACCTTCAACGCGCACAAGCTCCCCGGCTACGACGACATCTTCAACCCGGTGCACAACATCATCGCCGGGGTGCGCTACACCATCAGCCGCTACGGCGGTTTCGACGGTCACCCCGGACTGAAGTCGATGCTCAAGGGCAGCGGTTACCGCGGTTACTGACGACGACGAGCGCCCGTCCACTCCGGACGGGCGCCCGTCGTGTCAGCTCGACATGTACGCCCGCCAGCCGCCGTACGCGGTGATGTCCCTGGCAGGGTCCGCGCACGCGGTGTCGGCCACGAAACCGAGCACAGTGGACCCGTCGTCGAGCGTCAACGGGCCCAGGTGCAGGGGCGGCGCGATCGTCGGCAGCAGTGCGCCGATCGCCGCCTCCGGCAGGTCCCACACCTCCAGCTCGATCCCGTCCGCCGGGCCGTCTCCCGTGTGGAGCAGCCCCGGCCGCGGGAACGGACCATCCACTGTGTACATGCGGTGGCCGGGGCCGGTGCGGGCCCGGCTGTGCAGCACCCCGCCCAGCCGCACCAGGTCGCCGTTCGCCGGCTGACCGGACAGGTGTGCGCCCGCGACGGCCAGCAGCGTGCGCGCGGAGGGTGGCGCCACGGTCTCGCCCGTCCACCGCGCGGCCAGGTCCAGCAATGGGCCGTCCGCGAACGCCGGCGCGAGCAGCTGCACCCCGAACGGCAGCCCGTCGGCGCGCGACCCGGCAGGCACGGCGACCGCGCACAGGTCGAGCAGGTTCGCCATGTTCGTGAACGTGCCCAGCCGCGTGTTGACCCCGACCGGATCGGCCGCGACCTCAGCCAGCGTGGGATGCCCCGGCGTCACCGGCAGCAGCAGCGCGTCCGCGCCGGTGAAGGCCCGCTCCGCGAGCCGCCGCAACCGGGCCAGCTCGTGCAGGCCCGCGAAGGCGTCCGCGCCCGAGTACCGGTCCGCGCCCCGCACGATGCCCCGTACCGTCGGGTCCACACCCGGCCCGTCGAGCAGGTGCCCGAACGCCGCCAGCCGCTCGGCCACGAACGCCGCCTCGTAGAGCAGCCGCGCGGCCGCCAGGAACGGCGCGACGTCCACCCGCACCACGTGCGCGACCCGCGCCGCGTGCGTGAGGGCGTCCAGCCACGCCGCTTCGTGCTCCGGATCCAGGTCGAGCGGGCCGTCCGGCGCCGCGATCACCCGCATCCGGCGCGCGACGCCCGGCGGCAGCAGCGCGGGCGCCGGCCGCGACCACGGATCGACCTCGTCGAATGCCACCAGCGCGTCCAGCACCGGCCGCGCCTCGGCGACCGTCCTGGTCAGCGTGGTGATGCAGTCCAGCGACGGGCACGCGGGCAGCAAGCCGCGCGTGGACACCAGCCCCCGGGTCGGCTTCACCCCGATCAGGCCGTTGAACGCCGCCGGGACCCGGCCGCTGCCCGCGGTGTCCGTCCCCAGGGCGAACGGCACCACCCCGAGCGCGACCGCCACCGCGCTGCCCGAACTGCTCCCGCCGCTGACGTGCGCCGGCGAGAAGACGCTGTGACACGCGCCGTAGGGGGAGCGGGTGCCGACCAGGCCGGTGGCGAACTGGTCCAGGTTGGTCTTGCCGATCGGCACCGCGCCGCGGTCCAGCAACCGCTGTACGGCGAACGCGTTCGCCGTCGCCGGCGTGTCCCGCGCCGGGCACCCGCCGGTGGTCGGCACCCCGGCGACGTCGATGTTGTCCTTCACCGCGAACGCAATCCCGGCCAGCGGGCCGTCCGTGGTGGACTGAACCCGGTCCTCGTCCAGCAGCGAGATGAACGCGGGCTGGTCCACCTCCCGCGCCGCCTTCAAGGCAACCAGCGGAGTCAACGATCCCACCTCTCCCGTTCGGCGTCGAACGCCGCCTGCCTGCGTTTGCGGAACAACGCGATCTCCTCGCGGTGCTTCGACTCCAGCTCGTCCACTTCGGACAAGGAAAACTTCGCTGGGCTCGTCTCCAACCCGGATCGTCCGGCCTTGACGTCGGCCCGCAGATCGGCCAGCTCCTCCGCGGTGACCGGGGTGAACCGCAGACGGTCGAACTGGCGCAGCAACCACGGCGGCTCGTCCGAGCCCGGCACGTGCCGCCACACCGGGACCGTCCGCCCGACCAGCTGGTAGCCACCGGGGCCTTCCATCCCGTACACGCACAGGTACGCGCCGCCGATGCCGACGGCGTTCTGCGGCGTCCACGTGCGCGCCGGGTTGTACTTCGTGGTCACCAGCCGGTGCCGCGGATCGGTCGGCAACGCCACCGGGGCGCCCAGGTAGACGTCGCCCAGCCCGATCACCACGTACGTCGCCTCACGCAGGATCCGGAACACGTCGTCGCGCACCGGCAGGTCGTTGATGCGCCGGATGAACTCGACGTTGTCCGGGCACCACGGCGCGTCCGGCCGCACCGAGCGCGTGTACCGCGCCATCGCCTCGTGCGCGGCCGGGTGATCGAACGCGATCGGCAGCGTCACCTCCCGCACGTCGAGCGTCACCCCGGCCGGATCGGGCACCGCACCGGCCAGCTCGTCGAGCAGCCCGGCCAGCCGTTCCAGCGGCAGCCGGTCCGGATCCACCTGGACCAGCAGCGAGCGCACGCCCTCCACGATCTCGGTCACCCCGCCGGTCGCCGACGCGCGCAGCGCCTGGGCGAGCAGGTGCACCCACACCCGCACGTGCAGGTCCAGCACCGCCGGCCCGGCTTCGACGAGCAGGTGGTGGTCGCCGGCTCGGCGCATCACCACCGCCGGATCCGCCCGCTCCCGCAGGAAACCGTGCTCCCGCAACAACTCCGCGCGCGGCGCGGGCAGCATCGGCGCCGGAGCGGGCGTGCCCGCGAACTCGGCCGCGACGGCTGCCCGGGGATCGGCCAACAGTGCCGCCCGCTCCGCGTTGATCGCCTCCGCTTCCGCCGGTGACACCAGCACCAGCCGCACCGGGTCGCCCGGCCGGGCCTGCGCCAGCTTCCAGCGGTCCGCGCGGATCACGGTGAACGGCACCACGAACCCGCCGAGGCTCGGGCCGTCCGGGCCGACCACGACCGGCGTGTCGCCGGACAGCATGATCCCGCCCACCGGGTAGGCGCTGTCGTGGATGTTCGACGGGTGCAGGCCCGCCTCGCCGCCGTCGCGCCGCGACCACTTCGGCGGGGGACCGGTCAGCCGCACACCCGTGCGGTCGGCGCGGTGGTCGACCGTCCACGGTGTTTCCAGCAGCTCCCGCGCGCCCTCCTCGGTGAGGTACTCGGGAGCGCCGTGTGGCCCGGCCAGCACCCGGACCGTCCACTCGGACCCGATGCGGGGCAGGATCGGTGCCACGTCCATCGGTGCGCCCAGGTTCTCGGTGCGTCCGACGGTCAGCTCGTCCCCGGCGGCGAGCGCGCGGCCGTCCAGCCCGCCGAAGCCGCCGAGCAGGAACGTGGCGCGGCTGCCGAACACCTCCGGTACCCGGATCCCGCCCGCGACCGCCAGGTACGCGCGCATCCCGGGCCCGTCGCACGGGCCGACGTCGAGCACCGACCCCGCCGCCACCGGCGTGACGATCCCCGGGCGCAGCGGACGGCCGTCCACCGTGGCCCGGTGCGTCGCACCGGTCAGGCACACCGTGGTGCGCCGGTCGAAGCGCAGCACCGGCCCGGTGACCACCGCTTCCAGGCCGGCCGCGTCCGGCGGGTTGCCCACCGCGGCGTTGGCCAGCGCGAAGGACAGGTCGTCCCACGCGCCCGAGGGCGGCACCCCGACGTCCCACATGCCGCCCCTGCCCGTCAGGTCCTGCACCGTCGTCTGCGTGCCTGGCGTCAGTACCTCCACGGTCACCACCAGCCCAGCAGCCGCACCGGCGTCGGGTTCCACCCGTTGCACGGGTTGTTCAGCTGCGGGCAGTTGCTGATCAGCACGTACAGGTCGCGCTCGGCGCGCACTTCGACATACTTGCCCGGCGCGGACAGGCCGTCCTCGAACGTCAGCCCGCCCTCGGCGGTCAGCGGCACGTTCATGAAGAAGTTGATGTTGTGCCCGAGCTGCCGCGCGCCGATGCCCACCTGCGCCCCGTAGCGCAGGAACGTCTCCCGGCAGGCGTGCTGATGACGGGTGTGCTCGCCGTACCGGACCACATTGGACTCCTGCGCGCACGCCCCGCCCAGGGTGTCGTGGCGGCCGCAGGTGTCGGCGGTGATCGTGGCCAGCACGTCCAGGTTCACCGACAGCAGGCGCGACCCGGTGGTGAGGTAGGCGCTGCCCTGCTCCCGCACGGTGTCCATCGCGCTGTAGCGGTTGTCGATGTCGGCGGCGTCGTAGAACAGGGTGTCCACGGCCTGGTTGCCGTGCAGGTCGACGATGCGGAACGTGCCGCCGGCCGGGATGGTGCCGATGTAGCCGTCACCGTCGGCGACGGTCGTGTCGAGGGCGGCTTCGGTGATCGTGCCGGTCATGCCAGCACCTCCCGGGCGGCTCGCAGGGCGCGGGCGCTTTCGTCGCGGAACGTCCACGACGGGTCGTCCTCGCCGGGTTCGGGAGCGGGCCGGACCTCGGCCAGCACGCCGCCGGGATTCCACTGTGGATCGAGCGGGTGCGGCGACGTGGACAGGACGACCAGCACGTCCATCTCCGCCCGTAGGGCCACCCAGTCGCCCGCCGACGCGTGTCCGGGCGCGAAGGTCAGCACGCCCTCGCCGGAGATCGCGACCTTGCTGAAGAAGTTGACACACGCGTGCAGGTCCGCCGGCCCGCGGCCGTGCTTGCGCAGCTCGCTCAGGAAACCGTCGCGGGCGGACCGGCGCCACGCGTTGCGATCGGCCGAATAGGACGAGGGACCGTACTGCGCGACGTCGACGGAGTGGCCGCTGAGCGCGTCGTGCCAGTCCAGGGACGACCCAGTGACCGAGCACAACGCGGTGCCGCGATCGGACATCAGCACCATCGGCGCCTGGATCCGGGCGCTCATCTGCGCTTTCAACGTGTCCGGGACGTTGAGCCGGTCCACGGGGTGGTGCGCGGCGAACAGCAGCGTCGAGCAGTTCGCGCCGTCACCGGTGGCGGTCAGCTTCAGCTCCCGGCCACCGCGGACCAGGACCGACCAGGCGGCGCCGCCGGGGATCTCGTGGGACAGCAGGACCTCGCTCACGCGGCACCCTCCAGAACCGGCGCCAGCGCGGGGCGGCGCGCCTGCACTGCGTACGCGAGCGCGCCGACGAGCAGCGTGCCGGCGAGGAACAGGGGAGCGAACCACTGCAGGTACGGGTGCCCGCCCTCGGGATCGAACACCTCGGCTCGCGGCCAGCCCAGGTTCACCGCCATCGCCGCGCCCCACACCACCGCGAGCACGTTGACGACCACACCCCAGCGGCCGAGGCTGAAATAGCCCGGTGCGGCAGGCAGCTCACCCCGCAGGCGGCGGATCAGCAGCGGCAGCGTCACCATCAGGTAGGCCAAGTAAAGCAGCATGATGCAGACGCTCGCGACGGTGGTGAACAGCGCAGGGTTGCCGATGTTGATCAGCAGCACCGCCGCCGCGACGACCGCGACCACGACCGAGGCGCGGACCGGGGTGCCGGTGCGCGGGTTGACCTTCGCCAGGCCGCCGGCGAAGGGCAGGACGCGGTCGCGGGCCATCGAGAACACCATCCGGGTGGCGGCGGTCTGGATCGCCAGCGTGCACACCGTCACCGCGATCGCGACGTCCACCAGGAAGACCCGGCCGAGCGTGTCGCCGAGGCGGCTCATCAGCACCCCGGGCAGGCCCAGTGCCGGGTCGCCGAGGCTGCCGTCGGTGACGCTGCCCGCGGCCATCAGGGTGGCCAGCAGCATGAGCGCGCCGCCGAGACCGGAGATCAGCACGGCGCGCAGGATGGTGCGCGGCGTGGTGCGGCGCGGGTTGTGCGTCTCCTCGGACAGCTCGCCCGCGCTGTCGAAGCCGACCAGCACGTAGGCGGCCATCAACCCGGACACCGCGAACGCCCACAGGTAGCTGTGGCCCTCGACGCCCTGCGTCTGCAGCACCACGCCGGGGCCGCGCTCGGCGCGGGAGAACAACGCGACGCACAACAGCGCGACACCCACCAGCTCGCAGGTGACGCCGACGCTGTTGACGACCGACATCAGGCGCACGCCGATCGCGTTGATCGCCGTGGTGACGGCCAGCAGCAGCACGCCCAGCAGGACGGCGTTGGCCGCGCCGGTGGGGGAGGTCAGCGCGGAGTCGCCGGGGATCAGCTGGAAGCCGGACCAGACCGGCGGCAGCACGACCTGGAGGGCGATCGCGGCGCCGGCGAGGGTGACCGTCTGCGCGACGATCATCAGCCAGCCCGCGGTCCAGCCCCACAGCCGCCCCCCGAGACGGCTCGACCACTGGTAGATGACGCCCGAGATCGGGTAGCGGGCCGCCAGCTCGGCGAAGCACAGCGCGACGAGCAGCTGCCCGGCCAGCACGATCGGCCAGGTCCAGAAGAACGCCGGGCCTGCGAAGGAGAAGCCGAAGAAGAACAGCTGGAAGACGGTCGTGAGGATGGAGACGAAGGAGAACCCCGCGGCGAACGACCCGTAGGACCCGATCTTGCGTTTCAGCTGCTGGCCGTAGCCGAAGCCGGAGAGGTCCCCGGCGTCGGCGTCTGGCGTGGTCTGGGGATGCGTGACGGACATACCCACCTCCGGATCATCCCCGGACCACGCACGCAGCCCGGGGCCGTGATGGCCTCCCGGGCTTTTCTCCCGCCGTGGAACGGTTCCGCATCCGGCGCGGACCGCCTGCGTCTCTCGGACCAGACCCACCCGGCGGTGGCGGAACCCTAGACGCGCCCCGCAACTGGTGCGGGTCGTGGAACAGTGCACCCGGCAGCGGTGTCACGACCGCTTCGCGGGCGTTAACGTGGTGTATCGGTGATCGCCTCGGGCGGACGGATCAGGTCATGCGGGGTTAACTTCGCGCGGTCGGGCTATGCCGCGTATCCGCCGTCGATCCGCAGCACCGCGCCGGTGACGTAGGAGGCCTGCGGGCTGGCGAGGAAGACGACGCCCGCGGCGATCTCCTCCGGCCTGCCGTACCGGCCCATCGCCGCGGTCGGGAGGAACGTGGACGCGGCCGGGCCGTCGGCGGGGTTTCCGTCGGTGTCGACGAACCCGGGCTGGACGACGTTGACCGTGATGCCCCGCTGCGCCAGATCGCGGGCCGCGCCCCGGCTGAAGCCCTCGAGGGCCGACTTCGTGCCCGTGTAGTACGCCATCCCCTGGAAACCCGCCCGGGTGGCCACGCCTGAGCTGATGCTGACGATCCGCCCGCCATCGGGCAGCAACGGCACCGCCGCCTGGACCGCGGCCACCACGCTGGTGTAGTTGACGGCGAGCTGCCGCTCGATGGCGGCCTGGTCGACGGGCTCGCTGCCCACGAGGCCGCCACCGCTCACGGCCGCGTTGTTGACCAGGATGTCCAGCTTCCCGAACTGCTCGGCCACGTGGTGGATCAAGCCCGCCGCCTGCGCCGCGTCCGCCTGGTCGGCCTGGAAAGCCGCCGCCCGCACCCCCTTCGCCTCCAGGTCGGCGACCACAGCCTTGGCCTGGTCCGCCGAGGCCGAGTAGCTGATCGCGACGTCGGCGCCCTCGTCGGCCAGCGCCAGCGCCGAGGCCGCCCCGATGCCCCGCGACCCGCCGGTCACGATCGCCACCTTGCCGTCCAGCTTTCCCATGTGTGTTTCCCAACTTTCTCGCGTGCAACGGGCCAAGGAGTTCTTGACCGCGCGGTCCACCATAAGCGTGCTGGACCGCACGGTCAAGAACTCGATATCCTGTCCGCATGGCACGACCGCGATCGTTCGACGAGAAGCAGGTGCTGAACGCCGTCCGTGATCAGTTCTGGGACGCCGGTTACGCGGCGACCTCGTTGGAAGACCTGATGCGGGTCAGCGGCCTCGGCAAGGGCAGCCTGTATGCGGCGTTCGGCGACAAGCGTCAGCTCTTCCTCCGGGCGCTGCGCGCCTACACGGACGACAACCACCGCCGTCTCCGGGAAGCCCTCGCCGAGGCGCCGCGGGCCCTGGACGCACTGCGCATGCTCCTCGAAGCACCGGTCGACGACTCGGGCGTGCGGCGTGGCTGCCTGCTGGCCAACAGCACCAGCGAACTCGGTAACGCCGATCCGGAAGTCCTCGACCACGCTCACCGCGCCTACGAGACGACCACCGCGCTGATCGGCGACTGCGTCGCCCGCGCCCAACGCGAGGGCGACCTGCCGGCCGGAACGGAACCGATCGAACTCGCGAGGGCTCTCCTGGCCGCGCAACAAGGGCTCGTGTTCATGAGCCGGACCGGGCTGGACACGGCCACGCTCACCGCCACGGCACGATCACTGGCGGCTCGGCTCCTGCCGGACCACTCCGGCGCCTGAACCGCCCGTTCGCACTAGAGACGGACGAAGGGTGTTCAAGATCCGTTTGTGACGACAGACCTGAACACGACCGCTTGGCGGGCCGGCGTCGGCTGGCCGGGCACCGAAGCTGACCGACGCCGAGTTGGTCACCCTGGCCGTGGCCCAGGCGTTGCTGGGGTTCACCTCCAAGGCCCGGTGGTTGCGGTTCCTGCCCGTCCGGATGCCCGGCACGTTCCGGTACTTGCCCGGCCAGTCCGGCTACAACCGTCGCCCGCGTGCCGCGTCGCCACTGGTCAAACAGGTGATGCGCTGGCTCGCAGCCGATACCGACCTGTGGACCGACACCACCTGGATCGTCGACTCGACCCCGGTGGAGTGTGGCCGCTCCCTGCCCAGGTACTCATGGCGATCTGCGACCACGAACCCCACCTGCTCACCGAGGGCCCCGGACTGCTGATCATCGCCGACAAGGGCTACGTCTCCCGCGAACTCGACCACTACCTCACCGAGCGCGGCGTCCGGCTGATCCGCCAGCTCATCGAATCGGTCAACGACACCCTCAAAAGCCAACCCACCACCCGATCCCTGACCGCCTACGACCAGTAACAGAGTTACGCATCACCCTTGCCAATCTGGATGCACCTGCCGGTTGCCGGGCCCGGCGCAGCGCTCACTCCGTCGGCGTGCCGATCCGCAGCCGGTTGCCGTCGGGGTCGCGCAGCTCGATCTCCCGCGCCCACGGAGCCTCCTCCACCGGCACGCCGAACGCGGCGGCGATGGCGTCCACATCCCGCAATCGCAGGTAGACCAACGTGTCCGGGCGCGCGTCGCCCGTGTGTTCCGACAGGAACAACCGCACGCGACCCCTGGCAACCTCGACAAAAGCGGGCAGCTCCGGTTCGAAGCGGTGCTCCCACTGCTTGGTGAACCCCAGCCGCTCGTACCAGGCGACCGCCGCCGCGGCGTCCGCCACCCGCAGGATGGGGATGACTTCCTCGTCCACGCGGCCATCGTCGCAGACCCGGCGCGCGGTCAGCCCCCGTACGGCTTGGTGATGATCTCCAGCCGGTGCCCGTTCGGGTCGTTCCAGTACACGCCGCGGCCGCCGTCGTGGTGGTTGATGCGGCCCGGCTCCCGGCCGAACGGGTCCGCCCAGTACTCCAGCCCGCGCGAGGTGATCCGCTCGAAGATGCTGTCGAACTCCGCGTCGCTCACCAGGAAGGCGTAGTGCTGGGGGTGCACCGGCCCGTCGGTGCCGACCACGTCCAGTGACACCTCGTTCGAGGTCTGCACCACCAGGAACGGGCCGTACGGCACCGGATCCGGCAGCCCGAGGATCTCCGTCAGGAACTTCGCCGTCGCCTCCCGGTCGCGGGCCTCGACGATCGTGTGGTTGAGCTGGACGGCCATGGCCTGCTCCCTTCCCCGCAGAAACTTCTGCCTCCCACTGTAGGCCGCCGATAGGCTCGGGAGATGACCGTCGAACACAGCGCCGTGCTCGCTCTGCACTGGCAGGTCAACGTCATCAAACCGGAGGGCTTCTTCGGCGGCATGCTCGCCGCGCCCGTCGAGCGCAGCGGGGTCGTCGGCCGCGCGGTCCGGTTCCACGAGTGGGCCGCCGGCGCCGGCATCCCCATCTACTTCACCCGCTTCACGATCCCCGAGGACGAGGGCAGGCTCGTGCGCAACACCGCGTTCATGACCGCCGTCGGCCAGGCGCAGGAGCAGTTCCGGCCCGGCGCGGCGGGCACCCAGCTCATCCCCGAAATGACCCACCTCGCCAAGCCCGACCACGTCGCCGACAACCAGAAGCTCTCCGGGCTCGCCGGCAACGACCTCGCCGCCCGCCTCGGCGACGCCGGCATCACCACCCTGTACGTCACCGGGGTGGCCACCAACCTGACCGTCGAGCAGACCGCGCGCCACGCCACCGACCTCGGGTTCGTCGTCCACCCGGTGAGCGACTGCGTGGCCGCCGCCGACGAAACCGTGCACCTGGCCTCGCTGGCCAACCTCGACCTCGCCACCGCGGGTTGCCGCACCGCCGCCGAGATCACCGCCGGGTAGCGCTGTCACATCCGCCGCCGCCGTCTCGTCCGGGAAACGATCACTGATTTCCCGGGGAGGGACCCATGGTCGAGGTGACGATCATCGGCGGCGGGATCGGCGGGCTCACGGCCGCCATCGCTGCGGCGGAAGGCGGCGCGCGCGTCGTGCTGCACGAAGCGCACCGCGAACTCGGCGGCCGCGGGCGCACCGCCGCGCCGCCCTACCGCGTCAACGAGGGGCCGCACGCGTTCTACCGGGGCGGCCCGCACTGGAAGTGGCTCGACCGGCGCAAGCTGCTCCGCCCGCTCGCGCCCATCCCGCCCGCCGAGGGGCTGCGGCTGCGCTACCACCACGAGGGCCGGCTGCGGCGGTTGCCACCGCTGGGGATGCTCCGGCAGGTGCTGCGCCGGGAAGCGCCGTCCGACCAGGACGTCGTCACCTGGGCGAGCGCGCTGGCCGGGGAGCGGACCGCCCGGGTCGCCGCGAACTACGTGGCCGTGGCGACGTTCCACCACGACCCCGGGTCGCTGTCGGCCGCTTTCATCCAGGAGCGGTTGCACCGGGCCGGGAAGTTCCCGCCCGAAGCGCACTACGCGCGCGGCGGCTGGGGCGCGGTCCTGGACCGGATGGGCGCGCTGGCGGCCGAGCTCGGCGTGAAGATCGAAACCGGATCACGCGTCGACACCCTGCCCACCGGCGGCCCGGTGATCGTGGCGACCTCGCTCGACGCCGCCCGCACCCTGCTCGGCGACGACGGCCTGCGCTGGCCGAGCGGGCGGACGACGCTGGTCGACGTGGCGGTCCGGACCCGGCGGGGCGACGCGTTCGCGGTGTCGGACCTGGACGCGCCGGGCTGGGTGGAGCGGTTCACCGCGCAGGACCGCACGCTCGCCCCCGAGGGGGAGCAGCTGGTCCAGGCGCAGATCCCGATCGCGCCCGGCGAGGGCAAGTCCGACGGGCTCGCGCGGGCGCACCACCTGCTCGACCTCGGCTACCCCGGCTGGCGCGAGCGGACCACCTGGACGCGCACCGCCGTGGCCGCGGGCCGCACCGGTGCGGTCGACTCGCCGGGGACGAGCTGGCGCGACCGGCCCGCGATCGCGCGCGGCGACGGGGTGTTCCTGGTGGGGGACCAGGTGGCGGCGCCGGGGGTGCTCAGCGAGGTGTCGTTCACCAGCGCGTTGCGGGCGGTGCGGCTGGCGCTGGGGGAGTGAGGGTCAGAACTCGTCGCCGGTGGACAGTTCCTTCTCGAACGTGTCCGCCTGCGCGACGACCGACAGCAGCGGCCGCTCGAACTCCTCCCGCAGGTGCAGCGACGTCAGCGGCACGGTGTGCTTGATCAGCGCCACCCCGTCCACGATCGCGGCGCCGCCGACCGACGAGCCGCCTGCCAGTTCGAGCAGGCGGCGCAGGTCGATCTTGTCGGCCCAGCCGACGGCCGAGGAGATCTCGGCCCACTCGGCGCCGTCGACGTCGGGCAGGTGGTGCACGGTGACCTGCTGGGTGCGGCCGCCGTCGGTGTCCAGGCGGAAGCGCAGCCAGTGCTCGCTCTCCTCCAGCACCTCGTACCGGATGCGTACGTAGTTGATGACGTCCGTCCAGATGGTCACGGGCGTCAGCTTAGCCAGAAGGCTCAGCTCTTGTGTGCGCGCGCCGCGGCGAAGCAGTAGATGCCGAACGCCGCCAGCCCGATCGCCACCATGGCCAGCAGCACGACGCCGTAGGGCTGGGCCGCGAGCGTGCGGAGCGCTTTGTCGACCCCGCCCGCCTGGCCGGCGTCCGAGCGCAGCGCGGCGTACCCGAGCAGGCCGCCGATGATCGCGTACACCACGCCCTTGGCGACGTAGCCCGCCGAGCCGAGCCACTCGACCCACTTGCGGGTGCCCGTCGGCAGGTCCGGCAGGTCCAGGTCCTTGAGGAAGCTGCGCTTGAACCCCTTGACCGCCGCGGCGACGCCGACCGCGACCACCGCCGCCCCGGCGACCGCGACGAGCGCCTGCCCGGCGGGCAGCTGGAGCAGCCGCGCGGTGAACTCCTGCTGCGGCTGGTTGCCGCCGGCCGAGCCGCTGCCGGTGGCGAGCCGGATCGCGGTGTAGGCCAGCGCCAGGACCACCACACCCCGCGCCGCGGACCCGGCGCGCTTGCGCATCCGCTTGCCCCGTTTCGGCACCCACGTGTAGCCGCGGGCGGCCATCATGAACTGCCACACCCCGAACGCGATCAGCCCGATCGCGAGCACCCACAGCACCACCTGGCCGGCCGCGGTGGACCCGACCTCCTGCAGTGCGCCCTTCTGGTCGGCCTCCTTGCCACCGTCCCCCGCCGCGACGCGGATCGCCAGGTAGGCGACCACCAGGTGGACCAGACCCCAGCAGACCATGCCCGCGCGCCCGGCGGCCTGTGCCGCGGAACGGCCTCTCACCCGCGCCGGACGGCCCGTGGTTCTGTTCGTCGCCGCACTGCTCGTCATCGATGCGCCTCCTCATCCACCACCCCCGACCATCACTCGATCGGGGGTACCCCGGAGGCGGTGCCGCTATGCCCGGCGGCGTCGTGTCGGGAAAGGACGGTGCCGGCGGTGACCGCGAGGGCGACCAGACCCGGCGGTGCGGAGTCCCGGACTGCTCGCGGCTTTTTGGCTCTTGTCTTCGGCGGCCCGCGCCGGGTACCTTCAGCTACGACAACATTTCGGGTACCGAACAGTTTGGTGGGCGAAGTGAGCGACGAAACCGACCGGCCCGCGCCGGACAGCATGGCCGGGGAGTCCTTCGGCGAGGTGCTGCTCTCGTTCGCCGGCCGTCTGACCCGGTTGCAGACCGAGATCCTCGCCGGACTGGACGTGCCCCTGACGATCCGGCAGTACCGGATCCTGACCCGGGTGGGCGCGGGCCACACGTCGCTGATGGCGCTGTGCCGCCTGGCCCACCGCAACCCGCCCACCATGTCGGAAAGCGTCAACAAGCTGGTCAAGCAGGGCCTCCTCACCCGCGAGACGAAGGCGGCCGACCGGCGGACCATGGCGCTCGCGCTCACCCCGGAGGGGCGCGAAGCGCAGGAGGCGGGCCGGCTGGCGCTGGAGAAGTTCAGCGCCGAGCTGACCGCGGGGCTGGACGAGCGGATCAAGGACGATCTGCTCACCGTCATGCACCGCATCTACACCGAGACCGAAAGCCGTCTCGACGACCGCTGACGGCCGGGCGCGCCGGCCCGCTCGTCGCGGGCCGTGAATCAAGGGTGTTCGTACACAGAGAGGTGTCCACCCATGCCCAGATCAGGCAGTACGGACGCGCAGTTGCTCCACCGCCTGGACCACGCCGCGTTCACCCCGCAGCACACGCGGATCTACCTGACCGCGATCGCGGGTCATTTCTTCGACGGATTCACCATCAACCTCACCGGTTTCGTCCTGCCGGGCGTGATCGCGGCTTTCGCGCTCACCAGCGGCGAGGCCGGTGCGCTCAGCTCGGCGCTGTTCGCGGGCATGCTGGTCGGCGCCGCGGTCGCCGGCATCGCCTCCGACCGGCTCGGCCGCCGGTACCCGCTCGCCTGCGCGATCCTCGTGTTCGGCGGTTTCTCGCTGCTGGCGGCCGTCGCCTGGAGCTACCCGGTGCTCGTGGCCGCCCGGACCGTCCAGGGCGTCGGGCTGGGCGCCGAGATCGCCATCGTCCTGCCCTACATCGCGGAGTTCGTGCCCATCCGCCGGCGCGGCCCGATGGTCACCCTCGCCACGGCCGCCTGGCTCATCGGGCTGCCGGTCGCCTCCGCGGTGGCCGTCGGCATCGTGCCCGCGCTGGGCTGGCGCTCGATGTTCTTCGTCGGCGCGATCCCCGTGCTGATCGCCGCGCTGGTGGCGCTCACGCTGCCGGAATCCGTGCGGTACCTGCTCTCCCGCGGACGCCGGGAGCAGGCCGGGCGGATCGTCGACCTGCTCACCGGCGCCCCGGTGGGGACGGGCGCCGCCGAACCCGCTTCCGCGGTGCGGCGCGAGCCCACGGGCTCGGTGCGCAACCTGGTGCGCGGCAGGTACCTGCGCTTCACGATCACGCTCTGGGTGATGGAGGTGTGCGCCGGAGCGTTCCTCTACGGACTGTCCACCTGGTTGCCCACCGTGCTGAAGTCCCGCGGCATCGGCCTGTTGTCGAGCTTCGCCTACACGGGCATCATCACCGCCTCCGGAGTCGCCGGCGCCGTCATCGCGGGACAGCTCGTCAACCACATCGGCCGCCGCTGGGCCCTGGCGCCGGCGTTCCTGGTCAGCGGGGCGCTGTGCCTGGTGTGGGGCGCGGTGCAGGGGACGGCCGCCGTGGTGCTGACCGGTGCGCTCGCCACGTTCTTCGGCAGCGGCATCGCCGGCAGCACGCTGTTCGTCTACGCCAGCGAGCTCTACCCGACGGCGAACCGCGCCACCGGCCTCGGCTGGGCGGCCGCCTGGCAGAAGGTCGGCGGGCTGCTCATGCCGGTCACCGTGGGGTTCGTGCTCTCCTGGCACGCCTCCTCCTACGTCTTCTTCGTGCTCTTCGCCGTCCTCTCCGGCATCGCGGCCCTCGCCGGGCTGATCGGGACCCTGGAGACCCGCGGCAAGAGCGTCGAGGAGATCGCCGCCGAACTGTCCACTCCGGACCGGCCCAGTCACCGGCCCGCACCGACCACTGTGGAATAGGGGAACGAATGACGACCGATGAACAAGAGCGGGACCTGCGTCACCGCAAGGTGCGGGACGCCATGGCCGAGACGGGCCTGGACCTGCTGCTCGCATTCGGACCGGGCTGGCGCCGGGAGAACGTGCGGTACCTGTCCGACGCCAGGGTGACCGGCAGCGCCGCGTTCGTCGCACTGCCCGCCACCGGCGAGGCGAGCGCGTACTCGACGCGGCGGCAGGACGTGGCGGAGATCGCGGGCCGCGGCTGGGTCACCGACGCGCACTTCCTCGACCCGGCCGAGCCGGGCGAGTTCCGCACCCGGCTCGGCGACAGCCGCGCGCGGCGGATCGGCATCGCCCACTACGAGCTGCTGCCCTCGATGCTGCTCGACCTCGTCCGGGAAGCGCTCCCGGCCGCGGAGATCGTGTCGGCGACGGCGTTGCTCGACCAGGCGCGCCTGGTGAAGAGCGAGTGGGAACTGGCCCGCATGCGGCGCAGCGCGAAGGTGTGCGCCGCGGGGTGGCAGGCGTTCGTCGACGTGCTCGAACCCGGCCTGCCCGAGTACCGGGTGGTGGCCGCGGTGGAGGCCGAGATCAAACGGCTCGGCGCCGAGGACAACTTCATGCTCATCGCCTCCGGCAAGGACGAGGTGCGCGGCATGACACCGCCCTCGGACCGCCGGCTGGAGGACGGCGACATGGTGCGCACCGAGCTCACCCCCCAGATGGACGGGTACTGGCTGCAGATCTGCCGGTCCGCCGTCGTCGGGACCGCCAGCGACGCGCAGAAGCGGTCGTTCGACCTGTTCAACGAAGCGGTCGACGCCGGGATGGCGGTCGTCAAGCCCGGCGTCACCGCGCACGAGGTCGCGGTGGCGCAGAACGACGTGTTCCGGCGGCACGGCTACGGCGAGTACTGCACCAGCCAGTACACGCGGGTGCGCGGGCACGGGCACGGGCTGCACATGGACGAAACGCCGATCATCGAGGGCAACCACACCGTACTGCCGGAGAACTCGGTGTTCATCATCCACCCCAACACCTACACGCCGATCGCCGGCTACCACGTGCTCGGCGATCCCGTCCGCGTCACCGCGGACGGCTGCGAGGTCCTGGTCGAAACCGAGCGCAAGCTCTTCCAAACCAACGAGGTGAACGCCTGATGAAGCGAGGTCTCGTCGTCCGCGATCCGGGGGAGATCCCGGAAACCGAGTGGCGCCAACGCATCGGCGCAGTGCGCGAGCAGCTGACCGCGGAGGGCGTCGAGGTCGCGCTCTGCTACGGCGACGTGCACCGCTCCGACGACATCGCCTACCTGACGAACCTGTGCATCTACTGGAACGAGGGGATGCTCGCGATCCCCGCCGACGGCGACCCCGCGCTGCTGACGAAGCTGTCGCCGCGAGTGCATCCGTGGATGCGGCGCACCTCGACCCTCACCGAGCTGCGCAGCGGCAAGGCGTTCGGCGCGCTGGTAGGCGGTTTCCTCGACGACCGGCAGCCCGGCACGCTCGGCCTTGTCGACGCCGCCCTGTGGCCGGCCCCGCTGATCGAGGAGGTCAGCGCCGCGGCTCCCGGCTGGGTGGTGCGTCCGCTCGACGGCCTGGTCCGGCGGTTCCGCCTGCGGCCGTCCGAGGCCGAGAAGACGCTGTTGCGGCAGGCGGGAACGGCGCTCGCCGGCGCGGTGTCGGCGGCCACGGTGAGCGGGCTGTCCCACCGGGAACGGGTCGCCGCCGCCGAACTCCATGCCCGCGACGCCGGGTTCACCGACGTGCTCGTCCGGGCGAGCGACACGTCCGTCGAGATCACCGGGCAGTACCGCACCAGCTGGCTGCGCGTGGCCCGGGACCCGGCCCTGGCGGCGGATCTGCGCGCCGCGGTGGGCGCCGTGGCCGACGGGGTGCGCACCGGCGACGTGCCTGCCCGCGTGGTGCACCACGCCGACCTGTCCACCGACGGCGAGTACCTCGGCCGATCGCCCGACCGCGTGCTGGGCGCCGGTGAGGTGGTCGTGGTCGCCGTCGAGCGCGGCGACGCCGTGGCGGCCGACACCGTGCTCGTCACCGCCACCGGCGCGGAATCCCTGACCGGAAAGGAAGTTCTCGCATCATGAGAATACTGTCGAACGCGGATGTCGAGCAGGTCCTCACCCCAGCAGAGACCATCGGTGCGCTGGAGACCGCCTACCGCGAGCTCGCCTCGGGCCTGGGCGCGAACCGGCCCCGCAACCACACCTACTTCCCCGTCGAGGACCCGCGCCACCCCGGCTTCCGCTACCGCTTCAAGTCCCAGGAAGGCGGCAATGTCTCCAGCGGTGTGTGGGCCCTGCGCATCACCTCGGACATCGCGGGCGTGGAGACCCTGCCCAGCGGTGTCCAGCGCCGCAGGCTGATCCCGGCCGCGCCCGGCGGCCGCTACGTCGGGCTGGTCACGCTCTACAGCATGGAGACCCTGGAGCCGCTGGCGATCCTGCACGACAGCTTCATCCAGAAAATGCGCGTGGGCGCCACCTCCGCGCTGGGCATCCGGGAACTGTCCAACGCCGACGTCCGGGTGGCGGGCATGTTCGGGTCGGGGTGGCAGGCCGAGGCGCACCTGGAGTGCCTGCTGATGGTGCGGCCGGACATCGAGGAGGTGCGGGTCCACAGCCCGACCCCCGAGCACCGCAAGACGTTCGCCAAGACCTGGAGCGAGCGCACCGGACGGCGGATCGTCGCGGCCGAGACTCCGCGCGAGGCCGTCGAGGGCTGCGGGATCGTCACCTGCGCGACCGCGGCGATGGACCCGTGCTTCGACGGGGCCTGGCTCGACCCGGGCACCCACGTCACCGCGATCACCTCCCCGGACGGCACCGCGACCCGCCGCGAGCTCGACGACGCGACGTTCGACCGCGCGGACCGGATCGTCGTGCTCTCCCGCGAGCAGGTCCACCACGACAAGCAGTTCGACATCCTCGGCCCCGTGGAGCGCGGGCGGATGAAGTGGGAGGACATCAAGGAGCTCGGCGACATCCTGCTCGAGGACGGTCCCGCCCGCGCTCGCCGCGACGACGTGACGATCTTCGCCAACAACACCGGCATGGGCATCCAGTTCGCCGCCGTGTGCGCTCGCGCGCTGAAACTCGCCGAGCAGCGCGAACTCGGGCACGTCGTGCCCACCGACTGGTTCCTGGAGGAGACGAGCCCGTGAGCGAGACTCGAACCGGAGGCGCGCCGATCGTGTTCGGCGACGACGTGAACACCGATGTGATCATCCCCGGCCGGTACCTGGTGAGCATCGACCCGGAGGAGCTGGGCGAGCACGCGTTCGAGCCGCTCGGTCCGGACGTCCAGGAGCACCTGCGGCGCAGCGACGTCGTGGTCGCCGGGCGCAACTTCGGCTGCGGCAGCGCCCGCGAGCAGGCCGCGAGCTGCCTGATCGGCGCCGGCATCAAGGCCGTGGTGGCCGCCTCGTTCTCGCGGGTGTTCTTCCGCAACGCCATCAACACCGGCCTGATCGCGGTGGAGTGCCCCGGCGCGGTCGCGGCCGTCGACGGCGCCACGCCCGTCTGGGTCGACCCCGAAGCCGGCGTGGTGGAGGTGGGCGAGCGGAGGTTCTCCTTCGCGCCCTATCCCCAGGGCATCCAGGACATCCTGGCCGCCGGCGGTCTGATCCCCTACCTGATGCGGAGGAACGCATGACCGCGAAGACGTTCGCGCAGAAGGCGCTCGAGCGCGCCTCGGGCGAGACGGACCTCGACCCGGGGCAGATCGTGGACGCCTACCCCGACCTCTACATGAGCCACACGGCGAGCTGGCGCTGCATTCGGACGCTGGAACGCATGGGCGTCTCCGAACTCTACGACGTGGACCGCATCGCGATGGTGATGGACCACATCTCGCCCGCCCAGACGGCGAAGACGGCCGCCGACCACCAGCTGTGCCGCGAGTTCGCCGCGAAGATGGGCGTGCGGAACTTCTTCGACGTCAACGCCGGCATCGCCCACATCGTGCTGATGGAGAAGGGGCTGATCAAACCCGGGCAGCTGGTGATCGGGACCGACTCGCACTCCACGATCTACGGCGCGCTGGGCGCGTTCGGCACCGGCGTCGGGTTCAGCGAGATCACCGCCGCGTGGGTGACCGGGAAGTTGTGGATGAAGGTGCCGCAGAGCATCCGGATCGACGTCGACGGCGAACTGCCGCCAGGGACCTACCCGAAGGACGTCATGCTGCGGCTGATCGGCGACCTCGGGGCCGACGGGGCCACCTACTGCTCGGTCGAGTTCGGCGGCTCGTTCACCGGGGCGATGTCGGTGTCGGAGCGGATGACGTTCTGCAACCTGGCGATGGAGATGGGCGCGAAGAACGCCTTCGTCGCCCCGGACCCGACCACCCTGGCCTACCTCGACGAGGCGGGCGCCGGGGACTACGACGTGCTGTTGCCCGATCCGGGCGCGCGGTACGAGCGGCAGCTCACGGTCGACGCGTCCACGTTGCAGCCGCAGGTCGCCGTCCCGCACACGGTGGACAACGTCGTCGGCGTGGACGAGGTCGCGGGCACGAAGGTGAACCAGGTGTTCATCGGCTCGTGCGCCAACGCCAAGTACGACGACCTCGCCATCGCCGCCCGGGTGCTGGCCGGGCACCGGGTGGCCGACGGGGTGCGGCTCATCGTCACCCCCGCCTCGGCCACGGTGATGGCCAGGGCGGCGGCCGACGGGATCCTCGGCACGCTCATCGAAGCGGGTGCGATGGTCACCAACCCGGGTTGCGGCGCCTGCGCAGGCAACGGCGGCGCGATGGCCGACGGCGAGGTCACCTTCTCCACCGCCAACCGCAACTTCCAGGGCCGCATGGGCAGCTACGACTCGAAGATCTACCTGGGCAGCCCGGCGACGGCGGCGGCGACCGCGATCCGCGGCAGCATCGCCCACCCCGCCGAGATCGTGGCGGTGGCGCGATGAACACCGTCGAGAAGATCCTGGCCCGCGCCGGCGGGCGCTCCTCGGTCGAGCCCGGCGAGATCGTGATCGCGAACGTCGACCGGCTGATCATGCACGACCTGTCCGGCTACCTGACCGCGGGCGTGTTCGACCGCATCCCCGGCGCCCAGGTGCGTTACCCGGACCGGGTGGTGATGGTGTTCGACCACCAGTTCTCGCCGCCGACCGAACGGCAGGCGGAGGTGCTGGAGTTCAACCGGGAGTGGGCGCGGCGGCACGGCATCCACCTGTTCGACTGCGGCAGCGGGAACATCCACCACGTGCTGGTGCGGCGCGGCCTGGTCAAGCCCGGGATGATCGTGGTCGGGTCCGACAGCCACACGCCCGTGCACGGCACGGTCGGCGCGCTCGCGGTCGCACTGGGCAACGACTCGCACGCCGGCACCGTGCTGCCCTACGGCAAGGCGTGGTTCAAGGTGCCGCAGACGGTGCGCATCGAGCTGTCCGGCACCCCCCGGCCGGGCACGACGCCGCGTGACATCGCGCTGTGGCTGGTCGGGCGGATCGGCGAGGGCGAGCTGAACTACGCGGCCCTGGAGTTCGCCGGGCCGTACGTCAAGCAGGTGGAGTTCTGGGACCGCTGGCTGTTCCCGCTGCTGTGTGTCGACCTCGGGGCCAAGTGCGCCTTCGCCGAACCCGAGGGCACCGGAGAGCCGGCGCGGGTGCTGCGGTTCGATGTCGGCGAAGTGGTGCCGCAGGTGGCCTGCCCGCCCACGGTCGGCAATGTCCGCCCGGTCGGCGAGGCCGCGGGCACCCCGGTCGGCTGGGCCGAGCTCGGCGGGCACGGCGGCGGGCGGCTGGAGGACATCCGGACCGCGGCCGCCGTGCTGCGGGGACGGAAGGTGCACCCGTCGGTGCGGTTCAACATCGTGCCCTCGAGTCGCGAGGTGTTCTCCGAGGCGATGCGCGAAGGGCTGGTGCTGCCGCTGCACGAGGCAGGCGCGACGTGGTTCCCGCCCAGCACCGGGTCGAACCAGGCCATCAACATGGGCGCGATGGCGGCGGGGGAGCGGATGATCTCGACGCATTCGCGCAACTTCCCCGGCCGCAACGGCAGCCCGGAGGCGGAGATGTACCTGGCGTCCGCGGCCACGGTCGCGGCGTCGGCGGTCGCGGGGGAAATCACGGAGGTGGGAGCATGAGGTTCACCGGGCGCTGCTGGAAGTTCGGCGACAACATCCCGACCGACCGGCTCGTCAAGTCGGAGCACGTGTTCGAGCCGATGGCGGAGATCGTCAAGCACGTGCTGGAGGACCTCAACCCGGAGTTCCCGAAGCGGGTGCGGCCCGGCGACATCGTGGTGGCCGGGCGGCACTTCGGCCAGTCCTCCGGCCGGGCGATCGCGACGAAGGCCCTGAAGGCGACTGGCATCGGGTGCGTCGTGGCGGACACGTTCGCGCGGACGTTCCACCGCAACTGCTTCGAGATCGGCCTGCCCGCGCTCGCGCTGGACGGGGTGAGCACGCTGGCAAGTGACGGTGACGAGCTCACCGTGGACATCGCCACCGGGGAGTTCCGCAACGAGACCACCGGCGCGACACGCACGGCCGAGCCGGCGGACCCGTTCCTGCTCGAGATGCTCGAAGCGGGCGGGCTGATCAAGCTCGCGGCGCAACGCAGCGAGTTGTTCGCCTGAGCAGGCCAGGGGACGGGGTGGCCGCCCACCCCGGCCCCGTGGGGCGCGGTCAGCGGGACGGCGCGCCCAGCCCGGGTGCCGGACCTCACCCGTCGCGGACGAGGACCGCGGATCGCGTGGCGGCGACAGTGGGGGAGTGCTTGCCGACGTGGGAGGCCCGATATGTGTCGCTGGCTGGCGTATTCCGGTTCGCCCGTGCGCCTCGACGAGCTCCTCTACAAGCCCGCGAACTCGCTCGTCCTGCAGAGCAAGCACGCGCGCCTTGGTGCGGAAACCACGAACGGGGACGGGTTCGGTGTCGGGTGGTACGGCGCCGTGCCGACTCCGGGGGGTGTTCCTGAGCACCGAACCCGCCTGGAACGACCGCAATCTCCGGGAGATCGCGGCGCAGCTCGAATCCGGGCACGTGTTCGCGCACATCCGCGCGTCGACCGGATCGGCGGTGCAGAAGACGAACTGCCATCCGTTCCGCCACGGCCGCCGGCTGTGGATGCACAACGGGCTCATCGCCGGGTTTCCCGCCGTGCGACGCGAGCTCACCCTGGCCGTCGACCCGCTGGTCTTCCCGGAGATCCAGGGGTCCACGGACCCGGAGATCCTGTTCTACCTCGCCGTGACCTTCGGCCTGGAGGCCGATCCGGTCGCCGCGGTGGCCAGCGAGGCCCGGTCGAGGTCGCTGTTCCACAGCGTCGACGTCTCCACGCTCCGGCACCAGTACCCGGACAACCCGGCGCTGCACGTGCTGTCCGACGACGCGCGGCTCGTGGTGTCCGAGCCGCTGGGCGAACTGCGTGGCGCGTGGCGGGAGGTGCCCGAATCCACGTGCATCGTCGTCCACGGCGGCCGCGAAGAGCTGCGCCCGTTCACTCCGGTGGCCCCAGCGGCAGCGACCGCGGACGGCGTCAACTGTCCGGTACCCCCAGCACCTCGAGAAAGGCAGCGGCCGCCGGGGTGAGGCCGGCTGTGCTCCAGATCAGGTGCTCGACCCGGCCGGGCGCGTCGGTGACCGGCACCGTCGCCACGCCGGACAACTGCGGCGCGTACGTCGACGGCAGCATCGCCACCCCGAGGCCCTCCCGGATCAGCCCGGCCATCAGCTCGGCCGTCGTCACCTCGAACGCCACCTCGCGGTGCAGACCGGCCGCGGCGAAGGCCTGGTCCGACTGGGCCCGACCCGGTGTGCCCGCGGTGAAGTCGACGAACTGCTCCGCCGCGAGCGTGGCCAGATCCACCGACGCCCGCCCCGCCAGAGGGTGCCCGGGCGCGACCACCGCGACGTGCCGGTCCCGCGCCAGCTCGTGTCCCCGCACGCCCTCGGGCCGCGCTGTGACGGGCAGGCCGAGGAACGCCAGGTCCAGCGCGCCCTGCCGGACCTGCTCGAGCAGTTCGTGGCTCGCCGCCATCCGCAGGCCGACCCGCACCTGCGGGTAGCGCCGCCGGAACTCGCGCAGCGCCGCAGGCAGGTCGACCGCCGCGACCGTCGGGATCACCCCGAGGCTCAGCCGCCCGCGCACCTCGCCCACCGCGGCCGCCACCTCCGCCGCCGCCCGCTCGGCGAAGTCCAGGCACTGCCGCGCCGCGGGCAGGAACGCCGCGCCCGCCGCGGTCAGCCGCACCCGGCGGCTGGTGCGGTCGAACAAGCGCGCGCCCAGCTCCCGCTCCAGACGGGCGATCTGGTGGCTGAGCGCCGACTGCACCACGAGGCACCGCTGCGCGGCGCGGGTGAAGCTGCCCGTCTCGGCCACCGCGACGACGTAGCGCATCTGCTGGAGTTCCACCCATCCATCGTGCATCACGATGGATCACTTGACGAACATGTGTTGGACTCATCGATCGCGGACGCCAAGACTGGAACCGTGAAACTCCGCGACACCGCACTGGCCGCCTTCGCGCCCGTGGTCTGGGGCTCGACCTACGTCGTCACCACCGAACTGCTGCCGCCCGCGCACCCGATGTTCGCGGGCCTGCTCCGGGCGCTGCCCGCGGGCCTGATCGCCCTCGCCGTCACCCGGACGCTGCCGCGCGGCGCCTGGTGGTGGAAGGCCGCCGCGCTCGGCGTGCTCAACATCGGCCTGTTCTTCCCGCTGCTGTTCGTCGCCGCCGAACGGCTTCCCGGCGGCGTCGCGGCCACCCTGGGCGCCACGCAGCCGCTGGTCGTGGCCGTGCTCGCCGTCGCGGTGCTGCGGGAAAGCCCGTCGGCGTGGCGGTTCGCGTGGGGCGTGACCGGCGTCGTCGGGGTGGGCCTGGTCGTGCTCGGCCCGGCCGCCGGCTTCGACGCGGCCGGGATCCTGGCCGGGCTGGGCGGCGCGGCGACCATGGCGCTGGGCGTCACGCTCACCAAGAAGTGGGGCCGCCCCGCCGGGGCCGGTCCGACCGCGTTCGCCGCCTGGCAGCTGACCGCGGGCGGGCTGTTCCTGGTGCCGGTGACGTTCCTGGTCGAGGGCGCGCCACCCGCGGTCGACCTGCCCGCCGTGCTCGGCTACGTGTGGCTCGGGCTCGTCGGCGGGCTGCTGGCGTACGTGCTGTGGTTCCGCGGGATCACCCGGCTGCCGGTCACCTCGGTCGCGGTGCTCGGCCTGCTGTCGCCGATGGTCGCCGCGCTGCTCGGCGTCGTCGTGCTCGGGCAGACGCTCGGGCCGGTCCAGCTCACCGGGTTCGCGCTCGCCCTAGCGGCCATCGTCGCCGGGCAGCGTTCCGGAGTGCAGATCCGCCAGCACGGCCGCGGCGGCGCGGCGGCCGGACACCAAGGCGCCCTGGATGGAGCTGGTGTCCCGGTGGTCACCGCACACGTAGCGGCCCGGCGCGAGCCGAACCGGCTGCCGTAGCGGGTGGCCGGCCGGCATGACCGGCAGCGCCCGCGCGATCGCGTAGGTCTCCACCAGCTCCCAGTCCGTGGTCGTCGTGTCGTAGACCTGCGCGAGCGTGGTCCGCACGTGCGGCTCCAGCTCGTTGCCGGTGTCGCAGCGTTCCGGCACCGACGCGGCGACCAGCGTCTGCCCCGGCGGCGCGTACCCCGGCGCGACCGCGCTGATCACCGCCGTGTTGAGCAGCAGTTCGCCGCTGTCGGTGAGCAACGTCGGCTGCCGCAGCGGCGGGCGGCCGCTCGTCCGGTAGTAGTAGGTCGTCACCGCGTGCCAGTCCGGCTCGGGCACGCCCAGCAGAGCCTCGGGCGCGGCCACCACGACCGCCCGCGCCCGCACCTCGCCGCGGTCGGTCGTGACACCCTCGCCGGAGATCCCGGTCACTCGCACTCCACATCGGACGGTCCCGGGCACCAGGTCGCGGGCGAGCAGGTGCGGCAGCGCGCCCATCCCGGACGCGGGCAAGGCGCCGCCGCCACGCAGGAAGCTCCGCCACACCAGGTGGAACGCCCGCGCCGAGGTCCGCAGTGGACGGTCCAGGAACACACCGGCGAGGAACGGGCGCAGCACCTCGTCGACCGTCCGCGGGCTGACCCCGCGGCGGGCCAGGTCCTCGGCGATCGTCGAATCCTCGCCCGCTTTGAGCCGACGGGCGGGCGCGAGCACGTCCCGCGCCGACATCGCCAGCAGCGCCGCGACATCCCGCGGCCGCCCGGCGCCGAAGGCGAGCAGGTCCCGCACCGCGCTCCGGTGCCGCCACGGCGGCGCGAGCGCCTGCCCGTCCGCGACCACCCCGGGAGTGAAGTACTGCAGCCGCAGCTCCGAGACGTCGACCATCTCGCGCACGGCCGGGTAGGCGGGCAGCAGCACCTGGAACCCGCGGTCGAGGCGGAAACCGTCGATCACGTCGGTGCGCACCCGGCCGCCGATGTCGTCCCCGGCCTCGCACACGAGCACGTGCAGCCCGGCGCGCTGCAGGGTCCGGGCCGCGGCGAGCCCGGCCAGCCCCGCACCGACCACGACGACCTCGGCCCGCTCCACCATGTCCGCCCTCCTCGGAGCGGGACTACCACGGACCGCGCGGGCGCAACCCTCGCGCCAAGAACCGTGCTATCGTTAGTGGCACAAACATTTGTCAGCCTAATGAAATACCAGGAGTCGAGATCCCATGATCACCACCGAAACCCAGATCCGCGAACTCGCTGACCGCGCCGAACTCGCGGACCTCGTCGCCCGCCACAGCCTGTGGATCGACGAACACCGCTACGACGAAACCGACCGGCTGTTCACCGAGGACGTCGTCGTCACCTCCGCGCGCGGAGAGGCCCAGGGGATCGAGGCGCTCGTCGACCTCGCGCGCTCGAACCACGACACCTACGCCCGCACCCTGCACAGCAAGTCCAACCTCGTCATCGACGTCGACGGCGACACCGCCACGGTGCGGGCCCACGACATCGCGGTGTTCGTCCTCGACGACAAGACCGAGGCCATCGCCGCCGGGATCCACCACTACCGGGCGCGCCGCACCGAGCGGGGCTGGCGCTTCGACCACCTCGTGATCAGCCCGGTCGCCCTGACCGGCGCACTCGACCGGGCCCGTTGACCGTCACCGGCTCTCCGCGGCCATCCGCACTCCGAGGGCGACCAGAACGGTCCCGCTGATCGCGTCGAGCCTGCGGCGCACCGCGGACCGGCGGAACCACCCGCCTGCCCGGCCCACGGCGGCCGCCAGCGCCAGGTACAGCACGGTCTCCAGGGCCACCTGGAACACGGCGAGCAGCGCGGTCGTGGCGAACAACGGACGGCCGTCGGGCACGAACTGCGGGTAGAACGCGATCATGAACGCGGCCGCTTTCGGGTTCGCCAGCATGACGAGCGCGCCCTCGGCGAAGGCCTTGGCCCAGCCCTTGGCCGACGCCGTGGGCGGCTCGTCAGCGGGCGCGGCCGGGCGCCAGGCCGACCGCCACGCCTTGACCCCCAGGTAGATCAGGAACGCGGCGCCGACGATCCGCAGCACGAGGAACGCGACCTCGGACGCGGCGACCAGTGCCGCGAGCCCCGTCGCGGCGAACAACGCCCACAGGTACAGCCCGGCTTCGAGGCCGAGCACGGTCGGCACCGCCCCGCGGAACCCTCGCACCGCCGCCCGGCGCAGGATCAGGGCCATCGCCGGCCCCGGGGAGGCCGAAATCAGGACCACGGCCAGGGCGAAGGCGGGCAGCACCGCGAGGAGATCCATGCCCGGCATCCTGCCCGCGGCACGACCGTGCTTTCAAACGAAATCGGAGTAAGGCGGCGCGACCGTGATCGCCGCGGCGGCCCGGACGGCGCGGCCAAGCCGGCGCAGCCGAATCCGGCGTGAGCGTCGGGACGGCCCGTCGTGCCGCGCTGCGTCCCGGCGCGCACAGCGACTGCGCGTCCCTTGACGGGCGAGCGGTCGTCAGTCCAGCTCGTCGAGCGCCGCCACGGCTTCCCATCGCGCGCCCAGCGTGTTCAGCAGCCCCGCGACGTCGACGTCGCCCGAATCCGAGCCGAGTAGCGCCTTGTCCAGGCGGCGCGCCCGGCGGTTCACCTGAGTGAGCACCGCCGAGCCCTCCTTGGTGAGCGACAGCAGCTTGCGGCGCGCGTCGCGGGGCGACTCGACCCGCCGGATGAGGCCGCGTTGTTCGAGCCTGCGGCACAGGTCCGCCATCGTGGACGTGTCCAGGGCGACCGCACCGGCCAGGGAGCTCTGGTCGCTCCCGGGGTAGGCGCGCACGGCGGACAGCACCGCGAACTGGGGACCGGTCAGCACAGAGTCCACGTGGCGGTTCCACGCGGCCAGGTAGGCCTGGTACATGCGGCGGGCGCCGTAGCCGGGGGCGGCCAGGAGATCCGGGGGCGGCGCCGGTGTGACGGCCGGGGCTCCCCGGCCGCGTCGGCCTGCCCGCACTGGCTCACCCATCAAGACCCTCCCCATGACTTCAGGCTCGCGGCTTCCCGTGATCCTACGTGTCCGGACTATTGCGCTCGTGTTGCAGTCCTGCTTCTCGCCCGCGAACTCTTGCGTATCCGGATAATACGTGTTCGGATTATAGGCGGAGGTGGTCACCGATGGACCAGAACCTGTTCAACGACATCTGCTTACGCCAGCTGACGTTCTCCGGGGTGCACGAGGGCGAGACCGTGGTCGTGCTGACCCGCGGCGGCGAGCGGGCCGAGTACGCCGACGCCTTCCTGTGGGCCGCCCAGCAGCTGGGCGCCGCGACCTACCACATGCGACTGCCCTCGCCGGTCAGCGCGTCCGGCGCCTGGGCGGTGGGCGACTCCGGGCTCGGCAACATCCCCCGCGCGGTCGAGGCGCTCAAGGACGTCGACATGGTCGTCGACTGCACGTTCCTGCTGTTCAGCAAGGAACAGTTCGCGATCCAAGAGGCCGGCACGCGCATCCTCACCGCCGTCGAGCCGCCCGAGCTGCTGGCCCGCCTCATGCCCACCAAGGAACTCCGCGAGCGCGTGGAGATCGGCGCGGAGCTGCTGGCCAAGGCGAGCACCATGCGGATCACCAGCCCGGCGGGCACCGACGTCACCTACCGGCTCGGCGTGTACCCGACCATGTCGGAGTACGGCTACACCGACACCCCCGGCCGCTGGGACCACTGGCCCGCCGCGTTCGTGTTCACCGGCGGCGCCGACGACGGCGTCGACGGCAAGATCGTGCTCTCGCCCGGCGACGTGCTGCTGCCGTTCAACACCTATGTGCAGACCCCAGTGGAGATCACCATCGAGGAGGGCTTCATCCGCGACATCCGCGGCGGCGCCGGATCGTCCGGTTTGGACGCCGACCTGCTGCGCTCCTACATCGAAAGCTTCCACGACCCCCGCGGCTACGGGATGAGCCACGTGGGCTGGGGCCTGGACGAACGCGCCCACTGGCACGGCCTGACCCAGTTCCCCGGCGGCATGGGCATGGAACTGCGCAGCTTCTACGGCAACGTGATGTTCTCCATCGGCCCCAACAACGAGCTCGGCGGCCCCAACGACACGCCGTGCCACTTCGACATCCCGATGCGCGGCAACTCGCTCTACCTCGACGACGAGCTGATCGTCGACGCCGGCGAGCTGACCGTCAAGGACATGCGCCCGGCGGAGAAGCGATGACCGACCACCACATCGGGATGATCGTCCCCAGCTCGAACCTCACCATGGAGACCGAGCTGCCGCGGATGCTGCGCGCCCGTGAGGAGACCGAGCCCGGAGACCGGTTCGTCTTCCACTCCGCGCGCGCTCGGATGCAGCACGTCGACCCGGAGCAGCTGCGCGCGATGAACGCGCAGGCGGGACGCGCGGCGGCCGAGCTCGCCGACGCCCGCCCGGACGTGGTCGCCACCGCGTGCCTGGTGGCAATAATGGCGCAAGGCCCCGGCTACCACTGCACCGCCGAGGACGACATCACCCGCGTCCTGCGCGCCGAGGGCTGCGCCGCGCCCGTCGTGTCCAGCGCGGGTGCGCTGCTGTCCGGCATCGCCGCGCTCGGCGCGCGCAAGATCGCGATCATCACCCCCTACCTGAAGCCGCTGACGCAGGCCGTGGCCGACTACATCGAGGACGCCGGGGTCGAGGTGGTGGACGCGCTGTCGCTGGAGGTGCCGGACAACCTCGCCGTGGCCCGGCTGGACCCGGCCGACCTGCGCGAGCACCACCGCAAGCTCGATCTGTCCGAAGTGGACGCGCTGGTGCTGTCCGCGTGCGTGCAGATGCCGTCGCTGCCGTCGATCCAGCCCGTCGAGGACGAGATCGGAATCCCGGTGCTGTCGGCGGCCACCGCGACCACGTACCGGATCCTGACCGAGCTCGGGCTGGAGCCGCGCGTGCCCGGCGCCGGGCGGCTGCTCGCGGACACGGGCGACGAGACGAGGAGGCCGGCATGAGCGCGAGCCAGTCGTTCGAAGTCGTGGTCGTCGGCGGCGGCCTCGGCGGCCTGTGCGCGGCCTTGTCATTGCGGCAACGAGGACTGCGGGTCACCGTGGTCGAAGCGGCGCCGCAACTCGGCGAGATCGGCGCCGGCATCCAGACCGCCCCCAACGCCAGCCGCATCCTCATCGGACTGGGCCTGCGCCCCCAGCTCGAACGGGTGCGCACCGAGCCGCAGGACCAGGTCCGCCGCCGGTGGGCCGACGGCAGCATCATCGCCCAGCTGCCGCTGGGACAGCGGGTCACCGACACCTACGGCGCCCCGTACTGGCACTACCACCGCGCCGACCTGCACGGCGTGCTGCTGGACGCGTGCGTGGACCCGGACGGCCACGGCCCGGTGGTGCAGGTCGCGACCGGTGCGCGGGTCGTCGAGCTGGACCGCGCCCAGCCGGAACGCCCGGCCGTGATCACCGCCGACGGCCGCCGCTTCACCGGCGACGTGGTGATCGGCGCCGACGGCATCCGCTCGGCCGTGCGCGACCTCGCCGGGTTCGACGACACCCTGGTGTTCTCCGGCGAGATGGCCTACCGCGCGCTGATCCCCGGTGACCTGGTCGCCCAGGACCCGGCCACCCGGTTTCTCGTCGACCGCTACCACTCGACCATCTGGTACGGCCCGGACAAGCACCTCGTGCACTACATGATCCGCGGCGGCCAGTACCTCAACGTGGTCGCGATCGTGCCGTGCAGTGAGACGATCGAACGGGAGTGGAGCGGTCCGGCGACCGCCGCCGAGCTCGCGGCGGAGTACCAGGACTGGGACGATCGGGTCCCGACCGTGTTGTCGAAGGCCAAGGACGAGGACGTGTCGGTGTGGGCCATGTACCGGCGCCGGCGCGACCCGGTGTGGGTGGACGGGCGGGTCGCCCTGCTCGGCGACGCCTGCCACGCCATGCTGCCCTACCAGGCGCAGGGCGCCTCCCAGGCGATGGAGGACGCCGCGGTGCTCGCCGAGGAACTGGGCCGCGTCACCCGCGACGGGATCGACGGCGCCCTGATCCGCTACGTCGACCGGCGCGCCAAGCACGCGGGGATGGTCCAGGACGCCTCCCTGCAGAACATGAGCTTCTACCACCTCCCCGACGGCCCCGAGCAGCGCGAGCGCGACGAGAAGCTGCGCCGGTTCGACGGCGAGTCCGACGTGTCCTACGACTGGCTCTGGAACGGCAGCCCGCTCACCGATCCGGACACCGAGTCCATCCACTACCAGTTCGCGCGCTGAGGCGGGCGAACTGGCCGACAACGGCAACGGAGCGATTCATGCGTACCGGAGATCAGATCGTCCAGGACCTGCCCTGGCGCTGGAGCGTGCAGGGCAAGATCTTCCTCATCGGTGGGCTGGGCTACATGTTCGACGCGTGGGACGTCGCGTTGAACGGGTTCCTCACCCCACTGGTCGGGGCCGAGTTCGGGTTGTCGCCGGGGCAGAAGGGGCTGGTGGCGACCGCCAACCTGATCGGCATGGCGGTGGGGGCCGTCGTGTGGGGGACCGTGGCCGACCGCATCGGCCGCAAACGCGCGTTCAGCATCACGCTGCTGGTGTTCGCCCTGTTCTCCGTGCTCGGGGCGCTGTCGCCGAACGTGGAGGTCTTCCTGGCCCTGCGGTTCCTGGCCGGGGTGGGGCTCGGCGGGTGCATCCCGGTGGACTACGCGATCGTCAGCGAGTTCTCCCCGCGGCGGCACCGCGGCCGGGTGCTCTCGGCGATGGACGGCTGGTGGCCGGTGGGCACGACACTGGCCGCCGTCACGGCAACGCTGCTGGTCCCGGTGTCCGGGAACTGGCGCTGGATGCTGGTGCTGATGATCCTGCCCGCGCTGTTGCTGTTCTGGGTCCGGCGCGGAGTCCCGGAATCCCCGCTCTACCTGGTGCGCAAGGGCCGGGAAGCGGAGGCGCGCGCGGTCATCGACGACCTCGTCCGCCGCACCGGCGCGCCCGCCGAGCCGTACTCGATCCCGCCGGCCGTGGTGGAGGACAAGCGCGGGGGAGCGCTCGCCGCCGCCTTCGACCAGCTGCGCCGGGTGTGGGCGTTCAACCCCCGGATCACCGCGGTCGCCTGGTCGTTGTTCATCAGCGTCATGCTGGTCTACTACGCCGCCCTGAGCTGGATGCCCTCGATCCTGCGCGCCCAGGGGTTCGGCGAGATCGCGGCCTTCGCCTCCACCGCGCTGATGAACGCGCTGGGCATCGTCGGCGTCGCGGTGGCCGTGCTGCTCGTGGAGAAGGTCGGCCGCAAGCGGATCGTCGCCGTCGCCGGGCCACTCGCGGCGCTCTCGCTCGTGGTGTTCTCCCTGCTGCTGGGCTCGCCGACCGGCGCGGTGATCGCGATCGGCGCGTTCGGCATGCTGGCGCTGGTGGTCATCCCGGTGATGTACGCCTACGTGTCCGAGCTGTACCCGACCGAGCTGCGTGCCTCCGGGTTCGGCTGGGCGTCGTCGTCGAGCCGGGCCGTCACCGGCTTCGCGCCGCTGGTGTTCGGCAGCCTCCTGTGGCCGGTGCTCGGGCTGCCGCTGACATTCACCGTGCTGGGCGGTCTCGTGGTGGCCGCGGTGGTGTTCATGATGCTGGGGGCGCCGGAGACCCGCGGTCGCGAGCTCGACCGGATCGCGGAGCCGGTGAACCCCGTGGCGCCCGCGAAAACCACGCAGGTGCCGTGAGCGAGGAGAGGTCCAGACAGTGAAGCCCGCCGCGTTCGCCTACCACCGGGCCCACGACGTCCCCGACGCCATCGGCCTGCTCGGCGAGCTCGCCGCGGCCGGGGAGGAGCCGAAGCTGATCGCCGGCGGCCAGAGCCTGGTCCCGATGATGAACTTCCGGCTCGCCCGGCCGACGGCCCTGGTCGACCTGGGGCCGTTGCGCCGGGACCCCGCGCTGACCGGCCTGCGGCGCGAGGGTGCGCAGCTGGAGATCGGCGCGCTGGTCACGCACCGGACGGTCGAGGTGGCGAAGCTGGGGCCGGGCTTCGACGTGCTCTCCCGCGCCATGCGGTGGGTGGGGCACCTGCCGATCCGCTCCCGCGGCACGGTGGCGGGCAGCATCGTGCACGGCGACGCCACCGCCGAGTGGTGCCTGCTCGCGCTCCTCCTCGACGCCGTGATCGTCGCGGAGGGGCCGGGCGGGCGGCGGGAAATCCCGGCCGCGGAGATGTTCCACGGGTTCTACACCACCGCCGTCGAACCGGACGAAGTCGTGACGGCGGTGCGCTTCACCCGGCCCGCGCCGCGGGCGGCATTGACCGAGTTCGCCCGCCGCCACGGTGATTTCGCGATCGTCGACGTGGCGGTCAGTCTGGACGGCGACGGCAGCCGGGTGGTGGTCGGCGGGGTGGCGCCCGCGCCCATCCGGGTCCCGGAGGCCGAGGCCGTCCTCGCCGCGGGCGAGCCCGGGCCGGAGCTGTTCGCGGCGTGCGCCGACGCCGCGGCCGCCGCGGTCGACCCGCCCGACGACGCCGCCGGCAGCAGCGCCTACCGCCGCCGGCTCACCCGGACCCTCGTCGCCAGTGCGCTGCACCAGGCCTGGCAGGAAGGAGTGACGCGATGAGCGACGCAGCTCCCGAGTTCGACGGGCGAGGCGGACGCTGGGTCGGCGCGTCGGTGCCCCGGCGGGAAGACCCGCGCCTGCTCACCGGACGGGGACGCTTCGTCGACGACATCCAGCTGCCCGGCATGTTGCACGCGTGCTTCGTCCGCTCGACGATCGCGCACGGCCGGATCACCGGGATCGACCTGTCGGCCACCCTGGCGGTCGACGGGGTCGTCGCCGCCTACACGGCGGCCGACCTCGACCTCGGCGACATCGTCGCGCTGCTGGACCGCCCGCCCGAGGAGTTCGCGCCGACCGCGATGCCGATCCTGGCCAGGGAGAAGGTGCGGTTCGTCGGCGAACCGGTCGCGCTGGTCGTCGCCCGCGACCCCTACGTCGCCGAGGACGGCGCCGAACTGGCCGTGGTGGACTACGAGCCCCTCGGCGCGATCGTCTCCGAGGAGACCGCGCTCGCTCAGCATGCGCCCCTGGTCCACGAGGAAGCGCCCGGCAACGTGCTGCTGGATGTGTCCATGTTCGACACCCCGGGGGTGGACGAGGCGTTCGCGGACGCCGGGTGCGTGGTCGAGGTCGTCACCCGCAGCGGACGGCAGAACGCACTCCCGCTCGAAACGCGCGGGGTGCTCGCGTCCTGGGACGACCACGACGACCAGCTGCTCGTGCAGATGTGCACCCAGGTCCCGCACCAGGTGCGCACCGCGCTCGCCCGCTCGTTGCGCGTGCCCGAGCGGACCGTGCGCGTCACCGTCCCCGACATGGGCGGCGGGTTCGGCCAGAAGTGCGTGGTCGGCCGCGAGGAGATCGCGGTCGCGGCCGCGGCCCGCCGGCTGCACCGGCCGGTGAAGTGGATCGAAGACCGGCGCGAGGCGCTGACGGCCGGATTCCTGGCCAGGGAACAGCGCTACCGCACCAGGGCCGCGTTCGACGCCGAGGGGCGCATCACCGCGCTGGACGTCGACATCGTGTGCGACATGGGCGCCTACTCCTGCTACCCGTTCACCGCCGGGATCGAACCGCTGATGGCTTCGGCGGAGATGCCCAGCGTGTACCAGGTGCCCGCCTACCGGGTCCGGGCCCGCGCCATCACCAGCAACAAGGCGCCCACCGCGCCCTACCGCGGCGTCAGCAGGCCGCAGTACGTGATGGCGATGGAACGGGTCATGGAGCGCGCCGCCCGCGAACTCGGCCTCGACCCGCTGGAGATCCGGCGCCGCAACCTGATCATCCAGTTCCCCTACACCGGGGTCAACGCCGTCACCTACGACCCCGGCACCTACCGCGAATCGCTGGATCTGGCCGAAGCCGCCCTGCGTGACGAGGGGTGGTACGAGTTCCGGGACAAGGCCGCCGCCGAGGGCAGGCACATCGGCATCGGGTTCTGCTGCTTCTCCGAGCGCACCGGGTACGGGTCGGGCGCCTTCGCCAAGCGCAAGATGGCCGTGGTGCCCGGGTTCGACATCTCGGAGATCCGGATGGACACCACCGGCTCGGTCGTCGTCACCAGCGGCACCATGAACCACGGGCAGTCCCACGAGACGACGCTCGCGCAGATCGTCGCCGACCGGCTGGGGCTGCACATCGACCAGGTGAAGCTGCGCCAGGGCGACACCGAGCGCATCGCCTACGGGTGGGGGACCTTCGCGTCGCGGTCGGTGACCATCGGCGGTTCGGCCGTGGCGCTGGCGGCCACACGGCTGGGTGAGCTGCTGTGCCGGATCGCGGCGCACCTGCTCGACACCCAGCCGGACAACGTCCGTCTCGACGGCGAGGGCGGAGTCGTGCAGATCGACGATCCCGGCCGCCGCGCGTCGTTCGAGGAGATCGCCGACGTCGCCTACCTGCGCAGCCACCTGCTGCCCAAGGACGTCGAGCCGACGCTCACGGCCACCGCGAGCTTCGACGTGCCCGGCGACGGCACCTTCTCCAACGCCACCCACGCCGTGGTCGTGGAAGCCGATCCGGGCACCGGCGGCATCACGATCCTGCGCTACGCGTGCGTCGAGGACTGCGGCGTGGTGATCCACCCGCAGGTCGTCGACGGGCAGTGCCGCGGCGGGATCGCCCAGGGCATCGCCGGCGCGCTGTTCGAGGAGGTCACCTACGCCGACAACGGCGAACCGTCGGCCGCCAGCTTCATCGACTACCTCGTGCCGACCGCCACCGAGATCCCCGACATCACCGTCTCCCACCTGGAAACGCCCTGCGCGTTCACCGAAAACGGCGCCAAGGGCGCCGGGGAGGGCGGCACCATCGGCGCGCCGGCCGCGGTGCTGAACGCGATCAACGACGCGCTGCGCCACACCGGGGTCGAACTCGACACCACCCCGGTGCACCCGCAGACCGTGCTCGCCGCGCTCGACGCGGCAGGCGACCCGGAACGGAGCAGGCCCGCATGACCGACCGCCACCTGATCGTCCTGACCGTCAACGGCAGCGAGCACGAAGCCGTCGTCGAGCCTCGCAAAACGCTGCTCGACGTGCTGCGCCACGACTTCGGTCTCACCGGCGCGCACGCGGGCTGCGAGCACGGCGTCTGCGGAGCCTGCACCGTCCTCGTGGACGGCGAACCGGTTCGCGCGTGCCTGGTCTTCGCCGTGCAGGCCGAAGACGCCGACATCCGCACCGTCGAATCGCTCAGCCGGGACGGCGAACTCTCCGACCTGCAACAGGCCTTCCGCGAGCACCACGGTCTGCAATGCGGCTTCTGCACACCGGGATTCCTGATGCTCGCCGAGGGTTTCCTCGCCCAGCGACCGGATGCGGACCGCGACGAGATCCGCGAGGCGGTGTCGGCGAACCTGTGCCGCTGCACCGGTTACCAGACCATTGTGGACGCCGTCACGGCGACGGCGGCCCGCCGCCGTGACACCGAGAAGGAAGCGACATCGTGATCCTGGAAAACCAGCTGTCCGTCCCGGCCGACCCCGACGCGGTGTTCGCCCTGATCAACGACGTCGAGCGGGTGGCGGGCTGCCTGCCGGGCGCGACCCTCGACGGCCAGGAGGACGGCGCGTACCTGGGCCGGGTCAAGGTCAAGGTCGGCCCCATCACCGCGGCCTACTCCGGCCGGGTGCGCTTCACCCAGGTCGACACCGCCGGGCGGCGGCTGCGACTGTCGGCGCGGGGAGCGGACACGCACGGCAACGGCGACGCCGAAGCCGACGTGACGCTGACCGTCCGCGAGGGCCCCGGCGGCGCCACCATCGACCTCCGCACCGACCTGTCGATCCGCGGCAAGCTCGCCCAGTTCGGCAAGAGCGCGATCAGCGCCGTCTCGGCCCGGTTGCTCGACCAGTTCGCCCGCAACCTCGCCGGCCAGCTGAGCGGCCCGGGGGAGGAGCCCCGCCCGGCCGCCGCCCCTGCCGCGCGCACGCCGGCCCCGGCCGACGGCGGCGAGACCCTCGACGGGCTGGCGATGCTGCTTCCCCCGGGCGTCAAGCGGTACGCCCCGATCGCGGCCGCCGCGGCGCTGGGACTGTTCCAGGGCTGGCTGCTGGGCCGGATCCGCACCCAGGACAAACTGATCAAGGAGTTGCAGCGTGCCCGTCGATGACCACCGCGGACTGCACGGCGCGGAGACCGACGCCGTCTACGACCGTGCCGGGTTCGGCGCCACTGTCCCTCGTGGACAGTGCCCGGCCCTGGTCGTGGTCGACCTGACCCGCGGCTTCACCGAACCCGGTTTCCCGTCCGGGGCCGACCTCACCGCCGAAGTGACCGCGGCCGCCGCCCTCGTGAGCGCGGCCCGGCGCCGTGACATCCCGGTGGTCTACACCGCGATCAGCTACACCGCCGCCGAGGCCGACGGCGACGGCGTGGCGTGGCTCCGGAAAGCGCCGGGCATGCGCAGCCTCCGCGAAGGAAGCGACGCCGTCGCGCTCGACCCCCGGCTGGACTGCCGCGACAGCGACCACCTCGTGCTGAAGAAGGGCGCGTCGGCGTTCCACGGAACCGGGCTGGCCGCACTGCTGACCGGTCTCGGCGCGGACACCGTGCTCGTGTGCGGCGCGACCACCTCCGGATGTGTGCGGGCGACCGCCGTGGACGCCGTGCAGTCCGGCTTCAACACGCTCGTCGTGCGCGAAGCGTGCGGCGACCGGGCGCGCGGGCCGCACGACGCCGCGCTGTTCGACCTGCACGCGAAATACGCCGACGTGATCGGCCTGGACGACGCCGTGGCCTACCTGGGCGCGCCCGATCGAGCCGGCAGAAAGGTTTCCTGACATGGTGTTCCCGTCCGAGTCCCCGGCCGCCCGCACGCTGACCCAGCCCGCGCTGGCCGACCTCGCCGACATTCCCGCGACCAGCCGCTGGGTCCGGTCGGGTGCGGTGCGGTTGCACGTGCTCGACTACGGACCGGACGACGGTGTCCCGGTCCTCGTGCTGCCCGGCATCACCAGCCCGGCGATCACGATGGACTTCGTGGCGCGGGAGCTCACCGATCTCGTGCGCCCGCTCGTGCTCGACGTCCGCGGCCGGGGACTGTCCGACAGCGCGGACACCGAGCCGGCGGGCTACGACCTGGACAGTTACGCGGCGGACGTCGACGCGGTCGTCTCCGGCCTCGGCCTGCGACGGCCCATCCTGCTCGGGCATTCGATGGGGGCGCGGATCGCGGCGCGGGCCGCCGTCACCGGCCGCCACGAGCTGCGCGGCGCGATCCTGGTCGACCCGCCGATGAGCGGCCCCGGGCGCGGCGCGTACCCCACCACGCTGGAGGCCTTCCTCGGGCAGCTCGACCAGGCCCGCCGCGGCACCGATGCCGACGAGGTGGCGCGGTCCTGGCCCCGGTGGCCGCGCCGCGAGCAGGAGCTGCGCGCGCGGTGGCTGTCGTCGTGCTCCCGCGCCGCGATCGCTGCCACCCACGCCAGCTTCGAGTCCGAGGACTTCTTCGCCGACTGGCCGCACGTGCCGGCCCCGGCGGTGCTCCTCTACGGCGGCGACAGCCCGGTCGTCACCGCCGACGGCGCCGCCGAAGCCGCCCGCGCCAACCCGGCCGCCGAACTGGTGCCCGTGCCCGGCGCCGGACACATGGTGTTCTGGGACGAGCCCGAAACGGCACTGGCCACCCTGCGTGACGCGCTGCGGAAACTCTGAGCCCGGTCGCTCCACCCCGCGGCGATGCCACCGTCGACGAGGTCATCGAGGTGCCCGGCGCCGGCTCGCTGGTCGTCTGCAGCGTAGGCCGAACCCGCGTCCCTGGCCGGACTGCCCGGGTTCCGCTGACCGTCGGTTACCAGGCGAGCGTCGCGGGGGCCCGGGATCCACAACGCCGGCGTCTACACCGGCGCGCGCATCCTGCCCGTGAACTGGGCGGGCCGGCGCGCGACAGCGTCCTATTCGGACGGCAAGTTGTTCGTGACGGCGCTGGCGTTCGCGGTCGCCCGGCTGTGGCCCGGCGTGTCCGCGGCGGCTACTGGTACCACCAGCAGCCGCGTGAGCCGCACGCCGCCGCCGGGGACGAGCGGTTCCAGGACGAGCTCCTGTCCGAGCTCGCGGCCTTCACCGGGACCCGCCTGGCGTAGGGCTACCCCGCCCGCCCCAGCGCCCGCTCCGCGCGGTCGATCTCGTCGAGCTGCTCGAGGATCTCGCCGGGGGAGGACTCGCCGACGACCTTCTGCAGCAGCGGCGTGTGGTCGAGGACGAGGTCGCGCAGGGCACGCAGCGGGCGCGGCGCGTGGTGGAACACCTTGCCCAGCAGCCACGCCTGCTGCGACTGCCGCGCCGTGTGCGGTTTGCGCGGCGCCTCGAACGCCTCCAGCGCGCGGCGCACCGCGGCGAAGTCCGACAGGTCGATCCCGGCCAGCCTGCGGCCGAGGAAGTAACCGTCCTCAATGGCCATTCCCGCGCCGTAGGCGGCGTAGGGCGAAGTCGGGTGCGCCGCGTCGCCGACGAGGGTGGCGCGGCCGCGTGACCACTGCTTCAGCGGCTTGCGATCGCGCAGGACCCAGCGCTGCAGGTTCTCCGGTGGCGTGGCGGCGATCAGGCGCGGCAGCGGATCGGCGAACCCGGCCGCCAGTGCGGTGGCCGTGGCATGCGGGTCCCCGGTGAACTCGGCCGCCGCGTCGTGCGCGGTGAGCACCCACCACTGGAACCCGTCGCGGCCCTGGTGCCGGATCGAGGTCCAGCTGCCTTGCACGGTGCGGTCGTGGGACACCACGCACAGCCCGCGCTCAGCGGTTGCGTCGAAGGTGTAGCCGCCGAAGATGTGCAGGTGGTGCTCCCGCTTCGGCGACTCACCCCACAGGGTGCGCCGGACCAGCGAGTCGATCCCGTCCGCGCCGACCACCACGTCGGCCTCCAACACCTCACCATCGGCCAGCGTCAGTGAGATCCCGTTCTCGTCCTGCTCGACCGTCCGAACAGGACAGTTTACCCGCAGGACGCCGGACGGGAGCGCCGCCAGCAAGCGCTCGTACAGCGCGGGCCGGAGCAGCCCGATGAACCCGCCGCCGTAGTCGCGCACCACCTCGGCGGGCAGGTCGATCGACGCGCGGGTGCGGCCGGCGGCGGTGCGGAACTCCGAATGACACGGCGCGCCCAGGTCGGTCACGTCGACGCCGAGCAGGCCCAGCGCCTTGATGGGCGGTGGCCACAGGTTGAGGATGTTGCCCGCCGGCCGGGCCCGCGGGTAGCGCTCCAGCAGGACGACGTCGTGGCCGGCCTGGCGCACGGACAGCGCGGTCGCCATCCCGGCCGGGCCGGCGCCGATCACGGCGACGCGGTGGGTGGTCATGGTCCGGCTCCTCGTCGAGTCGAAAGTCAAACCGTAGCGATCGCTACGTTCTGTCGGAAGAATGAAGTGCGCGCTACGCTTCTGTCAAGCTCGGGAGAGGAGAACAGTGGGCAGTCCGGTGATCCGCCCGCCGCGGCAGAAGCGCACCCGGGAGGCGTGGAACCGCGTGCTCGACGCGGGTGTCGCCCTGCTGGAAGAGGGCGGCTACGAGGCCTTCACCATCGCCGCGGTCTGCGAGCGGGCGGGCGTGGCGCCGCGCGCGCTCTACGACCGGGTCGACGACAAGGACGCGCTGTTCCTGGCCGTCTACGAGCACGGCATCGCCCGGATCCGGGCCGACCAGGAGGTGTTCGCCGACGCCGGGCGCTGGGACGGGCTGACCCCCGAACGGCTCGTCCGGGACGCGGTCGGCGAGCTCGACGGGATCTTCGCCCGGCACGCGAAGTTCCTGCGGTCGGTGGTGCTCATCTCCGGCGCCGACGCCGAGATCCACCGCCGCGGCGCCCGGTACAGCCGGGAGGTCGGGGAGCGGTTCGCCGAGGTCGTGCTGCGCGCACCCGTGACGCACCCGGACCCGCCCGCGGCGGTCCGGCTGGTGTTCACGATGTTGTTCTCGACGATGGTGGTGCGGACGGCCTACGGGCCGGAGTTCCCCGGGGGGCGGGACGGCTTGGACCTCGGCGACTTCGCCGTGCGGTACCTGCTGGGCTGAGCCGACGTTCGGGGGAAACCGGACGGTTCCGCGCCGCGCAGGGCGGCGTTGCCGCTAGCGTGATCATGCCCGCGCGAGCGAGGGGATGAGGCGATGCAGGCACCGTCGACGGTCGTGCAGCTCGCGCTGCTCGTCCTCCTCGTGCTGCCCGGCATCACCTACCAGTTCGTGCGCGAACGGCGGCGCGGGCCGGTGCCGGGGGAGCGCGACCTCGGCGAGCGGGTGCTGCGCGCGATCGTCGCCTCCATCGCCCTCGACGCCGCCTACGCGATCGTCGCCGGGCCCGCGCTCGTCCGCCTCGCGAAGGGCACCGGGCCCGGCGACTGGACCGGCTTCACCCAGCAGCCCCGCCTCGTCGGGGCGGTGGCCGTGCTCCTGTTCCTCGTCGTCCCGGCCCTTGCGGCCGCCGCCGTGTCGCTGGTGGAACGCCGCCGTCGTGGCTCGCGGTACCTGCGCACCCCCACCGCGTGGGACCACGCCTTCCAAGACCGCGAACCGTGCTTCATCCGCGTCCGCCTCAAGGACGGCAACTGGGCGGGCGGCTGGTACGGCCACCGCTCCTACGCCTCCTCCTACCCGCACCCGCCCGAGCTGTACCTCGAATCCGCGCGCGTGATGGGCCCGGACGGCACCTTCGGCGCACGTGTCCAGGGGACGGCGGGCCTGCGCCTGCGGGCGGAGGACTTCGACGTGCTGGAGTTCGTCGAACCGGACCAGGGGAAGGAGCAGTGATGGAGCACGAACTCACGCCCGAAGAGCTGGAGATCCTGCGCACGAGCGTGCCGCGCGGCTACACGCCCAAGCGCGAGGTCACCGAACCCGACGAGCCGCCCGCCGGATCCGCGGGCACCTCGCAGGCCGCCGAGGACTGACCCGTGACCGACTGGGGGAAGCGGTTCTGGGACGCCTACCGGGTGGCGCGGCACAGCCCGGACCCGGCCTCGGTCCAGACCGCGATCGAGTGCGGCCGCAAGGCGCTCGCGACCGAGCACGGCGACGAGCGCACCACCTACCTGTCCAACATGGGCGGCCTGCTGCAAACCCGGTTCCACCAGACCGGCGACCTGACCTACCTGCAGGAAGCCGTGGATGGGCTGATGGAGGCGATCCTGCTGTCTGCGGGCAGCCCGGCCGAGGAAGCCTCCTACGCCAACAACCTCGGCATCGTGATGCACACGGCGTTCCAGCACAACCAGAACCTGGACACGCTGGACCAGGCAGTGTGGTGGAGCCGTCGCGCCGTCGACGGCGCGACGCCCGAGGACAAGGCCGACTACCAGGACAACCTCGTCGTCGCGCTGCTGACGGTCTTCACCGCCACCGGCGACGAGGCCGCGCTGCGGGAAGGCATCGAGCAGGCCCGGGACGCGGTGCGCAACTCGCCCGACGACGACCTCGCCGGCCGCAGCCTGCACTTCCTCGCGGTCCTGCTCCGCCGCTGGTTCACGCACACCGGCGATCCCGCGGTCCTGCCCGAAGCCCTCGACGCGGCGCGGCGCGGCGTCGAGCTCAGCCCGCCCGGCTCGGCCGAGCAGCTGGACCGGCTGGCGTTCCACTGCCAGCTCCTCGACGACCGCCACCGACTCACGGGCGCCCGGGACGACCTGGCCGAGCTGCTCGAAGCCCGCACGACCCTGCTCGCGCTCACCCCGCCCGGCGACCCGAGGTACTCGCGGTTCTCCACGAACCTGCTGTTCACGCAACGCGAATGGACCGCGCTCACCGGCGAACCCGCCGAACCGGCGAGCGGAAGCCTGGCCGAGCGCGCCGGGGTGGAGGCGGAGACGTGCGGAAAGCTCGCCGCCGGGTTCACCCGGATCCGCGACCCGGAACTGCTGGAACGCGCCATCCGGCACGGCCGCGCCGCGATCGCCGCCACCCCGGCCGGGCACCCGCACCGGGCCGAGCGGCTGGACCACCTAGCCGCGGCGCTGGCCCAGCGCGGCGAGGCGTTCGGCGACCTGGACGCGCTCACCGAATCCGCGGCGCTGCAACGGGAAGCGGTCCGCTGCGCGCGGCCAGGGGACCCGCGGCGGCCCCAGTACCCGGGCAACCTTGTCGTCACCCTGAACGCGTTGTTCGCCGCCACCGGCGAGCTCGCACCGCTGACCGAGGCGATCGACGTGGCCCGCGAAACCGCCGCCACCACCGCCGGGCACCCCGACCACCCGGTGGTCCTCGCCAACCTCGCCGCGACCCTGCACCACCGCTTCCGCGTCACCGGCGAGCTGGACGTGCTGACCGAGGCGATCGACACCGCGCGGGAATCGGTCCGCCTCGGCGCCGGGCGCGTCGCGGGGCACGCCAACCACCTCGGCAACCTCGCCACCATGCTGTCCGACTGGTTCGAGCGGACCGGCCGGGCCGAAGCGCTCGACGAGGCGATCCGCGTCCACCGCGCCGCCGTCGACGCCACCGCTGTGGACGACCCCGACCGGGCGCTGCGCCTGGCGAACCTGGGCGGCGTCCTGGGCACCGCCTACGCCCGGTTCGGCGACCAGAACGCCTTGCGCGACGCGATCGCCGCCCGCCGTGCGTCGGTGGCCGCGGCCGCCGACGGCAGCCCGGAGCGCGCCGGTTACGTGTCCGGCCTCGCCGCTGCGCTGCACGACTGGTTCGCCCGCCCCGGCGCGGGCGAGGAGGACCCGGCGATCCTCGACGAGGCCGTCGCGCTCGCCCGCGAAGCCGTGCGGGCGCGGGGGAGCGGGTCGTTCTCGCGGGCGACCACGTTGACCACGCTCGCGGACGCGCTGCGGCTGCGGTTCCGCCGGTTCGGCGACCGCGACGCGCTCGCCGAGGCGCTCGACGTGTACCGCGAGGCCGCGCTGTCCGCCGGATCGCCGACGGTCGGACGGGTGGGGGCCGCCGACCGGTGGGGCGAGCTGGCCGCCGAGGGCGGGTTGCCCGCCTCCGCGGCCGAGGGCTACGCCGTCGCGGTCGGGCTGCTGCCCCAGCTCGCCGGCCGCCGCCTGGACTGGGGCGACGCGCAGTACTGGCTGGGCCGTTTCGCCGGGCTCGCCGCGGACGCGGCCGCCTGCGCGCTCGACGCGGGCGATCCGGAGGGCGCGGTGATCATGCTGGAATCCGGCCGCTGTGTGCTGGCGGCCCAGGCGCTCGACAGCCGCGGCGACCTGACCGAGCTGCGCGAGCGGGCTCCCGAGCTGGCGGCGGAGTTCGAAGCGCTCGGCGCTGAATTCGAAACCGACACCAGCCGGGATCGCCTCGCGCTCGCCGGGGAACTGGAGGAGCTGGCCGCGCGGATCCGGGAACTGCCCGGGCTGGACCGGTTCCTCCGGCCGCCGTCGCTCGCCGACCTGACCGCGCAGGCGCACGAGGGCCCGGTCGTCTACGTGAACGTGAGCGGCTACCGGTGCGACGCGGTGATCCTCACCCCGGACGGCGTGCAGGTCCGGCCGCTGCCCGACTTGAGCTCAGAGGCGCTGGGGCAACGGGTGCGGGCGTTCCGTGCCGCGCTCGCCGCGGAGCCGGACGAGCGGCTGTCCGCCGAGCGCGCGATCCACGAGACGCTGGAATGGTTGTGGGACACCGTGGCGGGCCCCGTGCTGGACTCGCTCGGGGCGGCGTCGCGGATCTGGTGGGCGCCGGTCGGGGTGCTCAGCCTGCTGCCGCTGCACGCCGCCGGTCATCACCGCGACGGCGGCCCCACGGTGGTGGACAGGGTGATCTCGTCGGTGACGCCGACGGTCCGGGCGCTGGCTCACGCGCGGACGCAGCGGCAGGGGAGCGGCGACCGGCTGCTGGTGGTGGCGATGCCGTCCACACCGGACGGTCCCGACCTGCCCGGCGCCCAGGCCGAAGCGGATTTCCTCGCCCGCGTGGCCGGCGCCACGGTGCTGACCGGCCCCGGCGCCACCCGGGACGCTGTGCTGGACGCGCTGCCGAGCGCCGGCTGGGTGCACTTCGCCTGCCACGGCTACAGCGACCCGGCCAACCCGTCGGACAGCCACCTGGTGCTGCACGATCAGGCGTTGCGGGTGGTCGACGTGTCCCACCTGCGCCTGCCCGGCGCCCGGTTCGCCTACCTGTCGGCCTGTGACACGGCCCGCACGACGGAAACCCTGTCCGACGAGGCGATCCACCCGGCGGCGGCGTTCCAGATCGCCGGGTTCGCGCAGGTGGTGGGCACACTGTGGCGGGTCGACGACGCCGTCGCGCCGTCGCTGACGCAGCAGATCTACACGGATTTGTTGTCGTCCGGAGCCGGCACCGCGGCCGCGGCGGTGCACCGGACGATCCGCGCCCTGCGGGACCGCTACCCGAACCTCCCGTCCCTCTGGGCAGCCCACGTCCACTTCGGCGCCTGACAGCAAACGATCTTGATACCAGACTGGTATCATGGACAGCATGGCGATGACGCTGCGCTTGACGGAGGAGCAGGAGCGCGCGCTCGCGATGCTCGCGGAGGCTCAAGGCGTGAGCAAGCACGAGGCAGTGGTGCGTGCTATTGGTGAAGCCGCGGCGCGCCGGGTTCGGGATGATCGGGTGCGCGCCCTGTCCGAGGAGGGACGAAGCCGGTACGCCTCGCTGCTCGACCGGCTGGCCCAGTGAGGATCGACTACCTCGATCTGGAGGACCTGCTCGCTCTCGCATCGGATCTGGGAGTGCCGAAGGTGCGGGATGCGGGCCTGCTGGACTCCGTGGCGCACCGCCCGAAGGTGTCGGTGATGGGGCAGGACGCCTACCCCGGCCTCCATGAGAAGGCTGCGGTCCTGCTCGAGTCGAGCGTGCGCCACCATCCGCTGATCGATGGCAACAAGCGGCTTGGCTGGATGGCCGTCTTCGTGTTCTACGGTCTGAACGGTCTCGATCTCGATGCGCCCGAGGACGAGGCGTACGACCTCGTCATCGGGGTTTCCACGGGTGCGGTCCAGTATGCGGAGGCCGCGGAGCGGTTGGCCCGATGGACCCGGCCTGACCTCGCTCCGCCGCGTGGTCCCGCCGACTTCCGCTTCGAAACCTGACTGCGGTTCGCGGAACCTGGTCGACCGCCCCGTGCGCCGCGCACCCGCCTCGGTGTGCGGCGCACAGGCCTGGATGATCAGTCCGGCTTGATGCGGATTCCGCAGGCGTACACCCACATGTGCTCGTCCTCCTCCCCCTTCTCGCCACGCGGCGGCAGGACCCGGACCACCCAGCCGCGCCAGCCCTCGGTCGATTTGTTCTTGCAGACGCCGCGCGAAGAGAGCGGCATGTACCGGTGGCTGTTCGGGGCGTTTTCGGCGCATTCCCAGCCGCCCCCGGTGAGGGTGTACCCCTCGTCGACGAACACCGTCTCGTCCTGATCGAACTTGCCCCGCTTCCAGTGTCGCGGCGTTCTGGCCGCCCAGCAGGCGTGTCCCTGATCCCGCGCCCCGGTTGCGAAATCGCCGATGATCATGAGCAACCCGCCTGGCATGTGTGTATAGTGTGTGTATGGCGAGGCTGAACGTCTATGTGCCCGATGAGCTGGCCGCACGCGCCAAGGCTGCGGACCTGAACGTGTCCGCGCTGGTGCAGGCGGCGATCGCGGACGAGCTGCAACGTCGTGCCATGGACGCCTGGCTGGACGCCCTCCCGTCGCCGCGGCGAACAGTCTCGCACGAGGCTGCTGTCGAGGCTTTGGACGGCGCTCGCGCGGAGCTGGCCGGTGCCGAGGATGAGTGACGCGCCGGCGGAGATCGCGGTCCTGGACGCGTCGGTGCTCGTGGACCTGCTGGCAGGCACCGACTACGCGGCCGCCGCGAAGAAGCGGCTCGCCGGTACCGTCCTGCACGCGCCGGCGCACCTGGATGCCGAGGTCCTGTCCGCGTTGGGGCGACTGGAGCGTGCCGGCGAGCTGCCTGCTTCCGAGGTCGACGTGGCGCTGAACGCGTTGGCCACGATCCCCGTCACGCGGCATCCGGTCGTCGAACTCGCCGCCGGCGCCTGGGCGCGCCGGGCGGATCTCCGACTCGCTGATGCGCTCTACGTCGAGCTCGCCGCGCGCCTGCACGCGCGGGTTCTCACCACCGATCAGCGTCTCGCCCGGGCGACCTCCCTGGCCGAAGGGATCAGCCGGTAGTCGACGCGTCAAGGGGCTGAGCCGGCTCGACCCCCGCCAACCGTCCTCGACGGCTACGCGCCGACAAAGCGTCCTGGCGTTCTAGACGTTCGTCGGGCAAGCCCCGGTCGCCACGGTGATCGGGGCCTCCTCGTAGGCCTGCACCGGTGTCGTGCAGCCGGTGGGCACCAGGTGGTCGTCCTGCTGCACATACGTCATCCAGTACAGCGGGGCGAGCGCGAAGCTGGGCTCGTACGTGCTCTGTCGCACCGCGGCGTCCGGCACACCGTCGGCGTTGAGGTCCCGCACGTCGGCCGCCACGCCTTCCACCGCGGTGTCCACCGTGATCTTCGTGTCGAGCCGCAGCGCCGCGACGGCCGCGGAGTGCGCGCCGAACTCGAACGCGACGGCGCACCGCCCCGCGCCGCAGAGCCCGGCCGTCACCCGCTCGTAGGGTTGCCCGTCGCTGCCACGGACCTGTGTCGTGTCGACCAGGCTCGCGCCGTCCCAGTACGCCAGCACGTTGCCGCCGACTCCGTGCAGCCCGTCGAGCCGGTGCCCGTCGGGCAGCGCGGCGGAGAACATCGTCTCGCAACCCTGTTCGCAGCCCGGCACCACCGGCGGCGGCCCGGCAACCTGTGGCGCCGCAGGCCTCGTCATCTCCGCGGCCGACGGGATTGCCAGCGTCAAGACGCCCAGCAAGGCCAGCATGCAGCGGCGAAGCCCCCTCTTCATGTGCTCCATTGTGACCCGCTCCGGACGGGCGCTGCATGGCGGTGCGGTGGCGGACCCGGCCGGCTTCTACGCGACGCCGGGGAACTGTCCGGATCGGCTGGTCCTGACACCGCAAGACGACCAGCAGCATCCCGGCCAAGTGGACGGCGCGGGTCCACATCGGACAGTGGTCGTGCGCGCCGAGCCCCGATGTGACGTGCCGGCTATGGGCAAGGTCCGGGGCACTCGAGCACGCCGCCGACGGCACCACCGTGCGGCGCGCCGCTGTGCGCCCGTGTGATCGGCGTGGCGGACCGGCGCAGCTCACCGTTGACTCTGCTCTCATCTTGTGGCAATACTATCCGCATAACGGTAGGACTTACCACTGTGTGGAAATCTGCAAGGAGGCAGAATGCGGATGTCGGTGCTGGGGCTCGGCGAGGCCGGGACGCTCTACGCGGCCGGCCTTGTCGCGCGCGGCTGGAACGTGGTGGGGTACGACCCCGCCGACAACGCGACGCCGGCGGGCGTGCAACGCGCGGACACTCCGGAGGCGGCGGTCCGTGACGCGGACGTGGTGCTGAGCCTGGTCGGCGGGCGCGCCGCGGTCGAAGCCGCGGAGTCGGTCGCGCGGTTCCTGCCGCCCGCGGCCGTGTACGTGGACATGAACGCGGCCGCGCCCGAGGTCAAGCGCACGATCGCGAATACGGTGGGCGAGAGCCGGTTCGCCGACGTGGCGGTGATCGGGTCGGTGCCCGCCCACGGCGCCGCCACCCCGGTGATCATCAGCGGTCACGCCTCCGCCCGGGCCGCCACGACCTTCGAGCAGCTGGGTGCGCGCGTGGACGACATCGGGGGAGCACCCGGCGCGGCGTCCGGCCGGAAGTTGCTGCGCAGCACCTTCATGAAGGGCCTGGGCGCGCTGATCGTGGAGTCGGTCCTGGCGGGTCGCGCGGCGGGCGCGGAGGACTGGGTGCGTGAGCAGATGGCCCGCGAACTGTCCGGCGGAGACGCGGCGGTGAACCGGCTGCACGACGGCACGCTCAAACACGCCGCCCGGCGCGCTGGTGAAGCCGACGCTGCCGCGGCACTGCTCGATTCACTCGGGGTGCTGCCGGTGATGACCCGGGCCACCGCGGAGGTGCACCGTGGCCGCGCGGACGCCGCGCTCGCGCCCGCCGAGGACCTGTGGCCGGAGTTCGAGGGACTCGCCGTCGCCAACATCGGCGACGCGCGCGATCGTATGGGCATGCTCGACGGCGGAATACACGCGCTGTGGAAGGGCGCCCGCGTAGTCGGCCGCGCCCGCACGGTGTGGGTGCCCCACGGCGACAACTTGGCCCTGCACCGGGCGATCGCCTGTTCACGGCCGGGTGACGTGCTGGTCGTCAACGGTGGCGGCGACACCAGCCGGGCGCTGCTGGGCGAGCTGATGGCCGAGCGCGCCAAGCGCCGCGGGGTCCGGGGCATCGTGGCCGACGGGGTGCTGCGCGACGTGAGCGAACTGGAGAAGATCGGCTTCCCGGCGTGGGCCCGCGGTGCCTGCCCGGCCGGGCCGTACAAGAACGGCCCTGGCCAGGTGGACGTGCCGGTCGCGGTCGGCGGGGTGGTCGTGCGGCCCGGCGACGTGGTCGTCGGCGACGACGACGGTGTCATCGTGATCCCGGCGGCCGAGGCCGCGGCCAGCCTGCTCGGGGGCCGCGCCGTGGAAGCCGACGAGGCGCAGCGCCGCGCCGCGATCCTCGCCGGGACGGCGTGATGACCGGGGTGTGGGCTCTGCTCGCGTTCGTCGCGGTCATCATCGTGTGGAACGCGGTGTTCAAGCGCAACATCGGTGAGGCGATGATCCTCGGGTTCGTGGCCGTGTGCGGCTTCGCGGTGTTCGGCGGCACCGAGGACGGCGGATCCGCGTGGTCGGCCATCCAGCACGCCGTGGTCGACTCGATGCAGGAGGAGGTCACCTTCGCCGGGCTGGCCTTCGTGTTCATGTCCTACCTGCTCGCCAAGACCCCGGTGCTGGACAAGCTGATCGACCTGCTCAACTCCGTCCTGGGCCGGCTGCGTGGCGGCCCGGTCTACACGGCCACCGTCGCCGGCGGCATCTTCGGCGCGATCGCCCACGTCGGCGCCGCGGTCACGGCGGCGGTCGGCTCGGTCACCGTGCCGTGGATGAAACGGTCCGGCGTCAAGCCCGAACTGGCCGCCACCGTGGTCGCCGGTGGCGCCGGGATGGGCGTGACGTTCCCGTTCTCGGCCACCATGTTCATCCTCGTCGGCGGGCTCGCCGCGCAGGGGATCATGCAGGCCGACGAGATCGTCAAACCCCTCGCCATCGCCGGGCTGTGGTGCCTGGGCTACCGGATCGTGCTGTCGTGGTTCCTGATCCGGCGCAACGGCATCGAACCGATCGCCGAGAGCGACCGGATCCCGTTCGGCCGCAGCCTGCGTTCCGGCTGGACCTCGTTGCTGCTGTTCCTGCCGATCCTCGTCCCGCTGTTGCTCACCCGCGGCCCGGTCGCCGAAGCGCTGGGCACGTACTCCGGCGTCGGCGAGGCCCTGAAGAAGCCCGTCGCGCTCGCCGACGGCACCAAACTGCCCGCGCAGCCCTACTCGATGCCGGACGTGATCAGCCTGATCACCTGGATCCCGGTGCTGATGATCGCGCTGGTGCTGTTCCTCGGCCGCAAGCACCTGCCCCGCACCGCCTCCGGGTGGTGGTCGGTGATCGGCAAGGCGGCGCCGTCGTTCGGCGTCATCGGCATCACCATCGTCGCCGCGTTCTCCGCGTCCAACGTCCTGGCCGACCTCGGCCTCGCCGGGCAGCTGGAGACCGTGCTGGCCGGGCTCGACGCGCCCGCGTGGATCATGGCGATCGCGATCGGCGTGATCATCGTGGCCATCGCGATCCCGCTCACCGCGAGCGCGACGATGGCCGCGGTGGGGCCCGTCGCGGTGGCCGCCCTGGTCGGCGCCGGCGTTCCCGCGCCGATCGCCGCCGCCGCGGTCCTGATCTTCGCCTCGACCGAGGGAGCCTCTCCGCCCTCCGGCGCGCCGATCTACGTCGCGGCCGGCATCGCCAGGGTCGACCCGGTCAAGACCTTCCTGCCCCTGCTCAAGTACTACTGCCTGCCCATCCTCGCCCTCGGCGTCGGCATCGCCGTCGGTGTGCTCCCCGTCTGACGCCGAAACCGAAGGAACAGACCCATGAGTTCAACGATGAACCAGATCACCTCCCGTCCGAACCGGACAGTCCGGATCGCCACCTTCCTCTTCGCCCTCACCGTCGTGTTCTTCCTCCTCGCCGGACTGGCGATCGTCGTCGGGCAGATCGCGACCCTCGCCGCAGGCGAAGCCACCGCCGCCCGCCACTGGGCCGCGGCCGTCGCTCCCTACGCGTTCGGGGGCGCCTCCGTCGCCGGGTTGCTGTCCTTCGCCCTCTCCTACCGCAAGCAGGACCCCGACCGTGACTGACAACCGCATGGACGTGCCCACGTACGCGCAGCTGCGTGGGCACGTCCCGCCCGGCTCGAGCTGGGGCGTCTTCGAGCACGATCCCGAACGCGGGATGGCCAACTTCGCCGGTCCCGCGCAGGTGCTCGACGCGCTCGCCTGCGTCAGCCGCGGTGCGGTCTTCAGCCTCGACCACGCCCTCGACGCGTTCGACCCGCCGATGGCGCGTGCGCGGAAAGCGCCGCGCCACGAGCTGCTGTCGGCGCACGCCGAGGCTCGCGATGACGTGCTGCGCGAGTTCTACTTGCAGGCCACATCGCAGGTCGACGGTCTGCGGCACCGGCGCGCGTCCGGGTACGGCTTCTACAACGGGGTGCCCGATGACGAAATCCGGGCGGGGCGGCCGGCGCTCGGTGTTCAGCGCTGGGCCGAGAAGCCGATCGTCGGACGTGGCCTGCTCATCGACGTGGCCGGGCTTCTCGCCGCGGAGGGTGCGCCGCTGGACCACCGGCGTGGTCCCGCGCTGGACGTGGACGTCCTCGACCGCGCGCTGCGGGCCCAGGGCGAACGCGTGCGTCCGGGGGACCTCGTGCTGGTCCACACCGGGTGGGCGCGGTGGTTCCTCGACGCCGGGCCCGCCCTGCGTGCCGAAGTCCGCGAGGCCCGCCGCGCCACCGGCTTCCGGCAGACCCATGACCTGCCGGAGTGGCTGTGGGACCACCAGGTCGCGTTGTTCGCCACCGACACCTTCGCCGTCGAAGTCCTGCCGGTCGCCGCCGACACCTACCTGGCCGGCGCGCCCGAGGACGCGGGCATGATGCACCAGGAGCTCATCGCCAAGCTCGGCGTGCCCCTCGGGGAGCTGTGGAACCTCACCGACCTGGTGGCGGACAGCCGGGTCCACGGGAGGTGGGACGCGCTCGTCACCGTCAAGCCCCTGCACCTCGTCGGAGGGGTCGGCTCGCCACCCAACGCCACCGCACTCCGGTGACTGTGCTCACTGTGTGGGAAGATGTGGCTCATGGCCGAGCCGGACAAGCCCGCGACGAGCATGCGCTCGCTCGAGCGGGCCATCGACATCCTCGAGGTCATCGACTCCAGCCAGCACGCCCTGCGGCTGACCGAGATCGCCCGGCGGGCCGGGCTGCCGGTCGCCACCACCCAGCGCATTCTCGGGGTGCTCGAGGCGCGCGGCCGCGTCGAACGGGATGCGAACGGTTACCGGCCCGGGGTCGCCCTGATCTTCGGAGCTCACGCCTACCTCACGACGAGTCCGCTGCTGACCGCCGCCCGCCCGATCCTGCACGACCTCGCCGCCGCGACCGGCCTGACGGCGTCCCTGTTCAAGCGGATCGGCTGGTCCCGCGTGGTGCTCGCCCGCGTCGACGGCGCCAGCCCGCTGCGCTACGAACTGCCCATCGGGGAACGGCTGCCCCTGCACCTCGGCGCGGGCAAGGCCCTCACCGCCCAGTTGGACGACACTGAGCTGACCGAGTTCCTCGAGCAGCTCGGGGACCCGGGCCGCGGCCCCCTCGATCGCGACGACTTCCTGGCCGAGATGAAGACCATCCGGGACCGCGGATACTCCCAGGCTCGCGGTGAGCGCGAACCCGGGATGGCGTCGGTCGCCGCCGCCGTACCCGACCCGGCGGGCGCCACCGCCGCGGTCCAGGTGACCGGAACCTTCGCCGACATCCCCGAAGACCGTGTCCCCGAGCTCGGTGTGGAACTCCAGCGCGCGGCGCTCGCGATCTCGCGCCGCGTCTCCTGAGCCGGCAGCACGCCTCCGGCTCGCCAGCCTTTTGGGTCGCCGCGCACATGCCTTCAAGGCAGGGGAGCGGGCGCTCGGTCGCGGATCACGGCTTTCAACGCGTGCACGACGGTGGCGACGGCGGGGTGGCCGGCCGTGCCGCGGCGGCGGCTGACCGAGATCCGCCGCGTGCCGTGGGCCACCGAACCGGCGACCAGGTGGGACAGTTCGCGCGGCACGGCCAGCCGCGGCACGATGGTGACCCCCGCGCCGGCCTCGACCAGGCGCGCCATGTCACCGAAGTTGTCGATCCGGTGGGCGATCTCGGGTGTGAAGCCGGCGGCCCGGCAGTTGTGCAGCAGCGAGTCGATCGACGGGGCGCCCTCCGCGGCCGCAATCCAGTCGGCGTCGGCCCCGGCTGGGCTGATAGAACCGCATCACCCGGGACGCGCCGCGCTGCCCGTCTCGCCGTCGCCGCTCCAGTCCGCATAGGACTCCCACGCACCCAGCGTCAGCTTGCTTTCGAAGTGGCGCCGCTCGCCCGTGATGGGGTCGCTGAACTCCAGCGTCTTGGCCAGCAGCTGCAGCGGGCGGCGGAAGTCGTCGAGTGGGGCGTCGACGACGGTGGGGTAGAAGCGGTCGCCCAGGATCGGGATCCCGAGGTGGTTCATGTGCACCCGGAGCTGGTGGGTGCGCCCGGTCGCGGGCACCAGCCGGTAGCGGCCGCGGCCGTCCGCGTGCTCGAGCAGTTCGACGCGGGTCTCGGCGTTGACCGGTCCGTCGACTTCGCGCGCGGTGAGGCTCCCGCGGTCCTTGACGATCCGGCTTCGCACCGTGACGGGGAGGTCCAGGTGAGGGTCGTGGCGCGCGACCGCCTCGTACTCCTTGCTGACGCGACGGTCCCGGAACAGGGTCTGGTACCGGCCGCGGTACTCGCGCCGCGTGACGAACAGGAGCAGCCCGGCCGTGGCGCGGTCCAGCCGGTGCGCCGGGCTCAGCTCCGGTAGCCCGAGGTCGCGCCGCAGCCGGACGAGTGCGGTCTCCAGCACGTGCTGTCCCCGCGGAATCGTGGCCAGGAAGTGCGGCTTGTCGGCCACGACGAGGTGCTCGTCGCGGTGCACGACGCCGATCGGGAACGGCACCGGCACCTCGTCGGGCAGGTCGCGGTGGAACCACACGAACCCACCGGGCTGGAACGAGGTGTCGGCGGTGACCGGGCCGTTCTCGCCGGCGATCCGCCCCTCGGCGAGCATCTCGTCGAGCCGTCCCGCGGGCAGGCGGCTGAGGCGCTCGGCGAGGTGGTCGCGAATCGTGGTCCACGGCCCCTCGGCGGGCAGCTTCAGCCGCGCCGGGTCGAGCCCGTGGCGCTGCGGAAGCGGAGCCGGCCTGCGTGACACGGGTGGACCCTACCGGCGCCCCCGGGAGGTGCACCGGCACTATTGACAAAAACTTCTTTTACATAAAGACTCATTTTTGCCATGAGAGATGTCGTCTACCTCGATCAGATCGAGCAGGCCGAGGCCCTGCTCAAGCCGCAGCGCATCGAAGTGCTGCGGCGACTCGCCGAGCCCCGGTCGTGCACCGAGGTCGCCCTCGAGCTCGACCAGACCCCGCAGCGGGTCTACTACCACGTCAAGCGCCTGCTGGACGCCGGCCTCGCGCGTCAGGTGGCCCAGCGCCGGGTCCGCGGGATCCACGAGGGGATCTACCAGGCGGCGGGCCGGTCCTACTGGCTGTCGCCGGCCCTGGTGGGCCGCATCGGGCTGCGGCAGACCCGCGACCGGCTCAGCCTGGGCTACCTGGTCGACCTGATGGAGGACGTGCAGGCGGACATCGCCGCGCTCGACCTCACCCGCCCGGACCTGCCGTCGATCGGCGTGTCCGGCGACATCCGGGTGCGCCCGGAGCAACGCAAGGCGTTCCTCGACGAGCTGCAGCAGACACTGCAGGACCTGTTCACCCGCTACGGCGGGGCCGACGGCGACGCGTTCCGGCTGGCCGTCGCCTGCTATCCCAGAGGAGAACCCGATGACCGAACCTGACCTGCTCCTGACCGCGATCGTGCCGACCCCGCTGAAGGAGACCTACCAGGCGCTGACCGATCCGGCCGCGCTGCGCGTCTGGCTCGCCGAGCACGCCGAGGTCGAATTGCCTGGCAGATACGAGTTCTGGGGCCGCTACACGCCGGACGGGGCCGAGCCGCACCAGCGCGTGCTGCACGTGGACGAGCGCACCATCCGGTTCGCGTGGACCGTGGACGGGGTGGAGGCCACCGTCCAGTTCGAGCTGGCCGAGGACGAGGACGGCACCCTGGTCACGCTCACCCACAGCGACCTGCCCAGCTTCGAGTCGGTGATCGCGGACCAGGCCGGCGCCCGTGGCGCGCTGCAGACGTTCTGGTCGCTGGCGATCGCCAACCTGGCCGACTACCTGGCCGGCCGTGAGCTCACCCCGATGGTCGACTTCACCTCCGGCGAACTGCGCGCGTCGGTCGTCATCGACGCGGCCCCGGAGGAGGTGTTCGACTCGATGATCCAGCCGGAGGTGTTCCGCAAGTGGTTCGGCGCCAAGGTGGACATCGAGCCCCGGCTGGGCGGCCGCTTCGCGATGGGCGGGTTCGAACTGGACCCCGGCGGGGCCAAGTTCGTGGAGTTCGAACCGGGCCGCAAGGCCGCCCTGCTGTTCGCCGACGGCGAGACCACCAGCTGGGAGCTGGAAGGCTCCGGCGGCAAGACCCGGCTCACCATGTGGCACAGCGGCTTCGACCCGGACAACCCGCCCTACGCCGCCTGGGGCGGCTGGCTCGGCGGCATCGCCGGGCTCCGGCGCTACCACGAACTCCCGGGCCGGCACTCGATCTGGCGCCGGACCGAGATCGCCGGCGTCCCCGAGGGCATGCTGACGATCGACCAGTGAGACGAGTGCCCCGGAACCCGTTCCGGGGCACTCTCCGCCGGCGACCGTCTCAAGGGGACAGTTCCTCGAGCACCTGGCCCTTGGTTTCGACGGCGTGCCGGATGGTGATCACGCCGCCGATCAGGGCGACCACGGCGAAGGCGGCGAAGACGTAGCGGATGCCCAGTCCGGCGACGACGAAGCCGACGAGCAGCGGGCCGGCGGAGGAGGCGGCGCGCAGCCACGCGCTGCCGAAGCCGGTGCCCACGGCGCGCAGGCGGGTGGGGTAGAGCTCGGCGGAGTAGAGGTAGAGGGAGAACGCGATCGTCTGCAGGATGGCGTAGGCGATCGGGGCGAGGATCACCACCTGCGTGGCGGTCGTGGCGCCGAGGGCGGTGAGCACCACGAGTGGCACGGTGGCGGCCAGGAACGCGATGGCGTACCAGCGTTTACGGCCGACCTTGTCGATGTAGAGCGCGCACAGGATGGAGGCGACGACACCGACGGCGGAGGTGATCCAGCCGTAGAGCAGGCTGGTCTGCAGGGGCAGGTCGAACACCTGCCGGTAGAGCGTGGGCAGCCAGGTCACCAGTCCGTTGTTGATGACGTAGACGGTGATCCACAGCGCCCACAGCATCAGCGTGCGCTTGAGGTAGATGCCGCGGAACAGGTCGCGCCAGCCCGAGCCGGTGGCGGGTGCGGTGACCGGGCGGGGGACCGGGTCGGGCAGCGGTTTGCCTTCCTTGACGGCCTCCCGTTCGAGCATGGTGACGACCTTGTCGGCGCGGTCGAACTTGCCCTTGGCGGCGAGCCAGCGCGGGGATTCGGGCATGAACACCCGCAGCGGGATCATCAGCACGGCGGGGACGAGCCCGACGACGAACAGGGCGCGCCAGCCGAACTCCGGCACCAGGAAGTAGCCGGCGAGCCCGGCGAAGAGCAGGCCGACCGGGAAGATGACCTCGTAGAGCAGGAAGAACCGGCCGCGTTTGCGGGCGCCGACGAACTCGTTGATGTAGGCGCTGGCCACCGGCACCTCGCCACCGGTGCCGATGCCCTGCAGGAAGCGGAACACCAGCATCGAGGCGCCGCTCCAGGCGAACAGGCACGCGATGTCCATCGACACGAACAGCACGATGGTGATGAGCAGGGTGCGCAGGCGGCCGATGCGTTCGGCGAGCCAGCCGAACAGGATCGCGCCGGCGAACTGGCCGACGTATCCCGCGGAGAGGATCATGCCCACCCACGCGGGGGTGAGGTGCCATTCGGTGACCAGCTTGGGCATCGCGAAGGCGATGACCAGCACGGTGTAGGCGTCGAAGAAGGTGGCGGTGCCGATGATGATGCGGATCATCAGGAGCCGGCGGGTGACCGGTAGCCGCTCGAGCCGCGCCACCAGCGCGGCGTTGGCCTTGGCGGCCGCCTCGGGGCTGCCGGCAGCGAAAGTCGTCATGGGTTTCGTTTCCTCGCCCTCCGCCGCGGTGCGGAGTCGTGGGGACAACATTGTCGCCGGTCCCGGCGGCGGGGCCGCCGCCGGGACGCGAGTGGGGCTCAGACGAGTTCGGCGCTCTTGAGCGCCTGCACGATCTCCTCTTCGGCCTCGGGGGAGAGGTCGATCAGCGGGGAGCGGACGCCGGCGTGCTCGAGGATGCCGCGCGCCTTGAGACCGAGCTTGAGGGCGACGGTGCCCTCCATGTGCGAGCCGCGGTGGTAGACGGCCTTGGTGACCGGCAGCAGGCGGTCGTGCACGGCACGGGCGGCGGGGTAGTCGCGGGCCTTGCCCGCGGCGATGAGCTCCAGCAGGGGCTCGGGGGCGAGGCCGCCGTAGCCGACGAGCAGGCCGTCGACGTCGAACATGGTGTGCAGCAGGTACTCGTCGTGGCAGGACAGGATCTGCAGGTCCGGGTGCTCGCGGCGGAGCGCCGGGATCTCGGTGTCCCAGCGGCGCATGTTGCGCACGCCGTTCTTGGTGGCGAACACGCCGTCCTGCGCGGCGATCTCGAGCTGGGTGTCCAGGTCGTAGGTGGCCTTGGTGTTGTCCGGGTACTGGAACAGGATGCAGGGCAGGCCGGACTCCTCGTAGATCGCCCGGTAGCGGTCCTGCGGCGCGCCTGCCTGGTAGCCGAAGCGCAGCCAGCCGTGTGAGGGGTAGATCAGCCCGGCCTTGGCGCCTGCCGCGACGGCGCGTTTGGCCTCGGCGACCGCGACCGCGGTGCCCTCGCCGGTGATCCCGGCGATGACCGGGATGTCCACGGCTTCGGCCAGGTTGGCGATGGTCGCGACCTGCTCCTCCTGGGTGAGGAAGGTGCCCTCGCCCGCGTGGCCGAGGATCACCAGGCTCTTCACGCCGTCGTGCCCGGCCAGCCAGGTGCCCAGCTTCGCCATCGCGGCGTGGTCGACCTCGCCGTCCGGCGTGAACGGGGTGACCGGCGCGGGGTTGAGGCCACGGAGGTCCAGTGTCATCTCGAAGTGCTCCTTCTCATCAGGTCCGGGAACGGTTGCGGGAACGTTCCCATAGAATGCGTCACGTGCCTCCCGCCGTCAACGGTGAGTCCGGAAAGTCCTCGCCGACCAGTAGCCTTGCCCCCGTGGTGACCATCCTCGACGTTGCCCGGGCCGCCGGGGTCAGCAAGTCCACCGTGTCCCGCGTCCTGGACGAGCGGCTGCCGCGCTCCAGCAGCCCCACCGCCGAACGGGTGCGGCGGGTGGCCGCCGAGCTCGGCTACGTGCGCGACCCGCTGGCCTCCGGGCTGCGCCGGTCGGGCACCAACACGGTGGGTGTGATCGTGCCGCGGCTCACCGACACCGTGATGGCGATGCTCTACGAGGAGATCGCCGCCGCCGCGGGGAGCCGGGGGATGTTCGCGATCGTCGCCACCACCGAGGACAAGCCCGACACCGAACGGCTCGCCGTGCAGACCCTGGTGCGCCGTCGCGTCGACGGGCTGATCCTCACCACCGCGCGGCTGGGCACCCCCACCGCCCGCGACGTGCCGCACGCGCTGGCCCTGCGCACCGACGGCATCGGCCCGGCCGCCGTCGGCGACGACCGGCTCGGGGCGCACCTGGCCGTCCGGCACCTGCTCGACCTCGGGCACCGGCGCATCGGGCTGGTCGGCGGTCCCGGCTACGCGTCCAGCGCCCAGGAACGGCTCGCCGGCTACCGCGAAGCCCTCGACCAGGCCGGGATCGGCTTCGACGACCGGCTGGTCGCCGGGGACGCCTTCTCCATCGAATCCGGGGAGATCGCCGGGCGCGACCTGCTGGACCGGCCGGACCGGCCGACCGCGATCTTCGCCGTCAACGACAACACCGCCATCGGCGTGATGGCCGCCGCCCACGCGCTCGGGCTGCGCGTGCCCGAGGACCTGTCGATCGTGGGCTACAACGACATCCCCATCGTCAGCCGCCTGCCCGTGCCGCTGACCACCGTGCGCGTCCCGTTCGGACAGATCGCGGCCGGCGCGCTGGACCTGCTCACGGAAGCCACCCGCGGCGAGCAGCCCCGCACGCTCGTCGCCACACCCACCCTCATCCCACGCCGCTCCACCGGGCCAGCGCGCGCGTGACGGACTCCGAGCTAGCGGAGCAGGTAGTGCAGTGCCCGTTCGGCGCGGTCCGGGTCCGGGGGTTCGCCGGTGATCGCGTCGGTGTAGACGAACGATTCGCCGACGCGGACACACAGGTAGGCCAGGTCGTGCAGGTCGATGTCCACCACGGACAGAGCACCTGCCTCGCGCTCCTTGTTCAGCAGCGTCTCGACCAGTGCGACGAGCCGGGGCTGGAAAGTGTGCCCGCCGCGGGTGAGGACGCGCAGCGCCGTTTCGGTTTCGGTGGTGAGGAAGTGCCGCATCCCGGCATGCGCGAGCGTTTGCCGGACGAACGCCGACATGGCGTTCGCGATGCGCGTGCCCCCGGCCCCGTCCGCCGAGGCGTACGCGTCGAGCATCGTCCGTTCGCCGAGCCGCCACACCACCTCGGCGAGGATCGCGTCCCGGTCGCCGAGCCAGCGGTAGACGGTCACCCGGTTGACGCCGAGCGCCTTGGCGAGGTCGTTGACCTCCACCCGCTGCCGCGCGTTGAACGTCCGCACTGCCAGGTGCAGGGCGCCCTCGCGATCGGGCCGGCTCGTCGGTGCCGTCATGGGCAGCGGGCGGTGACGTAGCAGGCGAGTGCGGGTTCGGACGGCACCCGGTGCGCGGCGACCGTCAGTTGCGCCGAGACCTGCGCGGTCAGCGTCGCGAAGGTGAGCGGGCCGGTCACCGGGTGCGCGCCGGGCATCAGCAGGCGGCCGCAGACCGACCGCTCGATCCGGGCGGGGTCCGCCGGGCCGGGGTGGGTCAGCGCGTCGATCGCCAGCGCGGACGTGACGGGGTCCAGGGTGCCGATGAGCAGGTGTTCGGGGACGGCCAGCGGGCAGACCTCCTGCACGGCGATGTTGGTGATGTTCCCGCCGCCCCCGTGCAGGGAGGAGGTGCCGGTGTCGTCCAGGTTGGGCTGCACGAACTCGTCCGTGCGCGAATAGATCTCGGTGTAGCTGATGCCGGGGAAGGTCTCCTGGCCGGAGTTGAGTGCCTGCACGAACTCCGAGCTCGCTCGCTGCTGCCACAGCGCCGGCGCGCAGTCGGGGACACACAACGCGGGGACGACCACCGAGCCGTGGTTGGTGCCCGCCATCCCGATCACGTCGTCGACCATGTGCCGCGTGTCGGGCCAGAACCGCAGCGACCAGCGCATGATCATCCCGCCCTGGCTGTGTCCCATCACGGCGATGGGGCGCCCGGCGAGCTTGTACATCTCCCGGATGGCGTAGGTGACGTACTGGGCCCGTACCTGCATGTCGCCCATGTTGTAGCGATCCACCGGCGAATCCGACGTGCAGTACGGGATGCCGAGCCGGCGTAACAGCCGCTCGTAGGTGAAGCCGAAGTTCTGTTCGCTGTCGACGGTCGTGGCGGGCGTGAGCAGGACCGGTTCGCGCGTGGCGTTGCGGACGTCGGCGGTGCAGTCGAGGCTGTCGGCCAGGCGGGGCGCGGTCAACTCCGGTCCTGGCCGGTCCACCGGCGCGTAGGTGTCGGCCCTGGCAACGCCACTCCAGCCGGTGACGGCGAGGAGGGTCGCGGCGGCGACGGCGAGCAGGCGGTGCCGAATCGGGCTGCGCATGGGACTTCCTTCCGGCCGGTGCCGCCTCGTCGCGACGCCGGATGCAACTGAAACACGAAATGTTGCATCCGGCAAGACGGCGGGATCGACGGTCGTCGGGAACCCGTCGGGGCGCTCGCGCGTTGACAGTACCTACGGGACCGTAAGTTACGGATTCGTAGGTTCCTGCCCCGGATCCCGAAGGACGTGCGCATGACGCTTCCCGACACCACCCGCCTGATGTACGAGCTCGAGGGGACGGTCGAAGAGAACCTCAACCGCCACCTCGCGGCGGCCCAGGACTGGATGCCGCACGAGTTCGTGCCGTGGAGCGAGGGCCGGAACTTCGCGGATCTGGGCGGCGAGGCGTGGGACCCGGAGCAGTCGCGGGTGTCGCCGGTGGCGCGGACCGCCCTCGAGGTCAACCTGCTGACCGAGGACAACCTGCCCAGCTACCACCGGGAGATCGAGCGCGCGTTCGGCCGGGACGGGGCGTGGGGGACCTGGGTGCACCGCTGGACCGCGGAGGAGGGCAGGCACGGCATCTGCATCCGCGACTACCTCCTGGTGACGCGCGCGGTCGACCCGGTCGAGCTGGAGCGCATGCGCATGGAGACCATGCAGGCGGGCTACGACAGCGGGGACAAGCCGCTGCTGCGGGTGTGCGCCTACGTGTCGTTCCAGGAGCTCGCGACGCGGCTGTCGCACCGCAACACCGGCCGCTACACCCAGGACCCGCTCGCGGAGAAACTGCTGGCCCGGGTCTCCACGGACGAGAACCTGCACATGGTGTTCTACCGTAACCTGGTCAAGGCGGCGCTGGAGATCACGCCGGACGTGATGATGCGCGCCATCACCGACGAGGTGCTCGACTTCGCGATGCCCGGCGCGGTCATCCCGAGCTTCGTGCGCAAGGCCGCGCTGATCGCCAAGGCCGGGATCTACGACCTGCGCATCCACCACGACGACGTGGTGATGCCGCTGCTGCGGTACTGGAAGGTCTTCGAGCTGGAAGGCCTGGGCCAGGTAGGCGAGACCGCCCGCGACGAGCTCGCGGCATTCCTCAAGGGACTCGACGCGCAGGCCTCGCGCTTCGAGGACCGCCGAGCAGCCGCACTCGCCCGCGACGCCGCGCGGGACCGCCCGGGGTGCTGAAGGGGGCCGTTGTCAGCGCTTGTCCCCGGTCGAGGTGGCGGGCCGGGAGTCGATCGTGTACGCGTGTTACTTCCCGCTGCGCGGGGTTCCAACGGCACCCCGACGAACCGGGTGCGGTACCGGTGGGCGAACCGGCTGACGTGGAAGGGCCTCACCTCGTCGCGACGTCGGCGACGTTGGTGCCCGCGCCGCCCACCATCAGTACCTCACGCACCCGGGGCAGTCGCACGGCGCGCAGGTGGGCGCCAGGCGATGTGCCCATGACCTGCCGGAAGCCCCGCAGCACGCGGGCGGTGGCGCCGACGGCCACGGCCAGCTCGGCCACGGTCAGATTCCGCTCCGGGTGCGCCTGAATCAACTCGATGGCCGCGCGCACAGCCGTGCGCGCGGCCGGGGATCGGGCGCACGCAACAGCTCGGTGTACTCAGCGCCTGCCCGGTGCCCAGATACGCGGTTCCGCCGGATGCGGACGGCCGACCGCGAGGAAGCGCACCGCACCGTCAGCGACATCTATGTGCCCCACCGGCTTTCGGTGCGCGAGCCTCGATGTCCGGTTGAACGCGACGCGCAGTGCGCGCGTGAGGGGCGGATACCTGACCTGCCACGCTCGAGGTGCCGCCACTGACCGACTGCCCGTATCGTGCGGCCGGAACGAGGTGGAGACGCACCCGGAGTGGCCGGCGATGTTCTCGCCGTTCCAAGCCAGCACGGTCGCGTGGTCAACGGACGCGGCGGAGTTCGTCATCAAGCTGCCGCGCGCACAGCTGGAGGCGCAGCTTTCGGCACTACTGCACGACGTCGTCACCCGGCCGCTGCGCTTCGAGTTGCGAGTGCCGCTGTCCGAGCGGACCGGGTGTGGCCTGCTCGACGCCGCGGCCTTCTTCGCCGAGCAGCTCGCCACGGATTCCGCAGCGGGAACCGAGCTCTTGCGCGCGCGGGGGAGTCCTTTTTGCTCACCCAGGTGCTGATCGGGCCGCGCAACACGTACAGCCGTGCCCTGCACACGATCGGCGGCTCGGCGAGCCGCTACGCGGTGGAACAGGCCCACCGATGGGGATTTTTCGAGCACGCAACGGCTCGTCCAGCGTTATCGGGCACGCTACGGGCGGCATCCGGCGGCGGGCTCGTGTCGCTCGTCGTCGGTTGGTCATGATCGTGCGTCCGGCGCAGCAGCCTGCACCGAACGTCGAGAACAATGCGTGCCCGCGATCGTGCCGTTCGGCGAGGTGGTCGGGCGGTGCCGGCGGGCGGCGCGATTCGAGTGACGATCTCGCAGTGGGCACAGTGGCGTTTGACAATCCGCCAAGGGCAGCGCGGTTCTCCTGTCGTTTTCGGATGAAGATCCGCTGTTTCGCGGACGGGCAGGATTTCAGGGGAATTGCTCGTGCCGGATGAGGAGACGCAACGACGGGGACCGAGTCCGTGCCCTGCTCGTCAGGGAGCCGACCGGGCCCGGGGCACTCGAGACCGACGGCCTCGCCTTCTCCCCGGCGCGGGTGGACGTCGTCATCGACGTCCACGCCGTGGGCGTGACGTTTCCGGATCTGCGCCTGACCCAGGGCCGGTACCCGGTCAAAACCGACCCGCCCCTTGCGCCCGGGCTGGAGGCCGCCGGTGAGTAATCCTTTCGTACGGTTGTCGGCTACAGGCAGGCGGGTGTCGAGGCGGCCAACGAGATCCTCGGCGAGACTCAGGGGTACCTCACCCGAATGGGTTTCGGCGAGCTGCTCCGCGTGAAGCGGCAGCAGGACTGACTGAGAGGCGGCGCGGCTGATCGGGCGAAGTGAAACGAGTGCGACTCCGCCGGATACCAGGCGGCAGATCGACCAGCGAGTTGCAAAGCAGTGACCTCGGTGTCCACGTGCTCATGGGCGGGGCGACCTGTCCGAGGGGGAGGGGCGCCGCGGGGTGGCCGGGCTCTGCGAAAAGGAGGGCGTTCGGCCGGGGTCGATCAGCGTCGACTGCTGCACGCGCCTCGAACGGGGGTCGGCGCCGTCCTGACGACACTCGCGCCATGCGCGCGGAAGAGGATCTGGACCGATTTGCACAATCCTCGCACTCTGCTCAGGGTGACTGCGACTAACATGTCGTCATGGGAACCGCGCTGGAGCTCGAGTTCACCGATCTGCTTCGCCGGCACGCGCGCCCCGATCTGTCAACGCCTCTTGACGGGGTGAGGATCTGCAGGATCGACGACACGGTCGCGCCCAGCACGTCGATGTCCGGCACGGTTCTCGCCGTCATCGCCCAGGGTGGCAAACGACTGGCCGTGGCCAATCGCGTCTACGAGTACCGAGCGGGCCAGTATCTCGTCGCCCCCGTCAACCTGCCGGTGACGGGCCACGTGTTCGACTCGACGCGGGAGAACCCGACTTTGGGATTCGGCCTGACTCTCGAACCCGCGGCGATCGCGGAGCTCCTCCTGACCGCCGGTCCCGGGGACCTGCCGCGCACGAGTGGCCCGGTGCAGACGGGAATGGTCGTCGGAACGACTTCCGCCGACCTGCTCGACGCGATTGTCAGGCTTCTGCGCCTACTGGACCGGCCGCAGGATCGCCGGGCGTTGTTCCCCGTGTACAAGCGCGAGATCCTCTGGCGCCTGATGACGGGTCAACAGGGCGAGGTCGTCCGCCAGCTCGGCCTCGCGGACAGCAGCCTGAACCAGATCGCGCGCGCCGCCCAGTGGATCCGGGAGAACTACCAGCGGACGTTCCGCGTCGAGGACCTCGCGCAGATGGCCAGCACGAGCGTGTCGGCGTTCCACCGCAACTTCCAGGCCGTCACCTCCATGAGCCCGATCCAGTTCCAGAAGCACGTCAGGCTGCAGGCCGCACGACTGATGCTGCTGAACGAACCCCACGATGTGACCGGCGTCGCTCACCGTGTCGGATACGGCAGCGTCTCGCAGTTCAGTCGCGAGTACCGCCGCCAGTTCGGTTCGTCGCCGAGCACGGATGCGGCCCGATTCCGCCATGCGGGCCCCCAGCCTGCGCGGGTCGCGCTCCCGTAAGCACCGCAGAGTCGCAGGCGGCCGCAGCCTCGCCGACCGCCCTTCACGCCGTCCGTCCTCGTCGTAGGTGATGCCCCTCCGCCTTGGCTTGCAGAATCGTGCAAGAGCGGAAGAGGATCGTGATTTCCCACCGAGGCTCGTCGGGGTTACATGGAAATGCGCGCAGGAGTGCGCATCTCACCGCCCGGCGAAGCCCGAGGGCGAGGCCCGCCTCCTCCGGAGGAGGACCGGGTACCGGCTCACGTCTCACCTCCCCGGTGACGCACTCCACCGCGCGGAACGAGCGGTCGTCCAGACCTGACCCGGCTCGGGCGACCAACAACAGGAGGCAATACGTGGGAACGAATCTGATCGACGAGGTCTACATCAACGGCGAGTTCGTCACTCCGCACGGAACTGAGCTGTTCGACCTGTTCAACCCGGCGACCGGCCAGGTCATCGGTCAGGTCCAGCTTGCGGACGAGGTTGACGCCCGGGCCGCGATCGCCGCCGCCAAAGCCGCTCTGCCGGCCTGGTCGACGACGACTCGCGAGGAGCGGATCGACGCGCTGCGTCGTCTTCAATCCGCGGTCACCGCCAGGCGTGAGGAGCTGCTCGAAGCCGTTCGCCTCGAGTACGGAGCACCCGTGCGCAACGAGTGGATGGTGGACAGCGCTATCGGCGCGTTCGCGGACATGATCAAGACCCTGGAGGCCTTCGCGTTCACCCGGCAGGTGGGGCAAGCGACGGTCGAGATGGTGCCCGTCGGCGTCGCCGGCCTGATCATGCCCTGGAACTCTGACATGTTCTTCATCGCCGACAAGATGGCGACCGCGCTCGCCGGCGGGAACACGGTCGTCATGAAGCCTAGCGAGATGAGCGCGACCCAGACCCGGGCCATGACGGAGGCGCTTCACGAAGCCGGTCTCCCGGCCGGCGTCTTCAACATCGTGACGGGCCGCGGTGACGTGGTCGGAACCACGATCACCCGTCACCCCGACGTCCCCAAGATCTCCTTCACCGGTTCGACCCCGGTGGGCAAGGCGATCTTCCGCGAGTCCGCGGACCTGATGAAGAACCTCACGCTGGAGCTCGGTGGCAAGTCCCCATCGATCATCCTCGACGATGTCGACATGAGCACCGCCATGTTCGGTGCCCTGTCCTCCGGGTTCGTGAACAGCAGCCAGGCGTGCGTCGCGGGCACCCGGATCCTCGTCCCGGAGTCGCGGTATGACGAGGCGCTCAAGGTCGCCGTCGAGCAGCTGGCCGGCTTCCCGGTCGGAGATCCGGCCGACCCGGCGACCGCGATCGGTCCCATGGTGAGCCAGAAGCAGTGGGAGCGAGTGCAGGGGTACATCGCGCGCGGAATCGAGGAGGGCGCGCGGCTGCTCGCGGGCGGTCCGGGCAAGCCCGAGGGCCTGTCGGACGGCTATTTCGTGCGTCCGACCCTGTTCGCGGACGTGACCAACGACATGACGATCGCCCGTGAGGAGATCTTCGGCCCGGTGCTCTCGATCCTCGGGTACACCGACGACGACCACGCCGTCGAGATCGCGAACGACACCGACTACGGGCTGCACGCGTACGTCTTCTCCGCCGACCAGGAGCGCGCCAAGCGCATCGCCTCGCGCATCGAGGCCGGTCGTGTCTCGATCAACGGAGGCTACGAGCCGATCTCGCCCTTCGGCGGGTTCAAGCAGTCGGGAATCGGCCGCGAGTACGGCTCGTACGGCCTGGAGGGTTTTCTCGAGACGCGCTCCGTGATGGTCTGAGCGGGAGCACTGTCCGACAGGACGACCTGGCGGTGTCGGCGATGCCCTCGTGGGTGAGCACGGCTCCAGTGCGGTGTGCCCTTTGTGCGATGAGGACCGCGAGCGGGTTGCTCGCGGTCCTCATCGCACATCGGGTCAGTTGTCGGTGTACCACTGTTCGGTGCGCGGGCAGGCGCAGGGCGTGCCGGATTTGTGCTGGTGGACCCGAGAAGTTGAGTCGCCGTGCTCGGTGAACCACACGATGCGTGGAGTGAGCGTTTCGCTGATGCAGGGCTTCGCCATTCCGCCGTGGTAGACAGCTGCAGCACGCCGTGTGCGGCAAGGCGCGGATGCCGTACGGCGGGCGCTCCCCGTGACAGGGGGACAAGATGGGCCACCTTCACCGCTCGCCCCGTGGCCGGCGGCGGGCAGAATCGGACCCATGAGCGGCATGAAGAGCAGCGAGCTGGCGGAGTTCCTGCGGACCTGCCGGTCCCGGGTCAGCCCCGAGGAGCTGGGCCTGGACGGCTCGGCGCGGCGGCGGGTGCCCGGGTTGCGGCGTGAGGAGCTGGCGCAGCTGGCCGGCGTGAGCGTGGACTACTACACGCGCCTGGAGCAGGGCCGCAGCCGCAGCGCTTCGGCTGAGGTGCTGGACGCCCTGGCGACCGCGTTGCGGCTGAACGACGCCGAGCGCCAGCACCTGATGGACCTGGGGCGTCCGGAGCCCGCGGTGCGCAAGCGACGCGCCCGGCCGCAGCGGGTGGACCCGGCCACGCTGCGGCTGGTCGAAATGCTGGACGAGGTGCACTCGCCGGCGTTCGTGCTGGGGCGGCGGCTCGACGTGCTCGCCCACAACCGGCTCGCGGGCGCCCTGATCACCGAGTTCCGGGCCCTGCCCGCAGCCGACCGCAACCAGGCGCGGTTCGTGTTCTTCGACCCGCACGCCCGCGAGCTGTACCAGGACTGGGAGGCCGTCGCCGCGGACACGGTCGCCATGCTGCGCCTGGACGCCGGCCGCTACCCGGACGACCCCCAGCTGTCGGCGTTGATCGGTGAGCTGTCCATCCACTCCGAACACTTCCGGAAGTGGTGGTCCGACCACAAGGTGCACCGGCGCACCACCGGCTCCAAGGGCTACCACCACCCGCTCGTCGGCGACCTCACCGTGCAGTACCAGGCGCTCCACCCCGCGGGCGACCCGGACCAGATCCTGTTCGTCTACACCACCGAACCCGGCTCCGCGTCGGAAACGTCGATGCGCCTGCTGGCCAACTGGAACAGCACCGAGCGCGAAGACCGCGAGCTGCCGGTGCGCTGACCACCGCCGCGACGGGCCCTGCCCCTGCCCAGGGGCGGGGCCCGTTTCGTTGGGTGGCCCGGTTTGTCCCCCGATGGACCGGGCCGGGCAGGAGCCCCAGCGGCGCCCCGGATCTTGCTTTGCTGGACCCATGAACCGCGACACCATCGTCCTCACGGGCGCCACCAGCGGCATCGGCCGGGCCGCCGCCCACCTGCTCGCCCCGGCCGCCCGCCGCCTGATCGTGCACGGCCCCGAACCGGCCGGCGAAGTCCAGTCCCTGCTCGACGGGCTGCGCGCCGCCGGCGCGGCCGAGGTGCACTACCTGAGCGCCGACTTCGACGAGCTCGCCGCCGTCGAGCGCCTGGCCGCCGGAATCACCGGCCGCGTCGACATCCTGATCAACAACGCCGGCCGCCCCGGCCCGGCCCGCCGACGACTGAGCGCGGACGGCATCGAAGTCACGCTGCAGACCAACTACCTCGCCGCGGCCCTGCTCACCGAACGGCTGACACCGGCGTTGACGGCCGCGGGCGGCCGGGTCGTGCACGTCGCGTCGGCCACGCACCTGTCGGCCCGCTTCGACCTCGACGACGTCAACCTCGACCGGCACCCCTACAGCCCGACCACCGCCTACGCCCGCTCGAAACTCGCCATGGTCGCGCACGCGCTCTGGCTGGCCGGGCGGCCCGGCAGCCCCGAAATCGTCAGCATCAGCCCGGGCGTGATCAGCACGGACCTGCTGCACGCCATGTACGGCATCGGCGGCGCTCCGGTCGGCCACGGCGCCCGCAACGTCGTGCACGCCGCGCTCTCGCCTGACGTGCACACCGGCCAGTACCTCGACGACGGGGCCGTCGCCCAGCCCAGCGCGGTGGCCCGCGACCCCGAGTTCCAGGCGGGCTTGGCCGCGCTGACCCGGGACCTGCTGGGGCTGAGGAGCTGACCATGCACACCGACGCGCTCCTGGTGTTGATCGCGGTCGCGGTGGCGGGCGCCCAGCTCGCCTCGCGGCGGCTGCGCATGCCGGCGCCGACCCTGATGTTCCTCGCCGGTGCGGTCCTCGCGCTCCTGCCGACCGCGTCCCACGCGGAGCTGCCGCCCGAGCTCGTCCTCGTGGTGCTGCTGCCCGTCATCCTGTTCTGGGAGGGCTATTCGACCTCGCTCGCGCAGATCCGCCGGTACTGGCGGCCGGTGCTGCTGCTGGGCGTGCCGCTGGTGGTCCTCACCGCCGCGGCGGCCGCGGCCACGGCGCACGCGTTCGGCATGGGCTGGGCCGCGGCGCTCGTGCTGGGCGCCGTCCTGGCGCCCACCGACGCCAGCGCCGTCGCCGGGTACGCCCGCGCCCTGCCGGCCCGGTGGATGACCGTGCTGCGCGGGGAAAGCCTGATCAACGACGGCACCGCCCTGGTGCTGCTGGGCATCGCGATCGGTGCGGCGGGCGGGCAGCTGACCACATTCGGCGGCGCGGCGCTGCGGCTGGGCTGGTCCTACCTGGCCGGCGCCGCCGTCGGGCTGGCGGTCGCCGGGCTCGCGGTGCTGGTGCTGCGGCGCGTGCGCGACCCGCTCGTGCTGGGCGCGGTGTCGCTGGCCCAGCCCTTCGCGGCGGCGGTCCTGGCCGAGACGGCACACGCCTCCGGGGTGGTGGCGGTGGTCGTCGCGGCGCTGGGGATCAGCCGGCACAGCCGCCGGGTCGTCGGCGGGGCCGGGCGGATTCCCGCGCACGCCTTCTGGGAGATCCTCACGTTCGTCGTCAACGGCGGCCTGTTCGTGCTGACCGGCCTGCAGATGCGGCGGCTGTTCACCGAGATCGCGCCGTCGGAGGCGCTGGTGCTGGTGGGGCAGGGCGTCGTGGTCGCCGTGGTCGTGCTGCTGGTGCGCCTGGCGTTCGTGTTTACCACGCCCTACCTGCTGCGGCTGGTGGACCGGCGCCCGCGCCAGCGCGCACTGCGGTCACCGGCCCGCGTGCGCGTGGTGCTGGGCTGGGCGGGGATGCGCGGCGCGGTGTCGCTGGCCGCGGCCCTGTCGGTGCCGGTGACGCTGGGCGGGGCGCCGTTCCCGTTCCGGAACGAGATCCTGGTGATCACGTTCGTGGTGATCGCGGTGACGCTGCTGGTGCAGGGGGCGACGCTGCCCGCGTGGATCCGCTGGGCGCGCCTGTCCGCCGACCCCGGCGACACCCAGCCGGCCGAGGTGGTGGCGCGCCTGGCGGCGATCGCGCGGGAGGCGGAGCCCGGTGACGGGTCCGTGCGGCACCGGCTCCGCCTGCTCGAGGCCAAGCGGCACGCACTGGCGGATCTCGTCGCGGCGGGCGAACTGGACGACGCGCAGATGTGGGTGGTGCAGGAATCCCTGGACCAGGAGGAGATCCGCCTGCACCGCCTGCTTCGCGACGGCCTCGCCTCGGCGGCGTGAGCTGACGGTGACGCGCGGGCGGGAGGACCGCGCGGGAGGTGGAGCCCGGTGCGGGTCGGTGTGGCACCGGGCTCCGCCCGCCGGTGGTCACGCGGCACGCGCTGGCCGATCTCGCCAGCGGCGGGCGCACCCCCTGAGCTCAGAGCGTCTCCGGCACCTCCCGCACCGCACCCTTGTCGGCCGACAGGGCCATCGCCGCGTAGGCGCGTAGCGCTGTGGACACCGTGCGCTTCCGGTTGCGGGGCCGGAAACTCGCGCGGGCCCGGCGTTCGGCCAGCACCTCGTCGGGCACGTCGAGGTGCAACGTGCGGGCGGGGATGTCGATGACGATCCGGTCGCCGTCCTCGACCAGGGCTATCGTGCCGCCCGCGGCGGCCTCCGGCGAGACGTGCCCGATCGACAGGCCCGAGCTGCCGCCCGAGAACCGGCCGTCAGTGACCAGCGCGCACTCCTTGCCGAGGCCGCGCGCCTTCAGGTACGTCGTCGGGTACAGCATCTCCTGCATCCCCGGGCCACCACGCGGGCCCTCGTACCGCACCACCACGACGTCGCCGGGCTGCACACGCCCGGCCAGGATCGCCTCGGCGGCCTCCTCCTGCGACTCGGTCACCACCGCCCGCCCGGCGAAGGTCAGGATCGAGGAGTCCACACCCGCGGTCTTGACCACACAGCCGTCCTCGGCGAGGTTCCCGCGCAGCACCGCCAGCCCGCCGTCCGCCGAGTAGGCGTGGGCGACGTCGCGGATGCAGCCGCCCGCGGCGTCCAGATCCAGGTCGTGCCACCGCTCCGACTGCGAGAACGCCTCGGCCGAGCGGCGGCAGCCCGGCGCGGCGTGGAACAGCTCGACCGCCTCCGGGGAAGGCGAGCCGCCGCGGACGTCCCAGGTCTTGAGCCACTCGGCGAGCGAGTCGGCGTGCACACTGCGCACGTCCTCGTGCAGATGCCCGGCGCGGTGCAGCTCGCCGAGGATCGCCGGGATGCCACCGGCCCGGTGCACGTCCTCCATCAGGTAAGTGCCGTTGGGGGCCACCTTGCACAGGCAGGGCACCTCCCGGGACCGGCGCTCGATGTCGGCCAGCGTGTAGTCCAGCCCGGCCTCGTGCGCGGCGGCCAGCAGGTGCAGGACGGTGTTGGTCGACCCGCCCATCGCCAGATCCAGCGCCATCGCGTTGTCGAACGCCGCCCGCGAGGCGATGGCGCGCGGCAGCACGCCGTCGTCGCCGGAGTCGTAGTAGCGGTGGGCCAGATCCACCACCGTGCGCCCGGCCTGCTCATACAGGGCGCGGCGCGCGGTGTGGGTGGCGAGCACCGAGCCGTTGCCCGGCAGCGCCAGGCCGAGGGCCTCGGTGAGGCAGTTCATCGAGTTCGCGGTGAACATCCCCGAGCAGGAGCCGCAGGTCGGGCAGGCCGCCTCTTCGATGCGGGCGATGTCGGCGTCGGACACGGTGTCGGCGACCGCGTCGGACATCGCGGAGACCAGGTGCAGGCGGGTGCGCACCGTGCCGTCGACGAGCACCGCGGTGCCGCCCTCCATCGGGCCGCCGGAGACGAACACCGTCGGGATGTTCAGGCGCAGGGCGGCCATCAGCATGCCGGGGGTGATCTTGTCGCAGTTGGAGATGCACACCAGCGCGTCGGCGCGGTGGGCCTGCACCATGTACTCGACCGAGTCGGCGATCAGGTCGCGCGACGGCAGCGAGTACAGCATCCCCTCGTGGCCCATGGCGATGCCGTCGTCGACGGCGATGGTGTTGAACTCGCGCGGGATGCCGCCGGCCTCACGGACTGCCTCGGACACGATCCGGCCCACCGGCTGGAGGTGGACGTGGCCGGGCACGAACTCGGTGAAGCTGTTGGCGACGGCCACGATCGGCTTGCCGAAGTCCTCCCGGGCCACCCCGGCGGCGCGCAGCAGCGCGCGGGCGCCGGCCATGTTGCGTCCGTGTGTGACAGTGCGTGATCGCAGTTCGGGCATGCGCTCACGATGCCCGCGCCAGGCCGGGAAGCGAAGACGGTGCGAACACTAGTAGTGGCACTACTAGTGTTGCGGGGGTGACCATGCGTGCGCTCGGTGAGTTCCTGCGCGACCGGCGGACCCGGCTCGTGCGGGCCGACCTCGACCTGCCCCCGGTCGGCCGCAACCGGACCACCGGGCTGCGCCGCGAGGAGGTCGCCTACCTCTCCGGGGTCAGTGTCACCTGGTACACCTGGCTCGAGCAGGGCCGCGACATCAACCCTTCGCGCGAGGTCCTCGACGCGATCGCCCGCACGCTGCGGCTCACCGGCGCCGAGCACGCCTATGTGCTCTCCCTCGCCGGCTACTCGGCGCCCCCGCCTCCCGCCGCGCCGAAGCCCGAAGCCGCGCCGGAGCACGTGCAGCGCCTGCTCGACGCGCTCGCGCAGTCGCCCGCCTACGCGGTGGCCCCGGACTGGCAGATCACCGGCTGGAACGCCGCCTACGCGGCGCTCTACCCGAACGTCGCGACCGTGCCGGCGCAGGACCGCAACCTGCTGTGGCTGGTGTTCACCGACCCGTACGTGCGGCAGCTGCTGCCGGACTGGGAGGTCACCAGCCGCCGGTTCCTCGCCGAGTTCCGCGCCGAAGCGGGGCCCCGGCTGGGGGAGTTCGGCTACCTGATCGACCGGCTGCGGGCGGCCAGCGACCACTTCCGGGCGGGCTGGGAGAGCCTCGGCGTCGCGCGGTTCACCTCCCGCGAGCGCCTGTTCCGGCACCCGGTGGCCGGTGAGCTGCTGCTGGAACACCACCAGCTCACGCCCCAGGACCACCCCGGCCTGCACCTGGTGGTCTACACCCCGGTGCGGGAGGCCGACGCCGCGGCGCTGCGGCGGCTGCTCGGCGCGCCGTCCGAATAGGACGGACGGCGCGCCGGGATCCGCTCAGACCGCCTGCGCGGTCGGCAGGATCGTGATCTCGCTGAGGTTGACGTGGCGCGGCACCGTCGCGATGAACGCGATCGTCTCGGCCACGTCGGCCGGGCTCAGGCACTCGATGTCGCGCAGCAGGTCGGCCATCAGCTTGCTGGCGTCCGGGTCGGTGACGTGGTCGGGCAGCTCGGTGTCGACCATGCCCGGCTCGATCGCCGACACCCGCACCATCTTGCGGCCCAGCTCGACGCGCGCCAGGCGGCTGAAGTGGCTGAGGTAGGCCTTCGTGCCGGAGTAGACGGAGAACTTCTCCAGGATCCTGGTCGCGGCGATCGAGGAGGTGGTGATCAGGTCCGCGGGCCCGCCCGCACCCGCCGCGGCGACCAGCTGCGGCACGAACGCGGCGAGGACGTTCATCACCCCGGTGACGTTCAGGTCGATCTGGCGCTGCCAGTCGTCGACCTTCAGGTCCTCGATCGGGGAGATGAGCTGCACCCCGGCGTTGTTGACGACCAGGTCGGCCCGGCCCAGCCGATCGGCCACCTGCCCGGCCGCCGCGGCGACGGCGTCCCGGTCGGTGACGTCCAGCGTGAGGGCGAGCGCGGTGCCGCCCGCGGCGGTGATCCGGGCGACCAGGTCGTCGAGGTTGTCCTTGCGGCGCGCGGCGACCGCGACCTTCGCCCCCAGCGCGGCGAGCCGTTCCGCGGTGGCGGCCCCGATCCCGCTGCTGGCGCCGGTGACGACGGCGACGCGTCCGGCGAGCGGGGTTCCGGTGATGACCTGCGACATGACGGTTTTTCCTTTCCGGTTGCGGGTTTTCGTCCCGATGCCTTCACACAACCAGTCCGGAAGCCGGAATTGGGGCCGCAACCGCGCCCCCGCTGTCGGGGGACAGTCCGGTCCCCTCAGCCGCGCCGGGTGAAGCGCACCGGCAGCGACAACGGCCCGCGCATGATCCCGCCGGGGATCCAGGCGAGCGGGGCAGCCGGGTCGGCCCACGTCAGGTCCAGCGTCTCGATCAGCGCGCCCAGCGCGATGCGGCCCTCCAGCCGGGCCAGCGGGGCGCCCAGGCAGTGGTGGTTGCCGTGCCCGAACGCCAGGTGCCGCACCGCGGGGCCGCGCACGTCGAAGGTCGCCGGATCGCGGCCGTCGGGCAGGGGCAGGTCCCGGTTGGCCGAGCCGAGCGCGATCATCACGGCGCCGCCGCGGGGAATGCGGGCGCCGCCGAGCTCCAGGTCCCTGGTCGCGAACCGCGTCGGGGTGAGCTCCACCGACGTGTCGTAGCGCAGGATCTCCTCCACGGCCCCGGGCAGCAGCATCGGCTTCGCGCGCAGCAGGTCGAGCTGGTCCGGGTTCTCCAGCAGCGCGACCACCGCGTTGCCGAGCAGGTTCACCGTCGTTTCGTGGCCGGCCGTGACGAGCAGGACCGCGGTGCCGAGCAGTTCGGTGTCGGACAGCCGCCCGTCGTCCTCATCGTGCACGGCGATCAGCGCGGACAGCAGGTCCGGGCCGGGGGAGCGGCGTTTGTCCCGCAGCAGTTCGGCCAGGAACTCGTTGAGCAGCACCATGCTGTCGCGCTGCTCGGCGGAAGTCGCGCCGGTCGCGACCCGCGACCAGCGGCGGAAGTCCGCCCGGTTGGGCTCGGGGACGCCGAGCAGGTCGGAGATCACCGTCATCGGCAGCGGGCCGGTGTAGGACTCCACCAGGTCGGTCTCGCCCTCGTCCGGCAGCGCGGCGAGCAACGTCCGGGCGGTGCGCTCGATGGCCGGGGCCAGTTCCTGGGTGCGGCGGTGGGTGAACGCGGCGGCGGCGAGCTTGCGCAGCCGGGTGTGGTCCGGCGGGTCGGACATGAGCATGTTGCCGCCCAGCCCGGTGCCGGCGAACAGGATGTGGTTGCCCGCCGCCTTCAGCGCCTCCGCCGCCACCGACGGGTCCTTGCCCAGATCGGGGTGGGTCAGGGCCGCACGCGCGAGATCGGCCGACACCACGATCCAGGTGTCGAGCCCGTCCGGCCTGCTGACCCGGTGGATCGGGCCTTCGGCGCGCAGTCGCGCGTACCGGGCGTGGGCGTCGGCCTTGAAGGTGCGGTTGTGGACTTCGGGTGCCATGAAAAGGTGTGGTCTCCGGTCTCGGTTCAGCGCAGGGCCGACTGCAGCCGGCGCAGGGTCGCGGGCTCGACCGCGTCGGCGATGTCGTTCTGGTCCGGGTGCTTGCGCAGGTAGGCGGCGACGAGCGGGCAGACCGGCACGACGCGCGTGCCCGACTCCCGGATGTCGGCGAGTGCCCCGGCGACCAGGGTGGTGCCCAGGCCGCGTCCGGCGAAGGCGTCGAAGATCTCCGTGTGGTACATGATCCGCCGCCCGTCGTGGTCGGCGAAGGCGGCGAACCCGGCGAGGTCACCGTCCACTGTGATCTCGTAGCGCTGCGCGGAGTCGTTGCGTTGCACGGTGGTGGTCATGTCTCTCCTCTTCAGAACGTGATGACGACCTTGCCGCGGACGTGGCGGGCCGGGAAGTCCAGCAGCGCCTGGCGGGCCTGGGCGAACGGGTACTCCGCGCCGATCTCGGTGCGCAGCGTCCCTGCGGCGGCCAGTGCGGCGAGTTCGGCCAGGCGGCCCGGGGGAGTGGTGGTTCCGGTGTAGACGGCCCGCACGTCGCGGTCGAAGGTGGCCGGCCCGCCGAGCGGGGAGGCCACCAGGCCGCCGGGTTTCGCCGCGGCGGCGGACGCGGCCAGCGCCGGCCCGGCCTGCGCGAGGTCGATCACCACGTCCGCACCACCAGGCGCCCAGTCCTGCACGCGCTGTGCGATGTCCTCGGTGCGGTAGTCGATCACGCCGTCGGCGCCGAGGCTCTCCAAGTAACCGCGGTCGCCGTCGCGGCCGGTGGCGATCACCGTCGCGCCCGCCAGCTTGGCGAGCTGGACCGCGTAGCTGCCGAGGCCGCCGGTGGCGCCCACGACCAGGACCGTGGCTCCAGGCCCGGGTTTGGCTTCGTCCAGCAGGGCGGCGGCGGTGAGCGAACCGGTGGGGAGCGCCGCGCCGTGACGCGCGTCCAGGGCGGCCGGGCGCGCCGCCGCGGAGTCGTCCGCCCGCACCAGCGCGTACTCGGCGAACCCGCCGGAGGGGACCCCGTTCCAGGCGATCACCGCCTCGCCCGGACGGAACCGGTCGACGCCCGGGCCGACGGCCTCGACGATGCCGCTGACGTCCACACCGGGCACGAACGGGTGCGTCACCGGCAACTCGTCCCGCATCGCGCCGGTGATCAGCGCGGTGTCGACGGGGTTGAGGGCGGCGGCTTCGACGCGCACCAGGACCTGCCCGGGGCCGGGTTCGGGCCGCGGCACCTCGGCGATCTCCAGTCGGTCCAGTGGCCCGTAGGCGCGGGCGAGCAGTGCTTTCACCGGTGGTCTCCTTCGTGGTCGAACGGTTTGATCGCCAGGACGCGCTTGCCGCGGACGTGGCGGGTGCCCAGGTCCTGGTAGGCCTCGCGGACCCGCTCCATCGGGTAGATCGCGGCGATCGGGATCGTGAGTTCACCGCCCGCGGCGAGTGCGGCGAGCTCGGCCCAGATCTCCGGCTCGTCGGCTTGTTCCTGCGCGGCGGAGTGCACGCCGTAGCGCTGCACGGCGCGGCCGTCGGCGATGGTGTTGATGCGCGCGGGGCGGACGCCCAGCTCGATGGCGGTGCTGACGTTGCCCGCGCCGAAGGTGTCCAGGTAGGCGTCGACGCCCTGGGGCGCGGCCGCGCGCAACCGCTCGGCCAGGCCGGGCCCGTAGGCGACCGGGTGGATGCCCAAATCGCGCAGGAAGCCGAAGTTGCCCTCGCTCGCGGTGCCGATCACCCTGGCGCCGCGCAGCTTGGCGAGCTGCGCGGTGATCACGCCGACCCCGCCCGCCGCGGCCGAAACCACCACGGTCTCGCCCGGCCGGGGATCGACGGCGGCGACCCCGGCCCAGGCGGTCGCCCCGGCGCCGGCGATGCTCGCCGCCTCCGCCCAGCCGAGCCCGGCCGGCTTGGCGGTGAGCGCACCGGGCCCGGCCACGACGAAGTCGGCCTGCGCGGCGCGCGGAGCGAAACCCAGGACCTCGTCCCCGGGCGCGAATCCCGTCACCCCGTCGCCGACCTCGGCCACGCGGCCGGCGAAGTCGTTGCCCTGGCCCTCCGGGAAACGCGCGGGCCAGACCGCGGCGAACACGCCCTCCCGGATGCCGATCTCACCCGGGTTGAGGGCCGCGGCGACGACATCGACGACCACCTGCCCGTGCCCGGCCCGAGGCCGCTCGACCTCGGCGATCTCCAGCACTTCCGGCCCGCCGTAACGGGAGAACCGCACCGCCCGGGGCATCGTGGTCACTTCCCCTCGCCCGCGGGCAGCGCGCCGAGCTGCTGCAGCACCGAGTAGAGGTTGGCGACGCCCCAGTGCTCCGTGATCTTCCCGTCGCGCACGCGCATCGCGTCGACGGTCTCGAACTCGACGTGCTTGCCGGTCGGGGCCAGGCCGAGGAACTCGCCCTCGTGCGTGCCCGAGTAGGTCTTGTAGGTGGTGACCACGTCGCCCTCGGCCGTCTGCCAGTGGATCTTCGCCGAGAAGTCCGGGAACGCCGAGCGCAGCGCGTGGTAGAGGACGCGCACGCCGTCCTTGTCCGGGGTGGTGCCCGGCTGCGGCGTGTGGTCGACGAAGTCGTACGACAGCGCGACCTGGTTGCGGACGTCGGCCACCTGCAGCTCGCCCATGACCAGGCGCAGGTGCTCCACCGCGCGGGTGCCGCCCGCGCTGCCGTAGCTGACGAAGCCGGCCGCCTTGTTGTTCCACTCGCCGTAGAGGAAGTCGATGGCGTTCTTCAGCGCGCCGGAGGTCGAGTGGTTGTACTCCGGCGTGACGAACACGTAGCCATCGAAGGAGGCGATCTTCTCCGCCCACGCCTTCGTGTGCTCGCGGGTGTACTGCCCCAGCGACGGGGGAGTGGCCTCGTCGAGGTGCGGCAGGCGGTAGTCCGCGATGTCGACCAGTTCGTAGTCAGCGTCCCCGCGGGCCGCGGCGATCTCGTGCACCCACCGGGCCACTGCTTCGCCGTTGCGGCCGGGGCGTGTGCTGCCCAGGATGATCGCGATGCGTGTCATGTCCGCCCCTCTTCGTGATTTTGATGACGTGTCAGCAAACTAGCGCGGTTTTGATGATGCGTCAACATCGCGGTACGCTGATCCGATGGCTGACGTTGGATGGCTCGACGACCGCGAAGCCCGGCTCTGGCAGGCCTACCGGGAGCTGACCCGGGAACTGCAGCGCGCCTTCGACCGCCAGCTGGAACGCGACGCCGGCCTGTCCGGCGCCGACTACGCCGTGCTCGCGCCGGTGTCCGAAACCGGCGACGGGGTGATCCGGATGCGTGAGCTCGGCCGTCAGGTCGGCTGGGACCGCAGCCGGCTGTCCCACCAGGTCAAGCGGATGGAGAAGCGCGGCCTGGTGACGCGGGAGGACTGCGCCGAGGACGCGCGGGGCGCGATGGTGCGGATCACGAAGGCCGGCCGCGCCGCGATCGAGGCGGCCGCCCCCGAACACGTCGCGACCGTGCGCCGCTACTTCTTCGACCAGCTTTCCGAACGGGACCGGGCGACGCCGACCCGGCTGTTCGAGCGCATGCTGACCCGGTTGAGCCACGACGACGGCTAATCCCGTGCCCGCAGCAGGCCCACCGGGGCCGGGCGGGTCGCCGACCACGCGGTGAGCAGGCTGGTGACCCCGGTGATCAGCACCGCGCCGACGGGCAGCGAGACCACGAGCACCCACGGCACGGCCGCCGTCGCGCTTCCGGTCACCGCTGCCGTCGCGGCCAGCGCCGCCACCAGTGTCCCGGCCGCGGCCAGCAGGCCGAGCACTACGCCGGCCGCGGTCACCGCGGTGGATTCGAGCAGCGCGGCCCGCACCACCTGGCCGCGGGACAGCCCGGTCACCCGCGCGGTGGCGAACTCGCGCCGCCGCTCGCCGGTGGCGATGACGACCGAGTTGACCACGCCGATCGCGGCGAACAGCCCGCCCAGCCCCATCACCACCAGCAGTACGCCACTGGTGGTGTCGTCCTGCGCCGCCGCGTTGCGCGCCAGCCACTCGGTAACCGGCACTGCGGACAGCCGCGCCGCGAGCGCGGCCCGGTCGGCGTCCGGGGCCACGGACACGAACGTCCGCGTCGGGACCCCGGCGATCAGGCCGTCGGGCAGCAGGCCGCGGGGCAGCAGCAGGACCGGCCCGCCCGCGGCGCCGGCAGGCACCTCGGCGACCACCGGGAGCCGCCCCAGGTCGAGATCGCCGAAGCGGACGCCGACCGTGTCACCGGTCGCCACGTCGTCACCACCAGGGCCGGCCGCCACGGTCTGCCCCTGCAGCGCCGCGAGCGAGCCGGACGCCGGGTGGATCCGCGCGTAGTCCGCCGGATCCACCACCAGCGCGGTCCGGGTCTGGGTGTAGGCGAGGTCCCCGCTGCCGACGGTCAGCACCACCGGCACTTCCGTCTCCGCCGAGGCAGCCGCCACGCCGGGCACTCCCGCCGGGACCGGGCCGTCGACGACGAAGTCGGCGACCGTGTCGCGCCCGGCCTGCCGCTGCCCCGCCTCGGCGAACGAGGCCATGGCCGTGGACTGCCCGAGCACCAGGCCGGTCAGCACGATCAGCGGCGCGGCGATCGACGCGCCGCGCCGCACACCGTCCGCAGGTTCGCCGCTGCCAGTCCGCCGAGGACGCCCCGGGCGGGCAGCAGCGTGCCCAGCGCGGGGACGAGAACCGGGGCGATCGCGGTGAAGGCCAGCGAGGCGCAGGCGCTGACCGAGATCGTCATGGCCTGCCCGCCCGCCGCGCCGCCCAGCGGCGCGAGCGCGACCAGCGCGAGCGAGCCCACAATGGACAGTCCGGACAGCCACCAGCGCCCGCGGGTCATCACCCGGCTCGCCACGCCGGAGTCGCGCAACGCCTCCAACGGCCGGACCGCGGCGGCGCGCCGCGCGGCCACCAGTACCCCGGCGACGGCGAGCGCGACACCGGAACCCAGTGACACCGCGGGAATCCACGGCACCCACGGGGCCGTGAAGCCGGCCGGGACGAACCCGAGGTCGCGCAGCAGGCCGGTCTGCAGCGCCAGCACCGCCACGCCCGCCGGGATCCCGGCCAGCCCGCCGGCCGCGCCGAGCAGTACCGCCTCGCCGGTCAGCACGCGGCGCAACTGCCGCCGCGAGCCGCCCACCAGGCGCAGCAGCGCGAGGTCGCGGCGCCGCTGCGCCACCGTGAACGCGAAGGTGGAGGAGATGACGAAGACGGCCAGGAACGCGCCGAACCCCAGCGTCACGCCCATCAGCGCCACGCCCGTCTCCCGCGTGGTCGCCACGCTCATCGCCTCGACCGCCGACGCCCCGGGGCCGGGACGCAGCCCGGCGACGGCCAGCAACAGCAGCAGCGACGACTGCACCAGCGCGACGCCGAGGCAGGTGGTCACGACCGCGCCGACGAACAACGGCCAGCGTTCGCGGAACCCCGCCCAGCTCAGACCCCGCACCGCTCAGCCCTCCAGCGCGACGAGCCGGTCGGCGACCGTCGCCGCGTCCGCGCCCTCGAGCCGCCCTGCGAGACGACCGTCCCGCAGGAACACCACAGCGTCGGCGCGCGCGGCGGCGGCCGGGTCGTGGGTGACCATCAGGATGCTCTGGCCATCGCTCGCCATGGTGCGCAACAGGCCGAGCACCGTCTCGCCGGCGCGGGTGTCCAGCGCGCCGGTCGGCTCGTCGGCGAAGAGGATCTCCGGTCGGGTGATCATCGCCCTGGCGATCGCGACCCGCTGCTGCTGCCCGCCGGACAGCTCGCGCGGCCGGTGCCGGGCGCGGTCGGCGAGCCCGACGGCGTCCAGGATCCCGGTGATCTCCGCCCTGTCCGGCTTCCGGCCGGCCAGGCGCAGCGGCAGGGCGACGTTCTGGGCTGCGGTGAGCGACCCGACGAGGTTGAACGACTGGAACACGAACCCGATCCGGGTGCGCCGCAACGCGGTCAGCTCGTCATCGTCCGCTGTCGTGATGTCGGTGCCGCCCAGCAGGATCCGCCCGCTGTCCGCGCGTTCCAGCCCCGCCGCGAGGTGCAGCAACGTCGACTTGCCCGAGCCGGACGGTCCCATCACGGCCGTCCAGCCGCCGCGCGGGAAGTCGATGGTCACGTCGTCGACGGCGCGGACCGCGGCGGGCCCGGCGCCGTAGGTGCGGCTGACACCTTCGAGTGCGACGGCCGCGGTGGCGGGCGTCGCGAGAGTCGTCACGGTGGAGGTTTTCCTCTCGGCGAGGTGATCGCACCTTTGTTGATGCGACCACAAACTAGCGTGGCTTTGTGGGCAGGTCAACAAAGATGAACTAGGGCTGAACCTCCGGGAACGGCGCCCACCGCTTGACCGCGAAACCGCTGCCCGCACGCTCGATCTCGGCCGCGCCCGCGCCGGGGAAGTGGGCCGGGAACACCAGCGCGTTCGCCTCGGCCGCCTCGCCGAGCACCCGGATGCGGGACCGCGCCGCCTGCGCCTGGTCCTCGCTGAGGCAGGTGTCGCAGCCGGGGTGCTCGAACTGCAGCGGGGTGTGCACCACGTCGCCGACGAAGAACGCGCGGTCGGTGCCCGACTCCAGGCGCAGCACGGCCGACCCCGGCGTGTGGCCGGGCGCGAGTTCGAGCGTGAGGTTGCGGTCGATGCGGTGCACCGGGCCGTCCCACAGCAACGTCTGCCCCGCGTCGTGGACCGGGTCGATGCTGTCCTCGAAGGTACTGCCGTTCGCCAGCCGCGCGTTGATCCCGTTGACCGATCCACGCTTGCGGATGTCGTTGCGCGGGTTCCAGTAGTCGAAGTCCGGACGGGAGATCAGGTACGTGGCGTTGGGGAACGTCGGCACCCAGGTGCGGTCGGCGAGACGGGTGTTCCAGCCGACGTGGTCGGCGTGGATGTGCGTGTTGACCACGAGGTCGACCTCCTCCGGCCGCACCCCCGCCGCGGCCAGCCGGCCGAGGAAGTCCTCGTCGCGGTGCCGCCAGGCCGGCATGTAGGACCGTTCCTTGTGGTTGCCCACGCCGGTGTCGACGAGGATGATCTTGCCTTCGCTGCGCAGCACCCAGGTCTGCACGGCCGCCAGGTACTCGTCGGTGCCGGGGTGCCAGAAGTGCGGCGCGAGGCCGTCGCCGTCCGCGCGCCACGGGTGCCGCTCCAGATCCGGGAACAGCGCGGGCATCGGCGCGATCGGGCCCGCCCATTCCACGACACGGGTGATCTCGACGCCGCCCAGTTCGATGGTGTCCATACCGGCACCGTATGCCGCATCAGGAGCACGGACGATAAGCGAAAATGCCCGATCGATACGCGATCGTCTCACCCGGCGTACAGTGGCGCCGTGGACGTGCTCAGCGACGTGATCGGCGCGGTGCGCACCGGGCGCCCCTTCGCCAACCGCGAGGACCGGCACGGGACCTGGCGCACCGACTTCGCCGCCTTCCCCGGCATCGGCTTCCACCTGGTGCTCGAAGGCAGCTGCCGGATGGTCACCCCCGGCGCCGCGCCGCTCGTGCTGCACGCCGGGGACGTGGTGCTCACCCCGCGCGGCAGCGCCCACAGCCTGACCGACCCCGGCACCGGGTTCGACGAGCCCGCGGAACTGCTGTGCGGCGCCTACCAAATGGACCGCACCCGGCCGCACCCGCTGCTCACCGATCTGCCGGAGGTCATCCACCTGCGCGCGCGGGCGGGCGGGCACCCCACGGTGTCCACAGTGGTCGCTCTGCTGGGCGGCGAGCTCACCGACCCGGGACTGGGCGCCGACGCCGCGATCCCGGCGTTGCTCGATCTGATGTTGCTGTTCCTGTTGCGGGAATGGCTCACTGGCGACCCGGACCGGCGTGCATCCGGGTGGTGCGCCGCGCTCGCCGATCCGGCGGTCGGGGCCGCCCTGCGCTGCGTCCACGACGATCCGGCGCGGCCGTGGACCGTGGAGGAACTCGGCGCCCGCGCCGGTCTGTCGCGCGCGGCGTTCTCCCGCCGTTTCACCGCCCTGGTCGGGCAGCCGCCGATGACCTACCTGACCTACTGGCGGCTCACCACCGCCGCCCGCCTGCTGCGCGAGACCGACCTGCCGCTGCCGTCGGTCGCGCAACGCTGCGGGTACTCCTCGCCGTTCGCCTTCGCCACGGCCTTCAAACGCGAACACGGCGTCTCCCCGGGCCGGTACCGCGCGCGCCACCAGGCCGACGACGACATCCAGGCCTGGACCGCCGCCGCGGACTGATCACGCCACCAGCTGCGCCAGCAGCGCCAGCGCCGCTTCCGACGGTGAGCCCGCTTCCGCGGTCTGGACCAGCAGGAAACCGCCGGCGCTACGCAGGACCTGGCAGGTCACGGTCAGCTCGCCGACCAGCGGGTGCCACAGGGTCTGGACGGGCTGCGGGCGCGGGTGCGGCCGCGCCCAGTGCCCGGCGAACCCCACGCTGCGGATCGACAGATCGCCCACCAGCTCCGCCAGCGCCGGGTCGTGCGGATTCCGCCGCGCGTCCTGGTGCAGCAACGCGGCCGTGGCCGCCGCAACGGCGTCCCAGTCGGTGAACAGGTCGCGGGCGTGCGGATCGGTGAACACGAACCGCGCGTGGTTGCGCTCGGCCGGCGCCCGGGCCGCGAAGTCGGTCAGCAGCGCGGCCGACAGCCGGTTCTGCGCGAGCACGTCCAGCCGCCGGCCCAGCAGGCAGGCCGGGACGAGCGCGCGGTCCAGCGCGGTCAGCAGCTCGCGGGCCGCCGACGGCGCGCGCTGACGGGTGGTCATACCGCCAGGGTGCCCCGTGGCGCGGGCCGCGGAAGGCAGCTGGGTGGCCCACTCCGTCCCAGGATGAGCGAGGCCCTTTTCGGCGCCCTTTTCGCTGCTCCGCGCTGGTTGAGTGCGGGGCACAGGCACAACGCCGAAAGCGAAGGAGAGACGAGGAAATGGCTACTTGGCTGATCACCGGCGCGTCCCGCGGCCTCGGTGCGGAAATCGCCCGCGCGGCACTCGCGGGCGGCGACACGGTGGCGGTCGCGGTCCGCAACCCGGACCGGCTCCCGGACGACCTCAAGTCCACCGACCGCGTGTTCCGGGTCGCACTGGACGTCACCGACACCGCGGCGATCGCCCCGGCGGTGGAGTCAGTGGTGAACCGGTTCGGCGGAATCGACGTGCTGGTCAACAACGCCGGCCGCGGTCTGCTGGGCGCCCTGGAGGAGATCAGCGACGCCGAGGCCCGCTCGCTGTTCGACCTCAACGTGTTCGGGCTGATCAACGTCACCCGCGCGGTGCTGCCCTACATGCGTGAAGCGGGCGGCGGGAAGCTGGTCCACATCGGATCCCGCTCCGGTTTCGAGGGCGAGCCCGGGGTGAGCATGTACAGCGCGTCGAAGTTCGCCGTGGCCGGCATCAGCGAGGCCCTGTCGGTCGAGCTGGCGCCGTTCGGGATCCAGAGCATGGTCGTCGAGCCGGGCGTGTTCCGCACCGACTTCCTCGACGCCAGCTCGCTGTCCCTGCCGGAGAACCGCATCGCGGCCTACGACGGCACCCCGGCGCACGCGACGCTGGACTGGGTCGGCGAGGCCAACCACACGCAGCTGGGTGACCCCGTCCAGGGAGCCGCGCTCATCTACGAGGTCACCGGCCAGGAGAAGCTGCCCACCCACCTGCTGCTCGGCCGCGACGCGATCGACCGCTGGCAGGTCAAGGTCGACCGCATCGCCGACGACACCGAGCCGTGGCGGGCGAAGTCCATCGCGACCGCCCACCAGGACTGAGGCGGACCGCCCCGCGGGTTCGTCCTGGACGACCAACCCGCGGGGCCGCGTTCGTCGGCGCGAACGAACTTTTCCGCCACCGGCGCCGCTACCTTGGCCCGATGGCGAACCTGGACGAGATCACCGGCTGGCTCGGACACGACTTCCCCCGCCTGGTCGAGGCGCGTGAGGTGCCCGGCGCGGCCATCGCGGTCGCCGTGGGCGGCGACGTCGCCGACGCGGCCGCCGGGGTGCTGAACCGCGCGACCGGGGTCGAGGCCACCCCGGACTCGGTGTTCCAGATCGGGTCCATCACCAAGGTCTGGACCACCACACTCGCGATGCAGCTGGCCGACGAGGGCGCGCTCGACCTGGACGCGCCGGTGCGCCGGTACCTGCCAGAGTTCCGGGTGGCGGACGAGAGCGCCGCCGCCGCGATCACCGTCCGCCAGCTGATGTGCCACACGTCCGGCTTCGAGGGCGACCTGTTCACCGACACCGGCCGCGGCGACGACTGCGTCGAGAAGTACGTCGCGACGCTGAGCGGCACCGACCAGCTGTTCCCGCCGGGGGAGATGTTCTCCTACAACAACGCGGCCTTCGTCGTGCTCGGCCGCGTCATCGAGGTGCTCCGCGGCAAGCCCTACGACCAGTGCCTGCACGACCACCTCGCCACCCCGCTCGGCCTGACCCACTTCGCGACCAACGCCGACGAGGCGATCCTGCACCGCGCCGCGGTCGGCCACCTGCCGGGCGGGCAGCCGGCCCCGGTGTGGTCGCTGGTCCGCTCCAACGCACCGGCCGGATCGGCCCTGGCGATGCGGCCACGGGACCTGCTGACCTTCGCCCGCCTGCACCTGACCGGCGGCGCCGCCCCGGACGGCACGCAGCTGCTCAGCCCGGGCAGCGTGAAAGCCATGCAGGAGCGGCAGGTCGGCCTGCCGCCGCTCGGCCTGATGGGCACCGCGTGGGGTCTCGGCTGGGAGCTGTACGAGTGGCCCGGCGGCACCGTCCTCGGGCACGACGGCGGGACGATCGGGCAGTCGGCGTTCCTGCGCGTGGTGCCCGGCCGGGACGTCGTGATCGCGCTGCTCACCAACGGCGGGGACGCCATCGGCCTCTACACCGACGTCTACGGCCACCTGCTGCCCGAGCTGGCCGGGATCGCCCTGCCGCCGCTGCCGGAGCCGCCCGCGGACCCGCTGCCGGTCGACGGCCGCCGCTACCTCGGCACCTACTCCAGCGAGGTCGCCGACCTGACCGTGACCCAGGACGACGACGGCCGCCTCTGGCTCGACCAGCGGCCCAAGGGCCTGCTCGCCGAGCTGGGCGAGGCCGAGCGGACCGAGCTGGTCCGGCTGGACGACGACGTCCTCATCCCGCGCACCCCTGTCCACGGTGTCCACCTGCCGCACGTGTTCGTCGGCGACGACGGCACCGGCCGGGCGGCCTACGTCCACTCGGGGCGGGCGACCCGCCGCTCCGCCTGACCCAGGAGACACGATGAAGACCGCTTCGATCACGGCCGCGGCCGCCGTGCTGGCGCTGGCGCTGACCGCCTGCGGCGGCGGCGCCGGGTCGACCACTGTGGACGGTGGCACGTTCACGCTGGTCTCGGCAGGCGACCCCGGCAGCCTCGACCCGCACTTCACCACGATGTCGGTGACCATCCAGGCCGACCGGTTCCTCTACGACACGCTCGTCAACATCGACCCGGGCGGCAACATGGTCGCCGGGCTCGCGGAAAAGTGGGAAGGCGACACCACCACCGCGAAGTACACGCTGCGCAAGGGCATCACCTGCTCGGACGGGACCCCGCTGACCGCGTCGCAGGTCGCCGACAACATCAACTTCGTCAGCGACCCCGCCAATGGTTCCGCGTCGCTGGGCCTCTACGTGATGCCCGGGGCGAAAGCAACCGGCGACGACGCGGCGGGCACCGTCACGGTCACCAGCCCGACCCCGGACTCGTTCCTCGTCCGCGACATCGGCGGGCTCTTCATCGTCTGCGGCAAGGGGATGGCCGACCGCGGGCTGCTCAAGCAGGGCGCGGACGGCACCGGGATGTACACCCTGACCGAGGCCGTCGCGGGCGACCACTACACGCTCACGCGGCGCAAGGACTACGCGTGGGGGCCCGGCGACTGGAAGACCGACACGCGCGGGCTGCCCGACACCGTCGTGATCCGGGTCGTCGGCAACGAACTCACCGCCGCGAACCTGCTGGCGTCCAGGCAGGTCAACGCGGCCGCCGTGGTCGGCCCCGACCAGCAGCGGCTGCGCGGCATGGGCCTGACCGCACACGACATCGAGTCCCCGTTCGGCGAGCTGTGGTTCAACCAGCGCCCCGGGATGCCCGGCGCGGACGTCGCGGTGCGGCGCGCCCTGACCCAGGCGCTCGACCTCGGCCAGCTCGGCCAGGTCCTCACCAGCGGGACCGGCCGCGCGCCGAAGAGCCTCCTCGCGCCCGGGCTCGGCCCGTGCGGCGGCGACACCATCAGCGGGCTGCTGCCCGCCTTCGACCTGGCCGCCGCGAAGTCCGGTTTGGACTCCGCGGGCTGGGTCGCGGGCCCGGACGGCGTGCGCGTCAAGGACGGCAAGCCGCTGGCGCTCACCTTCTACTACCCGTCGACGCTCGGCTCGACCATGCAGGCGGCCGCCGAACTGGTCCAGCAGCGCTGGTCCGCGGCCGGCGCGCGGGTCACCGTCAAGGGCATGACCGACACCGAGTCCACGCAGGTCCTCACGGAGGGCGTCTGGGACGCGGCGTTCGTGCCGCTCGGGGTCTTCCTGCCCACCCAGCTCGTCCCGTTCTTCTCCGGCAGCGGCAACAACTTCGCGGCCGTGCAGAACCCCGCTTACGACGCGGCGGTCCAGCAGGCCGGCGCGCTCGCCGGCGCCGACGGCTGCGGCAAGTGGGGCGAGGCCGAGCAGGCGCTGGTGCGGGAGCTCAACGTGGTGCCGTTCGTCAACGCGGTGCGGCCGACGTTCGTGCAGGGCGCCACGCTCGAGACGAGCCAGGGCAGCATCGTCCCCAGCTCGATCCGGATGCTCGGCTGAGGCGCGCGTGGTGACCACCGCGATCCGCCCGGCCGGACTGGGTGACAACGTCTGGGTCCGGTTCGCCGTGCGGCGGCTGGTCCGGGTGCTGGTGTCGGTCTGGGTGCTGCTCACCGCCGCGTTCGGGATGATCCACCTCATCCCGGGCGACCCGGTGCGGGCCGCGCTCGGGCCGACCGCCGCGCCCGAACTCGTCGAGGCCCGCCGGGCCGCGCTCGGCCTGGACGACCCGTTGTGGCAGCAGTACCTGCACTACCTCGGGAACCTGTTCACCGGCGACCTCGGCACCTCCCTCGGCTCCGGACTGCCGGTCGCGCAGGTGATCGGCGACCGGCTGCCCGCGACGCTGGAGATCGCGGGGTACGCGTTCCTCCTCGCCGTCGCCGTGGCGATCCCGGCAGGCACGGTGATGGCGGTGCTCACCCGCGGCGGGAAGCGGCGGACGACCGAGCTCGCGTTCACCTCCGCCACCGCCGTCCTGGCCGCGATCCCGGAGTTCCTCATCGCGGTGGGCCTGGTGTTCGTGTTCGGGGTCAGCCTCGGGTGGCTGCCGGTGGCCGGGCGGTCCGGGCCGGAGTCCTACCTGCTGCCGGTGCTGGCGCTGGCCGCCGGACCGGCCGCGGTGCTGGCCCGGATCACCCGCGTGGAGATGCTCGCCGTGCTGCGCGCCGACCACATCCGCACCGCCCGGTCCAAGCGGCTGCCGGCGAGCTGGATCTACCTGCGGCACGCGCTGCCGAACGCGCTGACGGCGACGCTGACGCTGGGCGGGCTGCTGCTCAGCGCGATGGTCGCGGGGACGGTGCTGGTGGAGAACGTGTTCGCCTGGCCCGGCCTCGGCAGCACCATCGTGCAGTCCATCCTCGCCAAGGACTATCCGCTGGTGCAGGGCGTCGTGCTCGTCTACGGCCTCGGGGTGCTGCTGGTGAACCTCCTCGTCGACGTGGCGCTCGCGCTGCTCGACCCGCGGTCGGCGATCAGGGAGAGCTGAGAACGTGCCGAAGTCGAACTGGAGCGCGGCCCTGCGCCGCCCGCTGGGCGCGAGCGCCGCCGTGGTCGTGGTCGCCGTGCTCGGGCTGGCGGTGCTCGCGCCGCTGCTGTGGGCGGAGCGGGCCGCGGCGCTGGACACGAACCAGATCCTGCGCGGACCCTCCGCCGAGCACTGGATGGGCACCGACGGGCTCGGCCGCGACATCTTCTTCCGCGTGCTGGTCGCCACCCGGCTGTCGGTCGAGCTGGCGCTCGCCGCCACCGCGATCGGCGTGGCCGTCGGCCTGCTGCTGGGCACCGCCGCCGTGCTGCTCGGCAAGCGCGCGGGACGGCTGGTGTCCGCGGTGGTCGACATCGCGGTGGCCTTCCCCGGGCTGCTGCTGGCGCTGTTCTTCGCGGTCATCTTCGGCGTCGGCGCGCGCGGCAGCGTGCTCGCCATCGGCCTGGCCATCGCGCCCGCGTTCGCCCGGCTCACCCGGACGATGGTGGCCCGCGTCGCCGCGCTCGACTACGTCTCCGCGGCGCGGATCGCCGGCGTCGGCCGGTTCCGCCTGCTGGGGCGGCACATCCTGCCCAACGTCGCCGAACCCCTGGTCGTCAACGCGACCATCACGACCGGCAGCACGATGCTGGCCTTCGCCGGGCTGTCGTTCCTGGGCCTGGGCGTGCAGTCGCCGGACTACGACTGGGGCCGCCTGCTTCGCGACGGTCTCGACGTGCTCTACCTCCACCCGGCTGCCGCGCTCGCGCCCACGGTGGCGGTGGTGGTCGCCGGGCTCGCGTTCAGCCTCTTCGGCGAGGCGGTCGCCACCGCGATCGGCGCCGACACCACCCGGCACCCGCGACGGGAGGCGCCGGCACCGCCACCGGCGGCCGCTCCCGCACCCCAGCCGGCGGATCCGGTGCTGGCGGTGGAGAACCTGCACGTCACCTTCCCCGGGCCGGTCACCCCGGTGCGCGGCGTGAGCTTCGCGCTGGCGCGCGGCGAATCCGTCGGCGTCGTCGGGGAATCGGGATCGGGCAAGAGCCTCACCGCGCTCGCGGTCGCGCAGCTGATCGAGGAACCCGGCCGGGTGCACGCCGACCGGCTGGAATTCCTCGGGCAGTCGCTGCCCGGCGCGGACACCCGCGCGCGGCGGCAGTTGCTCGGCACCTCCTTCGCGATGGTCTTCCAGGACCCGATGACCTCGTTCAACCCCACCCAGCGGGTCGGCAACCAGCTCGCCGAGGTGGCCCGGTACCACCAGGGGATGACCCGCCGCGCGGCGTTCGCGCGTGCCGTCGACCGGCTGCGCGCGGTGCGCCTGCCCGGCGCCGAGCGACGGGCCCGGCAGTACCCGCACGAGTTCTCCGGCGGCATGCGGCAGCGCGCGATGATCGGCATGGGACTGATGTGCTCGCCCGCGCTGATCGTCGCCGACGAGCCGACCACGGCGCTCGACGTCACCGTGCAGGGCCGCGTGCTGCGGCTGCTCGCCGACGTGCGCGCCGCCGACGACGTCGCGATCCTGCTCATCAGCCACGACATCGGGGTGGTCCGCCGGATGTGCGACCGGGTGCTGGTGATGTACGCGGGCCGGATCGTGGAGGACCTGCCGGCCGCGGACCTGGACTCGGCGGCGCACCCGTACACGCGGGCCCTGCTCGCCGCCGTGCCGGACATGACGACCGATCGCGACCGGCCGATGGCCGTCATCCCCGGCCGTCCCGCCGACCCCGCGGACCTGCCGCCGGGCTGTGCCTTCGCGCCGCGCTGCCCGCTGGCGACCGAACGGTGCACGACCGAGGAGCCGCCACTGGTGCACGGAGTCGCGTGCTGGCACCCCGTGGTGGACGTGCCGCGCGAGCAGATCCGGGTGGGGGAGGCGCGATGAGCGAACTGCGTTTCGAGGGCGTCTGCGTCCGCTACGGCTCGCGGCGCCGCGGCACGACCGCCGTGGACGGGGTGGACCTGACCGTGCCGGACGGCGCGATCGTCGGTCTCGTCGGCGAGTCCGGCTCCGGCAAGTCGACCCTCGCCCGCGCCGCGGTGGGCCTCGCGCCGGTCACCGCCGGGCGGATCCTCGTCGGCGGACGGCCGGTCCGGCAGCCCGGTCCGGTGCAGATGGTGTTCCAGGACCCGTACTCCGCGCTGGACCCCCGGATGACCATCGGCGCCTCGATCGCCGAGGCGATCCCGCGCGGCCGGACCGACCGGCGCGCCGAGGTTGAACGCCTCCTGGCGCAGGTCGGCCTCGCCGCGGACCGCGCCGGGATGCGGCCCGCCCAGCTCTCCGGCGGGCAGCGCCAGCGCGTGGCCCTGGCGCGGGCGCTCGCCGCGCGGCCGGAGGTGATCATCGCCGACGAGATCACCTCCGCGCTCGACGTCTCGGTGCAGGGCACCGTGCTCAACCTCGTGCGCGACCTGCGGGAGCGGACCGGGTTGTCGATGCTGTTCATCTCCCACGACCTGGCGGTGGTGCGCTACGTCAGCGACTTCATCGCCGTGATGTACCAGGGCCGGATCGTCGAACACGGTGCCGCCGGCCGGGTCCTCACCGAACCGGAGGACCCCTACACCCGCGAGCTGCTCGCGGCCGCTTCCGGTGGGGAGGTGTCCGATCCGGACACCGGCTCCGGCGAGGAGCCCCTGCCCGTCCGACCCCTTCGCGCACAGAGGAGAACCCGGTGACCCGACGCCAGCGCATCACGGACCTGACCGACCTGACCGTGCCCGAGCAGCCCGCGCTGTCGCCCTCGGGCGACGCGGTCGTCTACGTCCTGCGCGGCAGCGACCTCTCCGCCGACGAGAACGTGCACAGCCTGTGGCACGCCGACGTCCCCGCCGGGCGGGCGCGGCGGTTGACGCACGGACGCGCCGACACCGCGCCCGCGTGGTCGCCCGACGGCAGCCGCATCGCGTTCCTGCGCGCGGTGGACGGGCCGCCGCAGGTCTGGCTGCTGCCCGCCGCCGGCGGCGAAGCCGAGCGCCTCACCTCCTTGCCGCTGGGCGCGGGACGGCCGGTGTGGAGCCCGGACGGCACGAAGATCGCGTTCAGCGCGGCCGTCGACCTCACCCCGGACGAGCCCGACCACGCGCCCATCGTGGCCGACCGGCTCGACTACCACGCCGACGGCGCCGGCGTGCTGCGCGGCAAGCGCGCGCACCTGCACGTCGTGGACGTCGCCACCGGCGACTGCCGCCAGGTGACCAGCGGCGACTGGCACGCCGGGGATCCGGCGTGGTCGCCGGACGGCGGCAAGCTGGCCTTCGCCGCCGCCACCGGCGCCGAGCGCGACCTCGCCATCCGGGTCCCGGTGCACGTGCTCGACGTGACCGATCCCGCCGCCACCCCGCGCGAGGTGGGTCTCGCCGACGGGCTCGCCGCGGCGCTGACGTGGACGGCGGACGGCGGCGCGCTGCTCGTCGTCGGCAACCAGCGCGGGCCGGAGAGCCACGCCGGGCTGATCCGGATCCCGCTCGACGGGGGCGATCCGGTGAACCTCGCCGCCGCGCTGGACCGCAACGTGATGCCCGGCGGTCCCGCCTACCCCGGAGCCTGGCCACAGCTCACCGATGACGGCCGCAGCGTCCTGTTCTGCGTGCGCGACCGCGGCTGCACCCACCTGTACTCGGTGCCCGTCGACGGCGGCACCCCGCGCCCGGTGCTCACCGGCGCCGGACGGACTGTGGCCGGGTTGAGCGTCGCGGGGACCACCGCGGCCGTCGTGCTCACCACGCCGGACTCCTACGGCGAAATCGTCAGCCTCGACCTGTCCACCGGCGCCGAGACCGTCCTCACCGGACACACGGCGGAGGGCATCGAGCTGGTCACCCCGCAGGAGCGGGAGTTCCGCATCTCCGACGGCACCGTCGTGCACGGCTGGCTGCTGCGCGACCCGGCCACCACCGGCCCCGCGCCGCTGCTGCTCGACATCCACGGCGGACCGCACAACGCGTGGCAGGGCGGTGCCGACGAAATCCACTTCTACCACCAGGAACTCGTCGCCCGCGGCTGGACCGTGCTGCTGCTCAACCCGCGCGGCAGCGACGGCTACGGCGAGGAGTTCTTCACCGCCGTCCGCGGCGGCTGGGGCACCGCCGACGCCAAGGACTTCCTGGAGCCGCTGGACGACCTCGTCGCCGAAGGCGTCGCCGACCCGGACCGGCTCGCCGTCACCGGGTACAGCTACGGCGGCTTCATGACCTGCTACCTCACCAGCCGCGACGACCGGTTCGCCGCGGCCGTCGCCGGGGGCGTGGTCACCGACCTGACCAGCATGGCGGGCACCTCGGACGAGGGGCACCTGCTGGCGGCGCACGAACTCGGCGCGCTGCCGTGGGACGACCCCGATGCCTACGCCGCGATGTCGCCGCTGGCGAAGGTCGACCAGGTCCGCACGCCGACGCTCGTGCTGCACGGCGGCGCCGACCTGCTCTGCCCGGTGGGCCAGGCACAGCAGTGGCACACCGCGCTGCGCGAGCGCGGCGTGCCCACCCGGCTGGTGCTGTACCCGGGCGGCGCGCACGCGTTCATCCTCAACGGACGGCCCTCGCACCGCCTCGACTACAACCGGCGCGTCGTGGACTGGGTCGAGCGGCACACGCCCGGCCGCCGCCCGCCGCTGGATGCCGCGCACTGGCAGCGGCGCCTGACCGAACTCGCCGAACGCCACCACGTGCCCGGTGCGGCGCTGGGCATCCTGCGCCTGGGCGGCGAGGACGAGGTGGTGCAGGCGGCCCACGGGGTGCTCAACGTGAACACCGGTGTCGCGGCCACGACGGACTCGGTGTTCCAAATCGGCTCGATCTCCAAGGTGTGGACGGCGACCGTCGCCATGCAGCTCGCCGACGAGGGGCTCCTCGACCTCGACGCCCCCGTGGCGGACGTGCTGCCGGAGCTGCGGCTGGCGGACCCGGACACCACCAAGCAGGTGACGATGCGCCACCTGCTCACCCACACGAGCGGCATCGACGGCGACGTCTTCACCGACACCGGCCGCGGCGACGACTGCCTGGAGAAGTACGTGGCGCGGCTGGACGAGGTCGCGCAGAACCACCCGCTCGGCGCCACCTGGTCCTATTGCAACTCCGGGTTCTCGCTGGCCGGACGGGTCATCGAGAAGCTCACCGGCGGCACGTGGGACGCCGCGCTGCGGGAGCGCCTGTTCACCCCGCTCGGTCTGACCCGCACGGTGACGCTGCCCGAAGAGGCGCTGATGTTCCGCGCCGCGGTGGGCCACGTCGGCTCGCCGGAACCGGTCACGGCGCCGGTGTGGACGCTGCCGCGGTCCGCGGGCCCGGCCGGCCTCATCGACTCCACCGCGGCGGACGTGCTGGCGTTCGCGCGAATGCACCTGACCGGCGGCCTGGCCGCCGACGGCACCCGCGTGCTCAGCGCGGAAGCGGCCGCGGCGATGGCGGACAAGCAGGTCGACCTGCCGGACAAGCACTCGCTGGCCGACTCGTGGGGCATCGGCTGGTTCCGGCTGCACTGGGACGGGCAGCTGGTGCTCGGGCACGACGGCAACACGATCGGGCAGGCCGCGTTCCTGCGCCTGCTGCCCGCCGCGGGACTCGCGGTCACGCTGCTCACCAACGGCGGCAACACCCGCGGCCTGTACGAGGACCTGTACCGGGAGATCTTCGCCGAACTGGCCGGCGTCGCCGTGCCGCACCCGCTGGCGCCGCCGGACGAGCCGGTGGCCGTGGACATCACCCCGCACCTGGGCACGTACGAGCGCGCGAGCACCCGCATGGAGGTGTTCCGCGACGGGGACACGCCGAAGCTGCGCACCACCGTGACCGGCGAGCTGGCCGATCTCGTGCCCGACCCGGTCGAGGAGTACGAGCTGGTCGCCGTCGACGACGACCTGTTCGTGGTGTGGATCCCGCAGATGGAGTCCTGGATGCCGGTCACGTTCTACTCGCTGCCCACCGGGGAGCGGTACGTGCACCACGGCGTGCGGGCCACACCGAAGGTGGTGTGAGCATGCCGTTCCCGGACCTGCCCGCGATGCTCGGCGACATCGAGCGGCTGGTCACCTGCGAATCGCCGTCGTCGGACCACGCGGCGGTGGCCGCGAGCGCGGACACGCTCGCGCGCCTCGGCGAGCGGCTCCTCGGGACGCCGCCGGAGAAGATCGTCCGCGACGGGTGGACCCACCTGCGCTGGCGCTTCGGCCCTGGCCCCGCGCGGGTCCTGCTGCTCGGCCACCACGACACCGTGTGGCCGCTGGGCTCCCTGGCCACGCATCCGTACACAGTGGAGGGTGATGTCCTGCGCGGGCCCGGCTGCTTCGACATGAAGGCCGGGGTGGTGATGGCTCTGCACGCCGTCGCCGCGCTCGGCGACCGGGCCGGGGTGACCATCCTGATCACCGGCGACGAGGAGCTCGGCTCGCCCAGCTCGCGAACCCTGATCGAGGACGAGACCGCGGGCTGCGCCGCCGCGCTGGTGCTGGAGGCCTCCGCCGACGGCGGGGCGCTCAAGACCGAGCGCAAGGGCGTGTCGCAGTACCAGGTGCAGGTGAAGGGCCGGGCCGCGCACGCCGGGCTGGAACCGGAACGCGGCGTCAACGCCACCGTCGAGCTGGCGCACCAGATCCTGGCGGTGGCCGGGCTCGCGGACCCCGGGCGCGGCACGAGCGTGACGCCGACCGTGCTGTCCGCCGGCACCACGGCGAACACCGTGCCCGCCGCCGGGCAGTTCGCGGTCGACGTGCGCGTCCGCAGCGCGGCCGAGCAGTCCAGGGTGGACGGGCGGATGCGGGCGCTGGAGTCCGTTGTGGAGGGTTCGGTGGTGGAGGTGCTGGGCGGCCCGAACCGGCCCCCGTTGGAAGCGGAGTCGTCGGCCGCGCTGTTCGCCCGCGCGCAGGCGGTGGCGGCCACGCTCGGTCTGCCGCCGCTGACGGCCGCCGCGGTCGGGGGCGCCTCGGACGGCAACTTCACCGCGGGCGCCGGGGTGCCCACCCTCGACGGGCTCGGGGCCGTCGGCGGCGGAGCACACGCCGACACCGAGCACATCCGGATCGGCGAGCTGCCCGGCCGCACCGCGCTGGTGTCGGCCCTGGTCGCCGACCTGCTGACGGACGTGCGCCGGTGAGGACCAGTCCCGAGGAAGCCGCGGCCAAGGCGGCGGTCGCGGCGGGCGTCCGCGTCCGCGAGATCGCCGAACTGCCCGAGCTGGAGGCCGTGTACCGGCTGTTCGACCTGATCTGGCGCCCCGATCCGGCCAACCCGCCGGTGACCACCGAGCTCATGCGGGCGCTGACCAAGGCGGGCAACTACGTCGCCGGCGCGTACGTCGGGGACGAGCTCGTGGGCGCCTGCGTCGGGTTCTTCGGCACCCCCGGGGTGATGCACAGCCACATCGCGGGCGTGTCCCCGGTGATGGCCGGGCGCAGCGTCGGGCTGGCGCTCAAGCTGCACCAGCGGGCCTGGGCGCTGCCGCGGGGGATCTCGGTGATCGAGTGGACCTTCGACCCGCTGGTGAGCCGCAACGCCTACTTCAACCTCGGCAAGCTCGCCGCCGAAGCCGTGGAGTACCTGCCGAACTTCTACGGCGGGATGCACGACCACATCAACGGCGACGACGACACCGACCGGCTGCTGGTGCACTGGCGCATCGGCGCCCCCGAGGTCGAGGCGGCCTGCGACGGCACACCCCGGCGCGTCTCCGCGCCGCCCGGTGCGGTCGTGGCGCTCGGCGCGGAGAACGACATCCCCCGCCTCGGCAGTCTCGACGGGCCGGCCCTGCTGGTCGCCGCGCCGCGGGACATCGAGACGCTGCGCCGCGCGGACCCGCGCCTGGCGCGGCAGTGGCGGATCGCGGTGCGCGACACGCTCGGCGCGTTGCTGGCCGAGGGCGCGCGCGTCGCGGGATTCGACAAGACCGGGTGGTACGTCGTCACCCGCGTGGCCAAGGAGGACAGCGCGTGAAACTGACCGGAGTGGAACTGCGCCGCATCGAGATGCCGCTGGTGGCTCCGTTCCGGACCTCGTTCGGCACGCAGACCGCCCGCGACATCTTGCTGGTGCGGGTCGAGACGGACGAGGCCGTGGGCTGGGGCGAATGCGGCACACTGGCCGACCCGCTCTACTCGCCGGAGTACGTGGACGGCGCGGCCGACGTGCTGCGGCGGTTCTTCGTGCCCGCGCTCGCGGCCGCCGACCACCTCGACGCCACCGCGGTGGGCCGGGTGCTGGCGCCGTTCAAGGGGCACCGCATGGCCAAGGCCGCGCTGGAGATGGCGGTGCTCGACGCCGAGCTGCGCGCCGAAGGCCGCCCGCTGGCGCGGGAACTGGGCGCGGTGCGCGACCGGGTGCCGTGCGGGGTGTCGGTCGGCATCATGGGCTCAGTCGGCGAACTGCTCGACACCGTCGGCGGCTACCTCGACGCCGGGTACGTGCGGATCAAGCTCAAGATCCAGCCCGGGTGGGACGTCGAGCCGGTGCGGGCGGTCCGGGAACGCTTCGGCGACGACGTGCTGCTGCAGGTCGACGCCAACACCGCGTACACGCTCGCCGACGCGCGTCACCTGGCCCGGCTCGACCCGTTCGGGCTGCTGCTGATCGAGCAGCCACTGGACGAGGAGGACGTGCTCGGGCACGCGGAACTCGCCAAGCGGCTCGCCACGCCGGTGTGCCTGGACGAGTCGATCGTGTCGGCGAAGTCGGCCGCGGACGCGATCGCGCTCGGCGCGTGCCAGGTCGTCAACATCAAGCCCGGCCGGGTCGGCGGCTACCTGGAAGCGCGCCGGGTGCACGACGTGTGCGCCGCTCACGGGGTGCCGGTGTGGTGCGGCGGCATGCTCGAATCCGGGCTGGGCCGCGCCGCCAACGTCGCGCTCGCCGCGCTGCCCGGCTTCACGCTGCCGGGCGATACCTCCGCCTCCGACCGCTACTATCGCACCGACATCACCGAGCCGTTCGTGCTCTCCGGCGGGCACCTGGACGTGCCCGCGGGGCCGGGCATCGGGGTGGAGCCGGTGCCGGAGCTGCTGGCCGAGGTGACGACGGCGACCGAGCGGGTGGCCTGCTGAGCCGGCGAGGAGGTGGGGCGTCGCGGTGAGCGCCGGTGTGGTCCGTGTCCTCGACGACCTCGGTGGCACGCTGCTCGACCTCGTGCACGGCGATCCGGGCCGCGCCGGGGACATCGGCGGCGTCGCGATCCACGACCCGTTCGAGGAACCCGTGCTGCCCCGCCACGCGCTCGTGCTCGGCGTGGGCGTCCGCGAGCCCGAGGAGGTCGTGCGCCTGCTGCGCGCGCTCGGCAAGCAGGAGGCGGCCGGGCTGGTGGTGCGTGCGCCGGTCGACGTGCCGGCGGAGGTCACCGCCGCCGTCGACGAGACCGGCGTGGTGTTGCTGGGCCTGACGCGCGGGGCGTCCTGGGCGCAGCTGGCCGCGATGCTGCGGGCGCTGCTCGCCGAGGGCGACGTCGGCCAGGCCGAACCGGAGATGCTGGGCGGAGTGCCGTCGGGTGACCTGTTCGCGGTGGCCAACGCGATCGCGGAGCTGATCGACGCGCCGGTGACGATCGAGGACCCGCGCTCGCGGGTGCTGGCGTTCTCCGGCCGCCAGGACGAAGCCGACCCGTCCCGGGTGGAGACGATCCTGGGACGGCAGGTGCCGGAACGCTTCGCCCGGATGCTCACCGACCGGGGCGTGTTCCGCGAGCTGTACCGCAGCGACCGGCTCGTCTACGTCGACGCGCTGGTGAACCTCGACGGCCTGACGATGCCGCGGGTGGCCGTCGCCGTCCGGGCCGGTGACGAGGTGCTCGGCTCGATCTGGGCGGCGGTGCGGGAACCGCTCAGCGCGGAGCGCGAGCAGGCGCTGCGGGAGGCGGCCCGGCTCGTCGCGCTGCACATGCTGCGCGTTCGCGCGGGCACCGACGTGTCCCGCCGCCTGCGCACCGAACTGCTCAGCACCGCGCTTGAAGGCGGCGCGGGAGCACGCGAGGCCATGTCCCGGCTGGGGCTGGCCGGCCGTCCGGTGGTGGTGCTGGCGCTCGCGCTCGCCGACCGCGGCCCCGGCGAGCGGGACGACGCCGGGGTGGCGACCGAACTCCAACGGGTGAGCGACGGTCTCGCGATGCACCTGACCGCGGTGCACCCGCGTGCCGCGAGCGCCCTCGTCGGGGACGTGGCCTACGGGCTGGTCCCGGTGGAGGGCGAGGGCGACGGCGAGCAGTGGGCGGTGTCCATCGCGACGGAATTCCTGGACCGGGTGGGGGAGCGGGTGCCCGCGGTCGTCGCGATCGGTCCGGTCGCCGAGGACGTCCCGGCACTGGCCGGCGCCAGGGCCAGCGCGGACCGGGCGCTGCGGGTGCTGCGGGCGGAACCGCGCATCGGCCGCCGGGTCGCCCGCCTGGCCGACGTCCAGGTCGAGGCGCTGCTGCTGGAGCTGCGCGACCTGGTCGCCGCGCGGGGCGACCGCCCGACCGGCCCGGTCGCGCGGTTGTTCGACTACGACCGGCAGCACAACACCAACCTGGTCGAGACGCTGCGCGCGTGGCTGGACGCCTTCGGCGACGTGAACGCGGCCGCCAACGCGGTCTACGTGCACCCCAACACCTTCCGCTACCGGCTGCGGCGCCTGGCCGAGGTCGCGCAGCTGGACCTGTCCGACCCGGAGGCCCGCTTCGCGGCGATGCTGCAGCTGCGCGTGATCGCGCCCCGCTGACGCCGGAAGCCCCCGCAGCCCGGCTGCGGGGGCTTCCGGTGGTTCAGCTTGCGGTGGAAGTACTGTCGCGCCGCAGCGTCTCCGGCGTGAAGATCGCCGCGATGAGGCTGATCAGCGCGCCGCACGCCAGATACCCCGCGGGGGCGTAGGTGCTCTGCGTCGCCTCCACGATCGCGGTGGCGACCAGCGGGCCCGCGCCGCCGAAGAGCACCACGCCGATGTTGTAACCGATGCCGACCCCGCTGTACCGGCGGGCGGTGGGGAACAGCTCGGCGAAGATCGCCGGCTGCGGCGCCAGCATCAGCGCCTCGCCGATCACCACGAGCGCCAGGCCCGCCACCAGGAACCCGAACGACAACCGGTGCAGCAGCAGGAATCCCAGCGGCGCGGTGACCAGCACCCAGATCGCCCCGGCGATCAGGAACGGCTTGCGCCCGACGCGGTCGCACAGGCGCGCGAACACCACGGTCAGCACCATCATCACGACCATCGCGGCGAAGCCGGCCAGCTTCGCCTGCGCGGCGGGCACCTTCAGCTCGGTGGCCAGGAACGTGGGCCCGTACACCAGCAGCACGTAGGTGCACATCGTCGGCGAGCACACCAGCGCGGCGATCCGCAGGATCGACCGCCAGTCGTGCCGCAGGGTGGCGCGCAGCGGGGCGCGTTCGTGCTCGCCGCTAGCGGCCACCTGCGCGAACTCCGGCGTCTCGTCCAGCCGCAGTCGCATGTAGAGCCCGATCAGACCGAGCGGCAACGCGATCAGGAACGGGATCCGCCAGCCCCACGACTCCAGCGCGGCGGGGGAGAGCACCTCGGTGAACAGCAGCGCGGACAGGCTGGCCACCATCATGCCGAGCACGATCGTGATCGTCTGCCAGCTGCCGTAGTAGGCGCGCCGCCCGGCGGGGGCGGTTTCGATCACGTACGCCACCGCCCCGGTCCACTCGCCACCCGCGGACAGGCCCTGCGCCAGGCGCAGCACCAGGATCAGCACCGGCGCGGCGACCCCGATCGAGGCGTACGGCGGCACCAGCGCCATCAACGCGGTGCCCAGCGAGATCAGCAGGATGATCGCCGACAACGCGCTGCGCCTGCCGTAGCGGTCGCCGATGTAACCGAACACCACCCCGCCCAGTGGCCGCACCACGAAGCTCACGCCGAACAACGCGAACGTCAGCAGCAGCGCCGCGGTCGGGTCACCGGCGGGGAAGAACAGCTTCGCGATGGTGGACGCGAAGTACCCGTACAGCACGAACTCGTACCACTCGATGAAGTTGCCGATGCACGCGGCGACGATCGACTTCCGTTGCGCCGGCGTGATGCCGGCACCGGAGCCGGCCTGCGGCTGGGTCTGGACGCTCATGGTGTGCTCACTCTCCTGCCGGGGCGACGCTGCCCCAGTGCGGTGTCCCCGCGACGGGGACGTGGTCGACGTGGTCGAGGTAGGTGCCGAAGCCGATGTCGAGGCGGATCCCGCCGTAGCGGGCGGAGGCCACCTCCCGGCACGGCAGCAGCTGGACGGGGTCCGCGGTGGACGGCCGGAGGGTCACTTCGGCCGTGCCGTCCCACGCGCCGCCCGGCTCGGAGGTGCGGAACGGGATCCGCACCAGGCGGCTGATGTCGTAGCCGGTGCCCTCCGCGCTGGGGATCAGCTTGAGCGCGAAGTGGTTGCCGAACCAGGCGGGAACCGGGTCGAGCGGGCCCGCGGGTGTGGTGGCCCGCGCCCGGACGGTGAGGACCTCGATGTCGTTGGCGGTGACGATGCGGCCGGTGACCGCGCCGCCCTCCTCGGTGAGGGTGACAGCGCGGGCCTGCTTCTTGGGCAGCCCGAAGATCTCCCGGCCGAGGGTCCCGTGGTTGAGGCCCTCGATGAAGAACGTGAGCGGGTAGGCGCCGACCTCGCCGTGGCGGTGGCAGCGCACGCTGATCCCGGCCTGCAGGTACGGCGGCCGCTGCTCGACGGTGCCGTCGGGCAGGTGGAACCCGGCGCCGAGGAACTCGGCGACCCAGATCCCGACCAGCGGGTCCGGCGTCGCCGCCAGCGGCGCGGGCAGCAGGCTCGCCACGGCCTGGGGGTCGGTGCGGTACTCGACGGTGAGCCAGCGCAGCCGCACCGACTCGGTGCCCACGCCGTACAGCGGCGCGAACGGGGGCATGGCGACGACGGGTTCGGACACGGCTCCTCCTAGGCGCGCACGGACTTGGTGATGGCCTCGGCGATCACCTCGGTCGACGGGATCACGGCGGCGGCGAGTCCCGGCGCGGCCGGGATGCGGGCGTCGGGCGTGCCGACCCGCACCGGCGGGCAGCGCAGCGGTACTCCCGCCTCGGCGACGGCGGCGACCACTTCGCCACCCACCCCGCCGACGGTGTGCGCCTCGTGAGCGACGACCAGCCGCCCGGTGCGGCGCACGCTGTCCAGCACGGTGTCCAGGTCGAGCGGGCGGACCCAGCGGGCGTCGATCACCTCGGCGTCGATGCCGTCCGCGGCCAGCCGCCCGGCCGCCTCCAGGACCCGGTGCTGCATCGCGCCCCAGGTGAGCACCGTGATGTCCCGGCCGGGCCGTCGCACGGCCGCGCCGCCGATCGGCCGCACCTCACCGCCGAGCCGGACCTCCTGCTTGCCGGCGTGGTAGAGCGTGCGGTTCTCGATCACTATCACCGGGTCGTCGCACCAGATCGCGGACAGCAGCAGGTCGTAGGCGTCCTGGTGGGTGGCCGGCAGGCACACCCGCAGCCCGGGCACGTGGGCGAACAACGCCTCCAGCGACTGCGAATGCTGCGCGCACGCCCCGGGCGCGTTGCCCTGCTGGGTGCGCACGGTCAGCGGCGCGGACAGCGTGCCGCGTGAGACGTAGCGGACGTTGGCGGCCTGGTTGACCAGCTGGTCGAACGCGACGAGGGAGAAGTCGGCCCACATGATCTCCGCGATGGGACGGCGGCCGAACATCGCGGCGCCGACCGCGCCACCCAGGATGGCCGACTCCGAGATCGGGGTGTCGAACACGCGCTCGCCGAACTCCTTGCGCAGGCCCTTCGTCACGCCGAACACCCCGCCGGGAGCGCCGACGTCCTCACCGAACAGCAGCGCTTCCGGCCGTTCGGCGAGCGCGCGGCGCAGCGCGGCGTTGACGGATTCGGCGTAGGAGAGGTTCTTCGTCTCAGGCATACAGGTGCTCCAGAACGGTCGAGGGGTCGGCGAGAGGATCGGCCAAGGCGCGGGCGGCGGCGTCGGCGATCTCGCGGTCCACCCGCCTGGTGAGCTCGTCCAGTTCGGACTGGGCGACGCCAAGGGCGAGCAGTTCGCGGGTCAGCCTGCCGATCGGTTCCGCGGCGAGCGCGGCGTCCAGGTCCCCGGCGGGGCGGTAGTGCTGCGCGTCGCCGATGTAGTGGCCGACGATGCGCTGGGTCATCGCCTCCAGCAGCACCGGGCCCGCCCCGGACCGGGCGCGGCGGGCGGCCTCGGCCACGGCCTGGCGCACCGCCTCGGGGTCGTTGCCGTCGATGCGCGCGCCCGGGAACCCGTAGGCGGAGGCGCGTTTGAACAACCGGTCCACGCGCACCATGTCGGCGATCGGGGTGAGCTCGGAGTAGTGGTTGTTCTCCACCAGGAAGATCACCGGCAGCGACCGGACGGCGGCGAAGTTCATCGCCTCGTGCACCGCGCCCTGGTTCATCGCGCCGTCGCCGAACGCGGCCAGCGCCACCCGGCCGGACCCGTCGAACGTGGCGGCCAGCGCGGCGCCCGCGGCGATCGGCGCACCCGCCCCGACGATGGAGTTCTCGCCGTACATGCCGTAGTCGGGCGCGGTGAGGTAGGCCGACCCGCCCCGGCCGCCGTTGATCCCGGTAGCGCGGCCGAGCAGCTCGGCGAACAGGGCGTGGGGCGGCGCGCCACAGGCCAGCGTCCAGCCGTGGCCGCGGTAGGTGGGGAACACCGCGTCGCGGGTGAGGTCGAGCGCGGCGCACGCGCCGGTGTAGATCGCTTCCTGGCCGTTGCACAGGTGCACCGAGCCGACGATGTCGCCGGTGGCGCGCAGGCGCGTGACCTCCTCTTCGAAGGACCGGATGCGCCACATCGATTCCAGATGCGCCAGCAGTGCGGCGGTTTCGGGCATGGGAGTACCCACTCTCCTTTTCGGATGGTCGGGGAAAGGGTGGTTCAGGCGCCGCCGTCGACGGTGATGACCTGTCCGGTGACGTGCCGGGCGGCGGGCCCGGCCAGGAACTCCACGACACCGGCGACATCGCCGGGTTCGCCTGCCGCGTCGAGGTTCTCGCCGGCTTCGGCGTAGCGGGCGCGCAGCCGGGCGGTGCCGATCGGGCCGGGGGCGACGGCGTTGACCCGGATGCCGTGCGGACGGAGCTCACGCGCCAGGTACCGGGTGTAGTGCGCGACCGCCGCCTTGGCGACGCCGTAGTGGGCGTAGCCGCCGTCCGCGGTGGGCGCCAGCCCGTTGATCGAGCTCATCGTGACGATGCTGCCGCGGCCCTGCGCCCGCATCAAACCGGCGACGGCCTGGCAGCAATGGATCGTGCCGTACAGGTTGAGCCGCAGCACGGCCTCCAGCTCGCCGAGGTCCACTTCGGACGCGCGGTTGCCGTGGATCGGGCCGGTGCCGCCCCCGGCGTTGCAGACCAGCACGTCCACCCCGCCCCACGCGTCGGCCACCGCGCCGATCGACGCGTCCACCGCGGCCGGGTCGGTCACGTCGCAGCGCAGGCCCATCACGCCCACACCCTGGGCGGCGACCTCCGGCACGACCTCGCCGCCGAGGTCGGGGTCCACCACCGCCACGGACGCCCCGGAGGCCGCCAGCCGCACCGCGATCGCGCGCCCGATCCCGCGCCCGGCGCCGGTGACCACCGCGCGGGCGGAGTCCAGTGTCCTCACGAGACCTCCCGGTCGGTGCGCGGCGGCGCGTCGGGCGAGGGCACGGTCAGCCGGCCGGTGCGCAGCAGCCCGGTCGCCATCGCCGCCGCCTCCCGCACCTCCGCGATCAGCCACGACCGGCGCTCGGTGAACCGGGACTGCGGCACGGACACCGTGAACGCCCCGGCCGGCATCCCGTTCTCGCCGAAGAACGGCGCGGACACGCAGCAGACGCCGTCGCTGAACTCCTCCAGGTCCAGGGCATAACCGCGGCGCCGCGAGGTGGCCAGGTCCACGGTGAGCGCGTCGAAGTCGGTGATCGTGTGCGCGGTGACCGCCTCCAGCGGCACGCCCGCGAACATCGCGGTGACCTGCTCCTCCGGCAGGAACGCCAGCACCGCCTTGCAGGAGGCGCGGGCGTGCATGTGCCCGGTGTAGCCGACGTCGAGGTTGCCCACGGACAGCGTGTGCAGGCCCGAGATGTAGTGCTGCAGGATCAGCGTGCCGTGGTTCCAGCCGGAGATGTAGGAGGTCTCGCGGGTCTTGTTGTGCAGGCGCGTGAGGATGACCGCGAGCTCGGGGGAGGGCCCGGACCGGCGTTGCAGGTGCCGGCTCAGCGACGCCGCCTTCGGGCCCACGTCGTAGTACCCGCCGGGCAGCCGGACCACGTGCCCGCTGGCGACCAGCGTGCGCAGCAGGTGGTAGCAGGTGCCGATCTTGATGCCGAGCTGCCGCCCGAGCACCTTCGCGGTGGCGGTGCCGTCGGCGGCCGCGACCGCCTCCAGCACCTGCAGGCCGCGCTCCAGCGTGTGCAGCACGGTCGTGCGTTGCTCACCCATCGCGCACCACCAGCCTGGCCAGGGTCAGCGCGAGCACCTTGGCGGCCCGCACCACGTCGGCTTCGGCCACGCACTCGTCCGGCGCGTGCGCCCGGGTCACGTCGCCGGGGCCGAAGATCGCCGTCGGCACACCCCGGGAGCCGAAGTACGCGGCGTCGGAGCCGGCGGTGAAGCCGGTCAGCGTCTCCGCGCCCGCGCACCCCCGCTGCGCGGACCGCAGCGCGGTGATCAGCGGGTGGTCGGTGGGGGTTTCCCAGCCGGGCAGGCCCTCGTGGTCCCAGCGCACCACCGGCGGGTGGTCCCGCAGCCAGTCGTCGGTCGCCGCGACCTCGGCGAGCACCCGCTCCACCTCCTGGCGCAGCTCCGCCGGAGGTTCACCGGGCGTCAGCCCGATCCGCCCGGACATGGTCGCGTGGTCGGGCACCGCCGCGCGCCAGCTGCCCGCCCGGGCGGTGCCGATCGCGAACGGGATCGCGGTCGGCACGTCGGCGAACAGCGGGTGCCGGTACGCCGCGCCCCGCTTGCGCGCCAGCTCGGCCAGCGCCTCGCGGACCCGGATCAGCTTGTCGAACGCGTCCACCCCGCGCCACGGGGCCGAGGTGTGCGCGGCGACGCCGGTGACCTCGACGGTGAAGAACAGCAGACCGGTGCTGACCGGCACGATCGCCCCGCCGGTGGGCTCCAGCACCAGCGCGGCCGCCGGCTCCGGCGTCTCGCGCACCGCCGCCCGCGTGCCCGCCCCGGTGGTCTCCTCGGCGACGACGAGCTGCACCGCCACGTCGAACGGCAGATCCACCCCGGCCTGTTCGAGGGCGGCGAGCGCGTACAGCCCGGCCGCGATACCGCCCTTCATGTCCACCGAGCCGCGCCCGTGCACCAGGCCGCCGTCCCGGTCGCCGGAGTAGGGCGGCCGGGACCACGCCTGCTCCTCGCCCGCGGGCACCACGTCGACGTGGCCGTTGAGGACCACGCACGGCAGCCCGCGGCGGCCGGGGTACCAGGCGATCAGGTTTTCCCGCTGCGCGGCCCGCGGCTCCCCGGACGCCTCCTCGAGCGGCTGCCGCGTCACCGGCCAGCCGCGGGCGGTGAACCAGTCGGCGTATCGGCCGGTGACCCGGTCCTCCCACCCGCTCTCGCTCGGATCCCGCACCGTCGCGGCCAGGAACGACAACATGTCCTCGGCCAGGGCGTCGACCCGGGCCGTCACGTCGGCGTCGGTCGGTCGCGGCATGGTCACCTCCTGCTTCCTCGGCTGGCCGACACTGTGCGGCCCCGGAGGCGCCCATTGCATCAGAGTGAACCCGTTTTTCGACTATCTGAAATTCGTGCCCGGTGACGGTGAGCCGGTCCAGGCGGCCGTCCTAGCGTGCGCAGGCGTCGCCGTCCGCCGAAGGAGGAGCCCGTGCCCCACGCCGAGTTGTGGCAGCGCCACCGCCAGGTCATGCCGTCCTGGATGCAGCTCTACTACGACGAGCCGATCGAACTGGTCCGCGGCTCAGGGCGCCGCGTGACCGACGGCGAGGGCCGCGAGTACCTCGACTTCTTCGGCGGCCTGCTCGCCACCATGGTCGGCCACGACATCCCGGAGATCACCGAGGCGATCCGGGCGCAGGCCGGGCGCCTGCTGCACTCGTCGACGCTGTACCTGATCCGCAGCCAGGTCGAGCTCGCCGAGCGGATCGCGAAGCTGTCCGGCCTGCCCGGAGCGAAGGTCTTCTTCGTCAACTCCGGCACCGAGGCCGTCGAGACGGCGCTGCTGCTGGCCACCCAGCGGCGGCGGTCGCACCAGGTGCTCGCGCTGCGCGGCAGCTACCACGGCCGGTCCTTCGGCACGGTCGCGGCCACCGGCATCCGGGGCTGGTCGGCCACCGCGCTCAGCCCGCTCGCGGTCACCTACGTGCACAGCGGCTACCGCTACCGCAGCCCCTTCGGCCACCTGGACGACGCCGCGTTCGTGGCCGCGTGCGCCGACGAGCTGCGCACGATCATCGAAACCTCCACCGCCGGGGACGTGGCGTGCCTGCTGGCCGAGCCGGTTCAGGGCGCCGGCGGGTTCGCCACCCCGCCCGAGGGTTTCTTCCCGGCGATGAAGGCCGTGCTCGACGACTACGGCATCCTGCTGATCTCCGACGAGGTCCAGTCCGGGTGGGGGCGCACCGGCCGGTCGTTCTTCGCCATGCCGGGTTCCGGCGTGACCCCGGACGCGATCACCTTCGCCAAGGGCCTGGGCAACGGCGTCGCGATCGGCGGGGTCGTCGCGCCCGCCGGGCTGATGGACTGCCTCGGCGCGAACTCGATCTCCACGGCCGGGGGCAACCCGCTTGCCACGGCCGCCGGTGTCGCGACCCTGGACTACCTGCTCTCGCACGACCTGCAGGCGAACGCCGACAAGGTCGGCGAGCACCTGATGACCGGCCTGCGCGCGATCGCGGAGAGCTGCCCGCTCGTCGGCGAGGTCCGCGGGATGGGGCTGATGATCGGCGTGGAACTCGTCGTGCCCGGCACCCGCGAGCCGGCCGTGGCCGCGACCCTGCGCGTGCTGGAGGCCGCCCGGCAGCGGGGACTGCTGATCGGTGGCGGCGGGCTGCACGGCAACGTCCTGCGGGTCACCCCGCCGATGACCGTCACCGTCGCCGAGGCGGACGAGGCGCTCGCCGTCCTGCGCGAAGCCCTCACCACTGTGGAACGAACCGAGGAGAACGCATGATCAAGCGCTGGAACCCCGGCACCGTCGCCGCCCCGATTGGGATGTACAGCCACTTGGCGCACGTCCCGCCCGGGCACGAGCTCGTGGTGATCTCCGGGCAGGTCGGCGCGCTGCCCGACGGCACCCTCGCCGGTGCCGACGCCGAGACCCAGACCGAGGCGATGTTCGCCAACCTCGAACGGCTCCTCGCCGCGGCCGGCGCGCAGCCCCAGCACCTGGTCAAGGTGTTCAGCATGGTGGCCGGCACCGAGCACCTGACCGGCTTCCGCTCCGTGGTGAAGCGGACCTTCACCCGCTGGTTCCCGGACGGCGACTGGCCGGCCCAGTCGCTGATCGTGGCGGCCGCGCTGGCCCGGCCGGACATCCTGGTGGAGGTCGAGGCCATGGCCGCGGTGCCCCGGTGACGCCCGCCGAGTTCCGGGCGCTGTTCCCCGCGCTGCGCGACCAGGTGTGGCTGGACACGCCGGGCGCGCCGCCGGGGGCGGAGCCGGTGGTGACGGCGATGCGCGAGGTGCTCGACGCGTGGGCCTCGGGCGGGTTCGACTGGCTCGGCTGGGACTCTGCCGCCGGCGATGCTCGGGAGCTGTTCGCCGATTTCCTCGGCGTTCCGCCGGGTACGGTCGCCACGGTGTCCTCGCTCGCCGAGGCGGCGGCCACCGTCGCCGCGTCGCTGCCCCGCGGCCGGGTGGTGGTGGCCGAGCAGGACTTCCGCAGCAACCGGTTCCCGTGGCTGGCGCGGCACGACGTGGTGAGCGTGCCCGCCCGGGATGGCGTGACCAGGGTCGAGGACCTGATCGCGGCGCTCGACGAGGACGTGGCGCTGCTGGCGGTGAGCGAGGTGACCAGCCGCGAAGGTCAGCGGTTGGACCTTCACGCCCTGCGCGCCGCGACCGACCGGGTGGGTGCGTTGTTGTTCGTCAACCTCACCCAGTCGCTCGGCGCGTTGCGGTTCGACCCGGCCGTGGCGCCCGATTACCTCGCCGTCCACGGCTACAAGTGGATGCTCTGCCCGCGGGGCTCGGCGTGGCTGGTGGCGCGGCCGGACCGGGTGGCCGGGCTGCGGCCGCTGGCGCCCGGGTGGAAGTCGACCGCCGCCCCGCACGGCTATTTCGGCGGCGACCTGGACCTCGCACCGGACGCCGCCCGCTGCGACGCCTCACCGGCGTGGTTCTCCTGGCTCGGGGCCTGTGCCGCGCTGCGCCTGTTCCAGCAGCTGGACCCGGCCGCGGTGGAGCGGCACGTGCTCGGCCTGGCCGGGCAGCTGACCGACGAGGCGGCGGCACTCGGCCTGCAGCGGGTCCACAGTGGACCGGCTTCGCACATCGTCGTCCTGGCCACCGCGGAGGCGGACCGGATCGCCCGGTCGCTGGCCGGGCACGGCGTGCGCGCCACCGCCCTGGGCGACCGGGTCCGGTTCGGCTTCCACTACTTCAACGACGAGTCCGACGTGACGGCCGCGGTGCGGGCCCTCGCAGCCGGGTAGTCGCGCTAGGAAGCCAGCCCCCCGTCCACGACGAACTCCGCCCCGGTGACGAAGGCGCTGGCCGGGGAGACCAGGAAGAGCACGGTGGCCGCGACCTCCTCGGCCAGGCCCCGCCGCCCCAGCGGCGTGGCCGCGAGGACCTGGGCGTTCCACTCCTCGGTGATGACGTCCAGCATCCCGGTGTCGATGAAGCCCGGGTGCACCGAGTTCACGCGGACCCCGTGCGCGCCCAGTTCGACCGCGGCGCACTTCGTCATGCCCCGCACCGCCCACTTGGTGGTGGAGTAGGCGATTTGCCCGGGATAGGGCCGGTGCGAGGCGATCGAGGAGATGTTCACGATCGCCCCGCCACCGGCCGCCTTCATCACCGCGCCCGCGGCCCGCATCCCGAGGAACGGGCCGCGCTGATTGACCCGGTAGTGCTCGTCGAAGTCCTCCGGCGCCGTCCCGGTCACGTCCGGTCCCGGCCGGTAGATCCCGGCGTTGTTGACCAGGATCGCCGGCCGGCCGAGCCGCGTGGCCGTGGCCTGGAGAAGCCGCTCCCACGAGTGTTCGCAGCCGACGTCGTGCGGTTCGTAGACCACCCGGTCGCCGAGTTCGGCGGCGAGAGCGCGCCCGTCGGTTTCGCGCCCGCCCGCGATCACCACCGCCGCGCCGGCGGCGGCCAGCGACCGCACGACCGCGGCGCCGATGCCACGCGCGCCGCCGGTCACAATCGCGACCTGGCCATCCAGTTCGCGGCTCACCACGGCGCGATCCCGTCGACGAACCTCCGCAGCGCCTGGTTGACCGCCTCGGGCTGCTCCTCGGTCACCAGGTGCCCGCTGTCCGGGACGCGCACGAACTCCGACCCCGGCAGGCGGGCGTGCATCGCCTCCGCACGGGCGATCGGGATCCCGCCGTCGTCCTCGCCGTGGATGATCAGCGTCGGCACCGTGATCTCGGCCAGCCGGCCGAGCCGGTCCTCCCGGTCGATCCACGACCGGTACTCGCCCCAGACGGAGCGCGACGGGCGCGCCCGCCACTTCCGCACCCACCGCCGCACGTGTTCCGGGTTCTCCGCGATCGTCCGCGGCCCGAAGATCACCGGCACGAACGCCTCGGCGAACTCCGCGCTGATCGGCTCCTCGGTGTCCATCGGCTCCAGCAGCGCCCCGAACCGCTCACGCTCCTCCGGCGTGTACGCGTCGGCCATGGTCGACACCAGCACCAAGCCGGCCAGGCGCTCCGGGTGCTTCAACGCCAGCTCGATCGCCATGAACCCGCCCACCGACATGCCGACCAGCACGAACCGGTCGATGCCGTGCACCACGTCGAGGCAGTCGGCGACCAGGTCGTCCAGCGAGCGTTCCGTGCCGTAACGGGACGTGCCCGCCCGGCTCGTGTAGGCGACGGTCCGGTACGCGCCGGCCAGCGCCGCGATCTGCGGGTCGAACATCGTGCGGTCGAGCAGCGTGCCGTGGCTGAACACCACGGCCGGCCCGTCGCCGCGGTCGAGGACGTCACTGTCCAACACGGACTTCTCCCTTCACCGACGGAACCGGCTCCCGGAAGCACACGGCGGCGACCAGAGCCAGCAACGCCGTCGCGGCCAGGTACCCGGCGGGCGCCAGCGAACTGCCGGTCGCGCCGATCAGCCACGTCGACACGAACGGCGCCGTGCCGCCGATCAGCGCCGCGGAGATGGTGTAGGCGAACGACGAACCGGCCGAGCGCACCCGCGGCGGGAAGATCTCCGTCATCGACACCAGCGTGGTCGACACCAGCGCCCCCATCAGCGACCCGAGCACGACCTGCCCCGCGATCGCCCCGGCCGGGGAACTCCGGATGACCGCGAGCACCGGCACCGCCAGCACGGCGATCGCCACGGTGAGCGTGATCAGGACCGGCCGCCGCCCGATCCGGTCCGACAACGCCGACACGAACGGCATCGGCGCCAGCGCGGCGACCGCGCCGGCGAGCGTCGCGGTGAGCGCCAGCCCGGTGCCGAACCGGACGGTCTGCGTCAGGTACGACACCATGAACGTCAGCACCAGGTAGAACGCGGTGGTGTGCAGGCCCGCCAGCCCCGCCACGGTGAGGATCTCCCGCCGGTACCGCAGCGCCTCGCGCAGCGGCGACTGCGCCACCTCGTGCCGGTCGGCCAGTGCGCGGAACTCCGGCGTGTCCTCCAGACGCAACCGGATGTAGAGGCCGACGATGCCGAGCGGGCCGGCGACGAGGAACGGGATCCGCCAGCCCCACTCGGCCATCGCCGCGTCACCGAGCGCCGCGGCCAGCGTGACGACCACCAGGCTGCCGATCACGAACCCGACCACGGCGGAGAACATCAGCCAGCTCGTGGCGAACCCGCGCCGCCCCGGCGGGGCGTGCTCGATCATGAACGCCCCGACGCTGCCGAACTCGCCGCCGGTGGAAAAGTTCTGCAGCCCGCGCAACACGACGAGCAGCACCGGCGCGGCGATGCCGAGCGTGGCGTACCCGGGCAGCAACCCGATCGCGAACGTCGACCCGCACATCAGCAGCAGCACCGTGACCAGCACCGGACGACGGCCGATCCGGTCGGCCAGCGGCCCGAAGAACAGGGCGCCCAGCGGGCGGAACCCGAAGGTGAAGCCGAACACGCCGAAGGTGGCCAGCAGCCGGGCCATCGGGTCGGCGCCGGGGAAGAACGTCGCTCCGATGTGGACGGCCACGAAACCGTACACGGAGAACTCGTACCACTCGACGAGGTGGCCGAACACCGTGGCGAAGTAGATCCGCCTGCGCGGGACGGGGGACTGGCTCACGACGCGCTCCCTTCGAGTGCGCTGGGGGTGGTGGGCCGCGTGGTTTCGTCGGCGAAGACCTGTTCCAGGGTCTTGCCGGTGACGCGGGGTCCGAACAGCCGGATGACGAGCGCGCCCGCGGCCAGCAGCGCGGCCATCACCGCGAACACGCCGCCGAACCCGATCGAGCCGAACGCCAGGCCGATGACGACCGGGGCGGTGAGCCCGCCCGCGTTGCCCGCCGTCGAGGCCAGCCCGGCGCCGGTGGCGCGGATGGCGGTCGGGTAGACCTCCGAGCAGTACGGGAACACGATCCCGGAGATGCAGGTGATGCAGATCGACAACGCCATCCCGATCAGCAGCAGGGCGATGCTGTCGCGCGGCACGACCCCCAGCGCGAGCGAGGCGAGCGCGGCGAAGCCGAAGAACGTCACCAGCAGCGTGCGGCGCTCGAACCGGTCGCTGACGGCGATCGCGGTCAGGTACCCGATCGGCTGGGCCACGAACAGGAAGAAGCTGTAGGTCGCGGCCACGCCGGGGTCGACCCCGATCTCCAGGAACAGCGACGGCATCCAGGTGAAGAACCCGAAGAAGGCGAACAGGAACACGAACGAGCCGAGCCACGTCGCCACCGACACCCGCGCGAGACCGCCGCGCCACACCTGCAGCGGCGACCAGGACACCGCGGGCGTGGCGGGAGCGACGACGTTCACCGGCGGCACCGGCGGCAGAGCGGCGCCACGGCGGGTGGCGATCACCCGCTCCTCCAGCCGCGTCACCACGGCGTCCGCCTCGTCCACGCGTCCCTGGCTGAGCAGCCACCGCGGCGACTCCGGCAGCGAGCGCCGCCACCACAGCAGGACCAGCACCGGCAGGCCGCAGATCACCGCGGCGATGCGCCAGCCGCCGTCCAGCGGGACGACCAGCGAGCCGAGCACCGCCGCTGCCACGTTGCCGAGCGAGAAGAACAACGTCACGCCGCTGACGAACCGGCCGCGGTTGTGCCCGGTCGCGAACTCGGAGATGTAGGGCGAGACGATGGCGGCCTCCGCGCCCGCGCCCAGCCCGCCGATCACGCGGACCACGAGGATGAACGCGAACCCGTTGGCGAAGGCGAGCGCGATCGAGGCGGCGCAGAACAGCAGCAGCGCGTAGAGCATCACGCGTTTGCGGCCGAACCGGTCGCCGACCACGCCGGCGAGGATCGCGCCGACGATCATGCCGACCGGCGCGGCGCCGCCGATGAGGCCGATCTGGACGTTGTCCAGACCGAACTCCGCTTTCAGGTGCGGCAGCATGAAGCCGATGATCACGATGTCGAGCGCCTCGAACAGGTGGCCGAGGCCACCCGCGAAGAGGATGCCGTACTGCGGGCGGCTCATCGGGAGCCGTTCGAGCCGGGCGAGGATGGTGCCGGTGGACATGGCGGCCTCCAGGGCAGAGGGCAGGGGGGAACGCCCGGACGGGCCGGGCCGCGTGGGGGAGTGGGATCAGGCCGCGCGCGTGGTGACGGCGGCCGGTTCGCCGAGCGGACGAGCCGCGGTCTCCGGCAGCTTGCGGGCCAGCACGAGGCCGACCGCGGCAGCGATGACGGCGAGGTAGAGGGCAGGCGCGAGCGGGCTGCCCGTGGCGGCCGCGAGCGCCGCGGCCACGAGCGGGGCGGTGCCGGCGATGGGGCCGACCCCGAGGCTGTAGGCCAGCGCCGAACCACTGGACCGGGTGCGGGCCGGGAACAGTTCGACGAGCACGATCGACGACATCACGTTGAGACACGCCTGGGGGACGGCGAACAGGCACATGCCCAGCAGCGCCAGGCCGGGCGAGCCCGATCCGACCAGCAGCAGCACCGGCACGGCCAGCACGGCATGGGCCAGCGCGCCGCCGACGTAGACCGGACGCCGCCCGGCCCGGTCGGACACCCACCCGGCCACCGGGCAGATCGCGGCGTAGAACAGCAGCGCGATCGAACTCACCGCCAGGGACGCGGACCGGTTGCCGCTCGCCGACATGGCGTTGGTGAAGTACGTGGCCAGGTAGTAGAACCCGACGCCGGTCACCGACGCGCAGGCGAAGGCGAGCACCAGGGTGCGGCGTTCGGTCCGCAGCGCGGTGCGCACCGGCGTGGCGGCGACCTCGTCCCGCTCGCGCAGGCTCCGGTACACCGGCGTCTCGTCCAGGCGCAGCCGCAGGTACAGGCCGACCAGGCCGAGCGGCGCGGCGAGCAGGAACGGCAACCGCCAGCCCCAGGACTGCATCTGCGCCGGGGTCAGCAGGTTTTCCAGCAGCAGCACCGATCCGGTGCCCGCGACGATCGCCAGGCCGCCGGAGGCGGAGATCAGGCTGGCGCGGAAACCGCGGCGGCCCGGCGGGGCGTATTCGGCGAGGAATGCCGACGCGCTCGTCCACTCGCCGCCCGCGGACAGGCCCTGGACGCAGCGCAGCAGCACCAGCAGCAGCGGCGCCCAGAACCCGATCGCGGCGTACGACGGGAGCAGGCCGATGAGGGTGGTGGCGCCGCTGATGCCGATGACGGCGGTGGACAGCGCCACCCGGCGGCCACGCCGGTCGCCGAGCGAGCCGAGCAGCGCGCCGCCCAGCGGGCGGAACACGAACGCGATGCCGAACACCGCCAGGGACGCCAGCAACGAGGCGACGGAATCGCCGGTGGGGAAGAAGACGCGGCCGAGGGTGACGGCGACCGCGCCGTAGACGGCGAAGTCGAACCACTCGGTGAAGTTGCCGACCAGGGTGGCCGCGACGACCGCGGAGGGAGAGCGCATCGGTGAGCTCCTGGGGAGAAGCGGGGTGGCCGGCCCCCATCCGGCCACCGGCCCGGCTTACTTGGTGTAGTCGATGATCCCGCGGATGATCTTGCCGTCGCGGAGGTCCTGGTACCCGTCGTTGATCTCGTCGAGCGTGTACCGGGCGGTGATCAGCTCGTCGAGCTTGAGCCTGCCCGCGTCGTACATCCGCAGCATCTTCACGATGTCGTACTGCGGGTTGGACGAGCCGAACAGCGTGCCCTTGATGGTCTTCTGGTTGAACACCAGGTCCGAACCGGACACGTGCACCGTCAGGTTCGCCGGGTTCGCCACACCGGTGACGACGACCGTGCTGCCCTTGCCGATCACCGCGAAGGCGTCCGCGATGACCTTCTCCGTCATCACGCCGACCACGCAGATCGCCTGGTCCGCGCCCTCGCCCCAGGTCAGTTCGCGCACCGCGTCGGCGGCCTCCTCGGCGGTGGCGAACACGTGGGTCGCGCCGAACTCCTTGGCGGTCTGCCGTTTGAACTCGACCGGGTCGACGCAGATGACGTTCTTCGCCCCGGCCTGCACCGCGCCCTGCACGGCGTTGATCCCGACGCCGCCGATCCCGTAGATCACCGTGGTGTCACCGGGTTTCACCTCGCCTGCGTTGACCGCGCTGCCGTACCCGGTCGGCACGCCGCAGCCGACCAGCACCGCCTTGTCCAGCGGCAGCCAGTCGTCGACCTTCACGCACGACAGCTCGGACACGGTCGTGTACTCGGAAAACGCGCCGAGCATGCAGAACGCGCCGATGTCGCCGAGCTCGGGGTCGTGCATGCGGAAGGTGCCGTCGGGCATGCTGCCCTCGAGGATGGTGGCGCCCATGTTGCACAGGTTCTGCTTGCCGGTGGAGCAGTAGCGGCACTTGCCGCAGCTGGGGATGAAGCTGCACACGACGTGGTCGCCCTCGGCGACCCGGGTGACGCCCGGGCCGACGCGCTCGACGATCCCGGCGGCTTCGTGGCCGCCCACGATCGGGAAGCGCACGACGTTGTCGCCGTCCATCATGTGCAGGTCGGAGTGGCACAGCCCGGCGGCGGAAACCTTGAGCAGGACCTCGTTGGGGCCGGGCTCGTCGAGTTCGACCTCCCGGACTTCGAAGGGCTGGTGATAGCCGGTCAGCACGGCGGCGCGGGTCTTCATGGTGTCTCTTCTTTCCGTTCGCGGGGGAGGGTCAGCCGTGGAAGGTCCACACGGACTTCGTTTCGAGGTAGCCGTCGAGGCTGTCCGGGCCGAGGTCGCGGCCGTAGCCGGACTGGGCGAAGCCGCCGAACGGCGCGGCCGGGTCGGTCAGGCCCCAGCCGTTGACGTAGACGGTCCCGGCGCGCAGGGCGCGGGTCATGGCGTGCTCGGTGGCGACGCTGCCCGTCCACAACCCGGCCGCGAGGCCGTAGTCGCTGGCGTTGGCGCGGCGGGCGGCCTCCTCGGCGTCGTCGAAGGGCAGCACGACCACGACCGGGCCGAAGATCTCCTCGCGCGCGCACTCCATGTCGTCGGTGGCGCCGGCGATCACGGTCGGCGGGTAGAAGAACCCGCCACCGGCCGGCAGTTCCCCGGCCTGGTGCACCTTCGCGCCTTCCGCGGCGGCCCGGTCGACGTAGCCGCGGACCCGCTCCACCTGGCGCTCGTTGACCAGCGGCCCGAAGTCGACGCCGGAGTCCAGGCCGTGGCCGATCGACAACGCGGCGGCCTCGGCGAGCAGCTTGTCCACCACCTCGTCGTGGATGTCGCGCTGCACGAACAGCCGGGACGGCGCGCTGCAGGTCTGGCCCGAGTGCCAGAAGATCCCGCCCGCGGACCCGGCGACGGCGGCGTCGAGGTCGGCGTCGCCGAAGATGATGTTCGCGCTCTTGCCGCCCAGTTCGAGGGTGACCCGCTTGAGCAGGTCCGAGGCGTCGCGCGCGATCCGGCGGCCCACCGCGGTCGAGCCGGTGAACGACAGCTTGCGCACGCCCGCGTGCGCGACCAGTGCCTGGCCGGCCTCGTCGCCGTAGCCGGGCACCACGTTGAGCACGCCGGGCGGCAGGCCGGCTTCGACAGCGAGCTCGGCCAGCCACAGTGCGGACAGCGGGGTCTCCTCCGACGGCTTGAACACCACCGGGCACCCGGCGGCCAGGGCGGGCGCCATCTTCCAGGCGCACAGCAGCAGCGGGAAGTTCCACGCCGTGATCGCCCCGGCCACCCCGACGGGTTCCCGCTCGGTGCGGACGTGGATGCCCGGGTGCGAGACGGGCACCGTGGTGCCCTGGATCTTGCTCGGCCAGCCCCCGTAGTAGAGGAAGGTCCGCGCGGCGAACTCGGCATCGATGGCGCGGGCCGCGCCGCGCACCTTGCCCGCGTCGAGCACCTCCAGCTCCGCGAACTCGTCGGCGCGGGCGTAGATCGCCTCGCCGATGCGGGTCAGGACGCGGCCGCGCTCCAGCGGGGTCATCCGCCGCCACTCGGAGGCGGGGTCGAAGGCGCGCGCGGCTGCGGCGACCGCGTCGTCGACGTCGGCCGCGCCGGCGCACGCCGTGGTCGCGATCGGCTCGCCGGTGCCCGGGTCCAGCACCGGGCGCGTCCGGCCGCTGCGGGCCTCACGGCGCTCACCGTCGATGAACAGGTGGGGTTCCGCGGCGAGGCGGGAGGCCACGACGGGAGCCAGGTCGCGGGCGGGTGTCGTCGTTGACATCAGCGTCTCATCCTCTTCGATATTTGATACAAACTGCTTGTGACGGAGGCTACGTCAGGGCGGCCACGGTGTCCAGACTGCGGTGCAAAAACCTCGAAGTAGCTGTTCAACGCATTGTTTCGCGCATGAGACTTGTCTGATCATGTATCAAACTTGTACCGTCGGACGTGTTCCATCGAAGACTGCTGGAGGTTCCGATGCCCGCCGTCGCCGCGGCCCGCCCCTTCCGGGACGGACTGCTGAAGCTGACCCCGCCACGCCTGCTCGGGTCCCGGTGTGACCGGTGCGCCACGGTCTCGTTCCCGGCGCGGGAGTTCTGTCCTGGGTGCCGGGCGGTCGAGGGGATCCGCGAGACCGAGCTCTCGCCCGCGGGCACGGTGTACAGCTTCACCGTCGTCCGGCAGGCGCCGCCCGGCGTCGAGGTGCCCTACGTGCTGGCCTACGTCGACCTGCCGGAGGGAGTCCGCGTGCTCGCCCAGATCAGCGGGACCGCCCCCGAGGACGTCACGATCGGCCTGCCCGTGCACCTGGAACTGACGACCACCGGTCAGGACGCCGACGGCGCCGACCTGGTCGGCTACCGGTTCCGCGCGGAGGTGGCGGCATGACGCTCGCACCCGCCCACGTCGCCGGCGCCGGCATGATCCGGTTCGGCAAGTACCCCGCCGACGTCACCCTGGAGCGCATGGCGGTCGGCGCCGCCCGCGCCGCGCTCACCGACGCCGGCGCGGAACTGTCCCAAGTGGACGCCCTCTACGTCGGGCACGTCTTCGGCGGTCCGGTCGCCGGGCAGCGCGTCGCGGCGCAGCTCGGCCTCGACGGACGCCCGGTGTCCAACCACGAGAACTACTGCGCCAGCGGGGCGACCGCGCTGCGCGAGGCGTGGGTGGCTCTGGCCGCGGGCCTGCACGACGTCGTGCTCGTGATCGGCGTGGAGAAGATGACCGACCGGGTGTCCGGGGGCGTGCGGCCCGACCCGGGCGACCTGGACGCGGCGGTCGGGTACGTGATGGCCGCCGGCCACGGGCTCAGCGCCCGCCGCTACATGGCCGACCACGGCGCGACCCGCGAGCAGATCGCCGCGGTCGCGGTGAAGAACCACGCCCACTCGGTGCACAACCCGTTCGCGCAGTACCAGCGGCCGGTCAGCCTGCAGGAGGTGCTGTCCGCGCGGCCGATCGCCGAACCACTCGGGCTGCTCGACTGCAGCCCGATCTCCGACGGCGCCGCGGCGATGGTGCTGTGCAGCCCGGCCGGGCTGCGCCGCCTCGGCGTGACCGGCTCCGTACCGCGCATGCTGGGCTGCGCGCTCGTCAGCGGCAGCGTGCGGCCCGGCACCGGCGACGTCAACGAGGAGGACGTCTCGCGCCGGGCGGCCGAGGAGGCCTGGAAGCTCACCGGCACCGGTCCGGAGGACATCGACCTGGTCGAGATGCACGACTGCTTCACCATCGCCGAGATCGTCCGGATGGAAGGACTCGGCCTGATCCCGCGCGGCGAAGGCGCGGCGTGGACCGAAGCCGGGCACACCGCGCTTGGCGGGCGGCTGCCCGTCAACCCCAGCGGCGGGCTGCTCTCGCGCGGGCACCCGGTCGGCGCCACCGGCGTCGCTCAGGCCTGCGAGCTGACCTGGCAGCTGCGCGGCACCGCCGGGGCCCGCCAGGTCGAGGGCGCGCGCGTCGGGCTGAGCTACTGCAAGGGCGGCACGGTCAACGGAACGGACGGAGGATCGGTGACGACGCTGGTGATGTCCCGATGACGCAGGTGACCACGACCGTGCACGTGTGGGGCGGCTCCGCCGCGCTCACCGCGGCACTGTCCACACTGGAATCACCGGTGCCCGCCGCGTGCCTGGCCCCGGACCTGCCCGGCGACCGGGATCTGGAAGCGCTGTCCGACGAGCTGCTCGACGCCGAGATCGGCGACGTGCTCGCCGGTGTGCTGGCCGAACTGCAGCGGCAGCTGCCCACGCTGTCCGGGACGGGACGGCTGGTGTTCCTGCTCCCGGCCGAAGCCGCGCTGGGCCGGCCGCACGCCACCGCGGCCGGGGCGGTCGCGGGCGGTGTGCTGTCGATGGCGCGGACGCTGGCGATCGAGCTGGCCCGGGACGGCATCACGGTCAACACCGTGCTCTACGCCGAGGGCGCCGAAACCGCGGTCGCCCACCAGGTGTCCGCGCTGCTCGCCGCCGACGGCGGCGACATCACCGGACAGGAGATCTACGTGACCGCCGGCAGCGGTCTGGGGAGGTTGCGGCCATGAAGACCGCGCTCGTGACCGGCGGCGCCGGTGGCATCGGCCGGGGCGTCTGCGCACGGCTGGCCCGGGAGGCGGACGTCGTGGTCGTCGCCGACCTCGACCCGGCGGAGGCGGCGGCGAGGATCGGGCCGAAGGCGCGGCCGATGGTCCTGGACGTCGCCTCGCCCGAGTCCCGGGAGAAGGTCGCCGCCGCATGCGTGGCCGAGTTCGGCGGGATCGACATCCTGGTCAACTGCGCCGGCGTGCTCGAGGACGCGCGGGTCGGCCGCCTCGACCCGGCGCTGTTCCGCCGCCTGCTCGCGATCAACCTGCTCGGCCCGCTGGCCCTCACGCGGCTGCTGCTGCCCCCGATGGCGCGGCGCGGCGGGGGAGCGGTGGTCAACATCGCCTCCCGCGCCTGGCTGGGCACTTTCGGCTCCACCGCCTACTCCACGGCCAAGGGCGGGCTTGTCGGCGCCACCCGGTCGCTGGCGCTGGAGGTCGCGCGCCAGGGCATCACCGTCAACTGCGTCGCGCCCGGGTTCGTCGCCACCCGGATGACCGAGGGGCTGCCGGACCGCATTCGGGAACGCACCCTGGAGGCGATCCCGGTCGGCCGCGCCGGGCACCCCGGCGACGTCGCCGACGCGGTGGCCTACCTGGCCGGCGCCTCCTACGTCACCGGCCAGGTGCTCGTCGTGTGCGGCGGGCGCAGCATCGGCGATCCGTACCGGCAGCCGGCGTGAAGGGAACACCGATGGGACCGCTGAACGGACTGCGCGTGGTGGAGTTCGCCGGGCTCGGCCCGGCGCCGTTCGCCGCGATGATGCTCGCCGACGCCGGCGCCGAGGTCGTCCGGATCGACCGCCCCGGCAGCGACCGGGACGGCGGCATCCTCGACCGCGGACGCCGCACCCTGCACCTCGACCTCAAAGCCGACGACGGCCTGACGCGGGCCCGGGAGCTGATCACCTCCGCCGACGTGCTCATCGAAGGCTTCCGGCCGGGCGTCATGGAACGGCTGGGCCTGGGGCCGCGAGCGTGCGCGGAGCTCAACCCGCGCTTGGTCTACGGCCGCATGACCGGCTGGGGGCAGGACGGCCCGCTGGCCGCCAAGGCCGGGCACGACATCAACTACCTCGCCGTCACCGGCGCCCTGCGTTCGATCGCGCGGCGGGGACAGGCGCCGGTGCCGCCGCTCAACCTCGTCGGGGACTACGGCGGCGGCGGGATGCTGCTCGCCTTCGGGCTGCTGGCCGCGCTGCGGGAGCGCGACGCGACCGGCCGCGGCCAGGTCGTCGACGCGGCGATGGTCGACGGGGCCAGCCTGCTGATGTCCGGCATCTGGCAGCGCGTCGCCGACGGCCGGTGGCAGCCCGAGCCCGGCACGAACGACATCGACACCGGCGCGCCGTTCTACGACGTCTACGAGACCGCCGACGGCGAGTACCTGGCGGTGGGCAGCATGGAGCCGCAGTTCTACGAGCGGCTGGTGCGGGCGCTCGGCCTGGACCCCGCCCAGCTGCCGGACCAGTGGGACCGGGAGTCCTGGCCGGCCACGAAGAAGCTGTTCGCGGAGATCTTCGCCGGCCGCACCCGTGCCGAGTGGGCGGCGGTGTTCGAGCCGCTCGACGCCTGTGTCACGCCGGTGCTGAGCATGGCCGAGGCAGCCGCCGACGAGCACCTGGCGGCGCGGTCGACGCTGCGGGTGTGCGGCAACCGGGTGGAGCCCGCGCCCGCCCCGCGTATTTCCCCGATCGTCGAGGAGTAACGTTGATAAAGTATCCGGCAGCAGCGACACGGGGACGGGGTGGCGGCATGGCCAGGGCGGCGCAGCCGAAGCGGCGGAGCATGAGCGACGAGGTCGCCGCCCACATCCGCGAGCGCATCTTCGACGGCACCCTCGAACGCGGGCAGCGCGTGCCGCAGGACGCGATCGCCGCCGAGCTCGGCGTGAGCCGGCTCCCGGTCCGGGAAGCCCTCATCACCCTGGAGACCGAGGGGCTGGTCGACACCGAGCCGCACCGCGGCACGTTCATCGTGCCGATCCGCCAGGAGGACATCGAGGACCACTACCGGATCTACGGGATGGTCCAGGGCCTGGCGACCGCGCGGGCGGCCACCCGGATCACCGAGCCGGTCCTGCGCAAGCTGGAGGAGCTGCACGAGCAGATGCAGCGCAGCACCGACGGCGACGAGCTGCACGACCTCAACTGGGAGTTCCACTCCCTGATCAACAAGACCGGGGGCAGCCGCCGTCTGCTGTCGGTGCTGCGCCAGCTGTCCCGCAACCTGCCCCGCTCGGTGTACGAGGTGCCCTCCGGCGGCGGTCCCGAGGCGAACAAGGGGCACGCCCGCATCCTGCGCGCGCTGCGGGACGGCGACGCCGCGGCCGCCGACGCCGCCAGCCGGGAGCACGTCCGGCTGGAGGGCGACCACGTGGTGCGCACGCTGCGGGACCAGGGCGTCCTGGCCGACGACGCCTTCTGAGCAGGCCCTTTTTTCGTCCGGGGTCTTGCTTTCTGGATTGACTTTATACATTATCAAGTATCAGACGACGAGGGAGTCGTGATGAACAGGCCACTCGCGGCCGTCGCCGGGGTGGGCACCACCCGCTTCGGCAAGCTGCCCGGCCACTCCGCCGACGACCTGGCCGGCTGGGCGCTGCGCGAGGCGCTGGCCGACGCCGGGATGGATGTCCGGGACGTCGATGGGCTGGTCGCCTGCCGGGTCACTGGCTACGAATCCTTCGCCTCGGCCCACGGCCTGCAGCCCCGGTGGTGCGTGCCGCTCCCGGCCGAGGGCCGGATGTGCGGGGCGGCGATCGAACTGGCGACCGCCGCGCTGCGCACCGGTCAGTGCCGGACCGTGGCGCTGGTGTACGGCAACGACGGCCGCTCCGCGGGCGCCACCTACGGCGCAGGTGGCACCGGCTACACCGCGGCCGGGGAGGGCTACGGCACCGCGCCGGAACTGACCCGGCCCTACGGCATGACCTCCCCGGGCGCGTTCTCGGCGCTGATGTTCCAGCGGCACCGCCACCAGTACGGCACCACCGAGGAGCAACTGGCCGAGGTGGCGCTGACCTTCCGCCGGCACGCCGCCCTCAACCCGGCGGCGGTGATGCGCGACCCGCTCGACCTGGAGACCTACCTGGCCTCGCGCCACATCGTCGAACCACTGCACCTGTTCGACTACTGCCTGATCAACGACGGAGGCGTGGCGATGATCCTCACCACCGCCGAGCGCGCCCCGGACCTGCCGCGGCCGCCGGTGTACGTGCTCGGCACCGCCCAGCGGGCCCAGTTCCTCGGCTCCGACTTCCCGCCCGAGGACTTCTGGGCCGGGGCGATCGGCGAGGCCGGCGCGGAGTCGCTGCGCCAGGCCGGCATCGACCGGGCCGACGTGGACGGCCTGATGCTCTACGACAACTTCAGCCCCAACGTGCTGTTCACCCTGGAAGGCCTGGGCTACTGTCCTCGCGGGGAATCCGGGCGCTGGATCCAGGACGGCCGGATCGGGCTGGGGGGTGAGCTCCCGGTGAACACCTCCGGCGGGCACCTGTCCGAAAGCTACCTGCAGGGCTGGGGCCTCAACGTGGAGGCCGTGCGCCAGCTGCGCGGCGAATGCGGCGCACGGCAGATCCCCGGCGCGACCCACATCCAGTACGCCTGCGCCGCGCCGCTGGTGTCCTCCGTCGTGTACGGGAGCCGGCCGTGAGCACCATCGACCTCACCCCGCACCTCGCCGGGCTCGAAGCCGGGCAGCTGCGCGTGGCGCGGTGCCGGGCCTGCGGGGAGTCCCGCTTCCCGCCCAAACCGGTCTGCCCGCACTGCCGCGTCCACGGCGACATCGAGTGGTTCACCGCGGCCGGCACCGGCACGGTGTGGTCCTACGCCGTGTTCCGCAAGGCCTATTTCCCGCCACCGGGGCCGCAGCCGCCGTACGTCGTCGCGGTCGTGCTGCTGACCGAGGGCGTGCAGATCATCAGCAACGTCACCGGCGGCGACGTCCGCGTCGGCCTGCCCGTGACGGCCACGTTCGAGCGCGTGAACGGCACCCCGCTGGTGCGGTTCCGGCCCGCCTGAAGGAGTCCACTGTGGATCACTACCGGCTTCTCGACCAGGACACCCTGCCCGGGGTGCTGCGTGCCCTCGGCGAGCACTTCGGCGACCACGAGGCCGTGGTCGCCGCCGACGGCCGCGCCACCTTCGCCGGCCTGCTCGGCGCGTGCGAACGCATGGCCGCGGGCTACGTGGCCGCGGGACTGCGGCCGGGCGACCGGGTGGGAGTGCTGCTGCCCAACGGGCTGCGCTGGCTCACCGCGACCCTCGGCGCGCACCTAGCCGGTCTCGTCGCGGTCCCGGTCAACACCTGGTACCGCTCCTCCGAATACGCCTACGTGATCGAGCGGGCCGGGCTGAGGGCGGTCGTCACCGACGACAAGCTGTTCGGCCGCGACGTCCTCGCCGACCTGGCCCAGGCCGGGTACGGCGAGCTCTACGGCGAATCCCGCCGCGACTACCTCGGCGCGCTCACCTGGCCCGCCGGCGCCGAGCTGCCCCCGGCGCTGCCCGCCGGCCCGCCCGTCGACGTCCCGGTCGGCCCCGGCGACCTGGCGGCGATCCTGTTCACCAGCGGCAGCACCGCGAAACCCAAACCGGTCCCGCTGCGCCACGGCCCGCTGGTCGCCAACCCCCGCGAGATCGGCCGCCGCCAGCACCTGCGCCCCGGCGACCGGCTGTGGATCTCGGCGCCGTTCTTCTTCGGCTACGGCACGGCCAACGCCCTGCCCGTCGCCCTCACCCACGCCACCACGCTCTGCCTGCAGGAACGCCTCGACGGCGAGGAGGCGCTGGCCTTCATCGAGCGCGAGCGCTGCACCGTCTACTACGGACTCGCGCCCACCACGCGGGCGTTGCTGTCGGCGCCGTCGTTCGGCAAGCGCGACATCTCGTCGCTGCGCACCGGCACGTGCGGGTTCACCGCCGAGGACAAGCGCCTGGTGATCGAGGAACTCGGCGTCACCCAGGTGTGCAGCATGTACGGGCTCACCGAAGGCTACGGCCACTCCACGGTCAGCGACGCGCTCGATCCGGTCGAGGTCAAGCTGAGCACCTGCGGCACCGCGCTGCCCACGCAGCAGGTCCGGATCGTCGACGACGCCGGCGTGCCGTGCCCGGCCGGGGTGACCGGGGAGATCGAGCTGTCCGGCGCGGTGATCGACGGCTACCTCGACGCGCCCGAACTCGACGCCGACGCCATCCGGCCCGGCGGCTGGTTCCGCACCGGCGACCTGGGGTGGCTCGACGAGCACGGCTGGCTGCACTTCGCCGGGCGGCGCAAGGAGATGATGAAGATCAAGGGCATCAACATCGCCCCCGCCGAGGTCGAGGACATCCTCATCGCGCACGAGGCCGTCGACCAGGCCTTCGTCATGGGCGTGCCCGGCGAGAACGGAGACGAGGTGATGGCCTGCGTGCTGGTGCCCCGCGACCCGGGAGCCGAACAGGACGGGCTCGTCGCCGACCTGACCGCCCACATCCGGGGCCAGGCGGCCGGGTACAAGGTGCCGTCGCGGTTCGTCCTGATGACCGCCGCCGACCTGCCGCTCACCGACACCGGCAAGGTCAGCAAGCTCAAGCTCCGCGAGGTGTTCGATGCCTGACATCCGGTTGCTCACCAGCGGCGCCGGCTTCACCGAAGGCCCCTTGTGGACCAGCGACGGCCGCCTGCTCGTGACCAGCGTGTCCCGCGGCCAGGTCCTCGAACTCGACCACCGCACCGGCGCCGTCGTACGGCGTGTCGAGACCGGCGGCGGCCCCAACGGGCTGGCCGAGGACGAACACGGCCGGGTGTGGGTCGCCCAGAACGGGGGATCGGTGCGGCGGAGCAGCTCACACCGCCCGGCCGCGGCGGGACTGCAGACCCTGCTCGGTGGCACGGTCCTGGACGCCCTCACCACTGGCGTGCGTGCGCCCAACGACCTGGTCCGCGGCCCGGACGGGCGGATCTGGTTCACCGACCCCGGCAGCCCCCACGAGGAGGGGCCCGGCCAGGTGCTCGCCTACGACCCGCGGGACGGCCGGCTCGAAGTGGTGGCCGAGGGGATCGACTTCCCCAACGGGCTGGCCTTCGACGGCGACCGGCTGGTCGTCGCCGCCACCCGCGAACGCCGTCTGCTCGGCTACACCTGGGACGGGGCGTCCCTGCGCTTCGACGGTGTCCTCGCCGCGCTTCCCGGCGGGCCGGACGGCCTGGCGTTCGACGCCGACGGGCGGCTCTACGCGGCCCTGCCCGACGCCGACCGGATCGCCGTGCTCGGCACGGACGGCACCCCGCTGGCGCCGATCCGCTTCCCGGACGGCACCTTTCCGACCAACCTGTGCTTCGCGGGCCCGGCCCGCGACACACTCGTCGTCACGGCGGCCAAGGGCGGCCGGGTGCTCGCCCTCGACGGCGTCGCCACCGGACCCCGGCACCTCGTGCCGCCACCCACCACTGCGAGGACACACCATGCCTGAGCTGAGCACCGAAGAGCAGTTCATCGTCGACACCGTCCGGGACTTCGTGGACCGCGAGGTCCGGCCGGTGGCGCGGGAGCTGGAGCACGACAACACCTATCCGGAGAAGCTCATCGACGCGATGAAGGAGATGGGCATCTTCGGGCTGGCGATCCCGGAGCCGTGGGGCGAGGTCGCGGTGTCGATGCCGTGCTACGTCCAGGTCACCGAGGAGCTGGCGCGCGGCTGGATGAGCCTCGCCGGAGCGATGGGCGGGCACACGGTGGTGTCGAAGCTGATCGCCACGTTCGGCACGCCGGAGCAGCGGGACCGCTACCTGCCGCAGATGGCCACCGGGGAGATCCGGGCGACCATGGCGCTCACCGAGCCGGGCGGCGGATCCGATCTGCAGGCGATGACCACCACGGCCCGGCGCGAGGGGGACCACTACGTCGTCAACGGCGCGAAGACGTGGATCACCAACTCCCGCCGCTCCCAGCTGATCGCGCTGCTGTGCAAGACCGATCCGGCCGCGACGCCCCGGCACGCGGGGATGAGCATCCTGCTGGTGGAACACGGCGACGGGCTCACCGTGTCCCGTGACCTGCCGAAGCTGGGCTACAAGGGGGTGGAGAGCTGCGAGCTGTCCTTCGACGGGTACCGCGCACCGGTGGACGCGCTGCTGGGTGGTGCCGAGGGCGAGGGGTTCGCCCAGATGATGAAGGGCCTGGAAGTGGGCCGGATCCAGGTGGCGTCCCGGGCCCTGGGCGTGGGGCGGGCTGCGTTGGAGGACTCGCTGCGGTACGCCCAGCAGCGGCAGTCGTTCGGTAAGCCGATCTGGCAGCATCAGTCGATCGGGAACTATCTGGCGGACATGGCGACGAAGCTGGAGGCGGCGCGGCAGTTGGTGTTGATGGCTGCTCGTCGGTATGACTCGGGGCAGCGGTGTGACATGGAGGCGGGGATGGCGAAGCTGTTCGCGTCGGAGACGGCGATGGAGGTGGCGTTGAACGCGGTGCGGATCCACGGTGGGTATGGGTATTCGACGGAGTTCGATGTGGAGCGGTATTTCCGGGACGCGCCGTTGATGATCGTGGGTGAGGGCACCAACGAGATCCAGCGTGGCGTGATCGCCCGCCAGTTGATCAACCGGAACCGGATCTGACGCCGTGACCGAGGTCGTGGAGCGCACCGAGGTGTTGTCGCCGGAGCCCGCGCGGGCGCTGGGGGCGTTGCTGGACGTGCCGGTGCCGGACCTGGCCCGCGAGGGGCTGCCGCTGCTGTGGCACTGGTTCTACCTGCTGGAACGCCCGGCGCAGGCGGATCTGGGGCCGGATGGGCATCCGGTGCGCAATGGTGTGCCGGCGCCGCCGGGGCCGGGGCGGCGGCGGATGTGGGCCGGCGGCCGGGTCCGCACGCGCGGGGTGTTGCGGTGCGGGGAGCCGGCGACGCGGCGCACCCGGGTGGCGTCGGTGGCCGACAAGCAAGGCCGGTCCGGGCCGTTGACCTTCGTGACCGTGGAGCACCTGATCTCGCAGGGCGGGCGGGTGGTGGTGGAGGAGCGGCAGGACATCGTCTACCGCCCGGCCGCCGGGAGTCTGCCCGCGGTCTCGGCTGGGGAGGTGGTGCCTGCCGGGCCGGGGGAGTGGGCGATCGAGGTGACACCGACGTTGTTGTTCCGGTTCTCCGCGCTGACCTACAACGCGCACCGGATTCATTACGACCGCGACTACGCCCGCGATGTCGAGGGCTATCCCGGTTTGCTGACCCACGGGCCGCTGCAGGCGCTGGCGATGGCCGAAGCCGCCCGCGCTCTTGGTGTCGGCGGCGAGGTGGAGTTCACCTACCGGCTGGTGTCCCCGTTGTTCGACCACCAGGGGCTGATCACCGCCGCCAGCGAGGAACCGGATGGGGTGACCACGGCGGTGCGGGACCTGTATGGGCGGCAGACCGCCACCGGCCAGCTGCGAGGTGTCGCATGATCGCTGGTGCGCGGAGTTTCCTGTTCGTGCCCGGCCACCGCCCCGACCGGTTCGCCAAGGCCGCCGCCTCCGGTTGTGATGTGGTGGTGCTGGACCTGGAGGACGCCGTCGGCCCCGACCAGAAGGCTTCGGCGCGGGAACATGTCCGGGCGTGGCTGGCATCTGGTGAGGCGGTGGTGCGGATCAACGGCCCCGGCACACCGTGGTTCGACGACGACCTGGCCGCCGTCGCCGACCACGCCACCGCCGTCATGGTGCCCAAGGCCGAAGACCCAGCCGTGCTGGCGTCGATCGGCACGCCGGTGATCCCGCTGATTGAAACCGCGCTCGGCGTGGCGCGGGCAGTGGAGGTCTGCGCCGCGGAGGGCGTGGTGCGGCCCGCGTTCGGCAGCATCGACCTCGCGGCCCAGCTCGGCGTCGACCACCACTCCCACACCGCCCTGCAGCACGCCCGCTCCGCGGTGGTGATCGCCGCCGCCGCGGCCGGCCGCGCCGCCCCGATCGACGGCGTCACCACTGAGCTGGAGGACCCGGCGGTGCTGCGCGCGGACCTGGCGCACGCGATCGAGCTGGGCTTCACCGGCAAACTGTGCATCCACCCGAACCAGATCGACCCCGTCAACGCCGCCTTCACCCCTTCCGGCGAGGAAGTCCAGTGGGCCAAGGAGATCCTGTCCTCGGTCACCGACGGCTCCGTCGGCGTCCACAACGGACAGATGGTGGACCGGCCGGTCGTCCTCCGCGCCCAGGCCATCCTGGCCCGGGCGCGGGAGGAAACCGCCTCTTAGGCGACCGGTCACTTGCCCCATTCGGGACCGCCGTCGGTGGCGGTCTGGCCACCGTCGACGGCGAGACTCGCGCCGGTGATGAACGCCGCCTCGTCGCTGGCGAGGAACGCGATCGCGGCGGCGACCTCGTCGACCTGCCCGGCGCGGCGCAGCGGGATGCGCTCCCACCCTTGTCGAGCAGCGCTTCGTCGGCCATGATCTCCGAAACCATGTCGGTGACGGTCAGGCCGGGGCAGACGACGTTGGCGCGGACACCGTCGGCGCCGTGGTCACAGGCGACCGCGCGGGTCAGGTTCGCCACCGCCGCCTTCGCTGCGCAGTAGGCCGCGTGACTCCAGCCGCCGCCGAGCGAGGAGACCGATCCGACGTTCACGATCGAGCCCTTGCTCTCGGTGAGGGCGGGCAGGGCGGCGCGGATCATGAAGAACACGCCGTCGAGGTCCGCGCCCATGCAGGCACGCCAGTCCTCGTCGCTGGTGGCGGGCACGGAACCGACGAGGTTCATCCCGGCCGCGTTGACCAGCGTGTCGATCCGGCCGAAGCGGTCCAGGGCGGCGGCCACCACGGCGTCGCAGTCGGCGCGGACCGAGACGTCGGCGACGTGGACGAGGACCCGGTCCGCGGGCATCGTCCGGGCAGCTTCGCGCAGCCGTCTTTCGCTGCGCCCGGCGATCACGACGCTCGCTCCTTCAGCGAGCAGGCGGCGGGCGGCGGCCTCACCGATGCCGGAACCGCCGCCGGTGACGACGGCGACCTTGCCAGTGAAGCGGTTCATGGTGTTCCTCCGAGTGTCAGTTGTGGACGGTGACGGGGTAGTCGGCGCCGCGGGTCACGGATTCCCAGCGTGCGAACTCGTCGAGGGCGGCGCGGAACCGGCCGACCGCGGTGTCGTAGGCCTCATTGCCCAGCAGCAGACGCTGCGGGCGGTCCGGCGCCTCGACGGCCTGTACCACGGCGCGGGCGGCGCGGTCGGGGTCGCCGGCCTGGCGACCGACGGACTCGTGGTAGGCCCGGCGTGCCGCGCCCGCGGTCGCGTCGTAGTCGGCGATCGGCTGGGTGGTCTCGGCCGAGGAGCCGGCCCAGTCGGTGCGGAACGCGCTCGGCTCGACGGTCATCACGCCGATGCCCAGCGGAGCGAGCTCGTGGCGAAGGGTGTCGCTGAGGCCCTCGACCGCGAACTTGGTCGCGCAGTAGTAGCCCACGGCCGGGAACCCGGCCAGCCCGCCGATCGAGGTGAGGTTGACGATGACCCCACTGCGGCGGCGGCGCATGCCCGGCAACGCCGCGCGGACCATGCGGGAGACGCCGTGGAAGTTGACGTCGAACAGCGTGCGGATCTGTTCCTCGTCGCTCTCCTCGACAGCCGCGAAGTAACCGACGCCGGCGTTGTTCACCAGAACGTCGATCTGTCCGAAGTGGTCCTCCGCCGCCCGGACAGCCGCCCGCACCTGCTCGTCGTCGGCCACGTCCAGCGGGAGGACCAAGGCCTGCCCGCGGTCGGCCAGATCCGCGATCGTCTCGGTGCGCCGCGCGGTGACGACCACCCGGTGGCCGAGATCGAGCAGATGCTCGGCCAGGCTACGGCCGAACCCGGTCGAGCACCCGGTCACGAACCACACCGATGCCCCTGCGGTCATGTGTTTTCCTTTCCTTGCCTTGACTTCCGGCAGGATCAGGATGCCCGCGGCGACGGACCCGCAGAGCGCGCAAGGTGGCCCACGTTGTCCCCCGACAACCGCAACCACCCAGCCGAGGCCGCTAAACAGCAGGCTGCCGGCGCGCGTACCGGCCGGGAGCTGATCCGGTGACACGGGCGAACGCCGTGCTGAACGCGCTCGTCGAGCCGTAGCCGATCTGCCGGGCGATCTCGGCGATCGATTGGTTCCCTTGCCGCAGAGCGCGTTTGGCGATGGCCATCCGCCAGGACAGCAGGTACTCGATCGGCGTCAGGCCCACACGCTGGGCGAACCGCTCGGCCAAGACAGATCGAGAGATCCGCGCCTCGGCCGCCAGGTCGGCCACCGTCCAGGGCCGGGCGACGTCCGCGTGGATCGCGTGCAGGGCAGCCGCCACCGGCGGGTCGCTCAGGCCCGCCAGGAGGTTGGCCGCCGGGTGCTCCAGCGTCGCCGGAGCACTGCGCAGCGCCTCGACCAGCATCACCTCGACGAGCCGGGACAGCACCAGCGACCCACCGGGCCGGTCCGCGCCGGCTTCGTCCCCGATCAGTTCGAGCAGCTTCGCGATCCGCCCGGCGCCGTCGGTGCCCGCCCGCAGGTGGACCACCGTCGGCAGCAGGTCCAGCAGGAGATGGGCGTTTTCCGGCTCGATCGCGAAATGCCCGGCGAGCAGCCGCACAACTGGCCCGCCCTCGCTGCCCAGTCTCAGGTGGTTGTCCGGGGCGCCGGCCAGCGCCCGTTCCCCGTCGACGACGTCCCCGCCGAGGTCACTGCTGAAAGTGAAGGCGGGTGGGCCGGACAGCAGCAGGAAGTCCCCCTCCGCGAGTGGGACCGGGTCTCCCTCGCACCGCAGCCAGCACTCGCCGGCGGTGACCACACCGAAGTTGACGTCGGAGTTCGCCTCGAACCGCAACCCCCACCGCCCGGAGCCCTCGATCTGCTTCCAGAGGACGACGCGCGGTTGCAGCAGGCCGATCACCTCGGCCAGAGGATCAGTCATCCGGACGCTCGCCAACTATTATCGGAGCTTTGATGATAGACAGTCCGGGTGGCGGCGTCGAGACTTGATGTGTGAGCACAGAAATCCGCAAGACCGTCCTGATCACCGGCAGCTCCTCGGGGTTCGGCAAGGCCACAGCCGAGCTCTTCCTGGACCGGGGGTGGAACGTCGTCGCGACGGCCCGCCGCCCGCTGCCGGAGGACCACCTCGGCCCGGCCACCGAGCACCTGCTGACCCCCGTACTCGACATCACCGACCCGGACTCGATCCAGGCTGCCCTCCGGGACGCCCTGGCCCGGTTCGGCCGGCTCGACTGCGTCGTCAACAACGCCGGCGCCGGGCTGTTCTCCGTCTTCGAGTCCACCCCGATGGCCACCGTCCGGGCGCTGTTCGAGACCAACGTCTTCGGGATGATGCAGGTGACGCAGGCCGCCCTGCCGATCCTCGCGGCCCAGGGCGGCCGTCTGATCGCGATCAGCTCCGGGGCCGGGATCGTCCCCGAGCCACTGCTGTCGGTGTACAGCGCGACCAAGTTCGCCGTCGAAGGCTTCACCGAATCCCTGCGCTACGAGGCGGCCGCGCGCGGGGTCTCGGTCAAGCTCGTCGAGCCCGGCTTGGTGCGGGGGACCAACTTCCTGGCCCGCACCGCCGAAAGCGCTCAGGCCGTCCCCGTCCCCGCCGGTTACGAGCCGCTCGTGCGACAGGTGATGGGCGCGTTCGAGCAGGAGGGGCCCTACCGGCTCGCGACCGCCCGGACGGTGGCCGAAGCCGTCGTCACCGCGGCCGAGGACGACAGCACCCAGCTCCGGTACCTGGTCGGCGAAGACGTCGAATTCTCGGCCCGGATGCGGCGCGAGACGTCCGAAAAGGACTACAACGACTGGGCACTGGCCCGTGTCGGCGCTCAGTGAGCTCGCCGGCGCTCGGAGCTCTGATCGAGGACGGCCGAGGTGATCGCCTGGGTGACCGCTGAGATCGCCGGCGTGGCAGGGCCGGGGAGCCGGGCGACGAGGACCCTGCGGATCTCCGGTGGCGCGCCCTGGACCCGCAGGGGGATCACGCCCGGCGGCAGCACCGGCGACAACCCTTCCGGGATCGTGGTGACGCCGAAACCACCCGCCACCAGATGCAGTTTCGTCAGCCAGTCCCGTGCATTGTGGACGATGTGCGCTCGCCCCGGCAGGCCCGGCCAGACACCGAGCAGTGGCTCCCCGCTCGAGGACGGGCTGGCGATCCACGGCGCGCCGACCAGTTCGTCGACGTGCACGGAAGTGCGGCCAGCGAACGTGCCGGTGGCCGACACCGCCACGAGTAGCTCGGTGTCCTGGACGACCGTGGTGTGCAGCCGCGGCGACTCGCCGTCCGGTGGGCGGTGCGGCGGGCGCGAGGTGAGCACGGCGACGTCGATGGAACCGGTGCGCAACGCCCTGGCCATGCCCGGCGTGGTGCCTTCGCGGGTGGCGACCCGGACCCCGGGCGCCGTCCTGGCGAGCCGGGCGAGCGCGGCGGGCAGGATCACCGGGCCGGCGCTGAGGACCAGCCCGAGCCGCACCAGTTCTGTGCGGGGAGCCGCACCGGTCAGGTCACGCTCGGCCGCGTCCACCGACTCCAGGATCGTCCGGGCATGGCGCAGCAGCGTCAGCCCGCGCTGGGTGAGCCGCACCCCGTCGGTCCGCCGCTCGAACAAGGTGGCTCCGACGCTGCGTTCCAGCGCGATCGCCTGGCGTGAGACCGCGGACTGCGTGTAGCCCAGCTCCGCGGCGGCAGCGGTGAAGCTGCCCGATTCGGCGATCTGACACAGCACCCGGAGGCTCGCGCTCGACACGTCCATGCTGACCACGCATACCAGAGATGCCTGATCATCGCTTCCCGCATGTCCGTGCCGCGCCTAGCGTGGCGGAGGACGAGACAGGAAGGTTTTCCATGCGTGCAGCGACACTCACAGCTTTCGGCTCCCCGCTCAAGGTGCACGACGCGCCGGACCCGCAAACCGGCACCGGCGAGGTGCTGGTCGAGGTCCTGGCGACCTGCGTGCCCCCGTACGCGGCCGATGTGTTCAGCGGAGCCCGGCGCTATCCGCTGGAACTGCCGGTCGTGCCGGGTGTCGGCGGCATCGGCCGGGTGGTGAGCGTGGGGCCGGACGCCACCAAGCTCAAGGTGGGGGACGTGGTGTGGTGCGACTCGACGGTCCGCGCCCGCGACGACGCCCTGACACCGGACATCACGCTGCAGGGTTGGAGCTCCCGCGGCGAGGGCGGCGCCAAGCTGGCCCGGTACTTCCACGACGGGCCGTTCGCCGAACTCATGCGCGTTCCCACGGAGAACGTGTACCCCCTGCCTGCCGGCGCCGCGGCCGATCCCGAACGCTGGTCCGTGCTGGGGGTGCACACCATTCCCTACGGCGGGCTGCTGGCAGGCCGGCTCGAGGCCGGGGAGACGCTGCTGATCAGCGGGGCGACCGGCAACCTCGGCAGCAGCGCGGTGGCCGTCGCGCTCGCCATGGGTGCCGGGCACGTGGTGGCCCCGGGCCGCAACCGGACCGTCCTCGACCTGCTCGCCGACCGGTTCGGCGCGCGGGTGAGCCCGGTCGAGCTCAGCGGAGACGAAGACACCGACCGCGCGGCCATGGCGGCGGCCACCGACGGCCCCATCGACATGGTGCTCGATCTCCTGCCGCCCGAGGCGCCCAGCTCGGTGGCCCGCGCGGCCGCTATGACGGTGCGCGAGTACGGGCGGGTCGTGCTGATGGGTGGCGTCGGCATGCTCGGCGGTGCGGATCTTGCCCTGCCCTACCCCTGGATCATGCGCAACTCGGTGACCGTCCGGGGCCAATGGATGTACCCGCGCGAAGCGAACGTCGGCATGATCCGCCTCATCGCGACGGGAGCACTGGACCTCGCGCCCGAACGCATCACCCGGTTCGGCCTGGACCAGGTCAACGAGGCTGTCGCCCACGCCGCGGCCCACGGCGGCCCCTTCGACCGCACCGTCCTCATGCCGAGGGCCGGCGGTCGCTAGCCGGATGCCGATCGGAACCAGGAAAGCGGGCAACCTCAGCATGTCGGTCGACGGTTTCGGAGCCGCGCTGCGGCCCGGACCCGAGGGCTCCGAGAACGTGCCGCGGCCGTGACCCCGCGCGGTCATCCCTCTGGGACGTCGGTGCAGTAGAGGTTCTCCTCCGATAGCCGGCCGGTGGTCAGGAACGTCACGGTCGCCTGGTCGACGCAGGTGGAGCCTTGGCCGTAGACGTAGTGGCCGCCGTTGTCGGCGCCGACGGAACCCGCGCGCCGGCCGAGGACCTCGGCGAGCCCGAGGCCGTCCTCCCACGGGGTGGCGTTGTCCCGGCGGTTCTGCAGGATCACGGTGTTGCGTGGTCCCTCGGCGGTCACCGCGACGGGCTCCTCGATCGGTTCGGGCCAGAAGGCGCACGCCCAGATGTTGGCGGGCATGCCGGCGGTGAGCGGCCAGGCCGCGCGGTCCGCGGCGGCGCTTCGGGCGCAGGCGTCGACGCCGCGCGACCACCGCGCGTCACCGCAGATCAGTGCCAGAAACATGGTGGCCTGGTTGTCGGCAGGCACTCCCGGTGTGGCCGGCGGCGCGGCGAACACCTGCTGCAGCACCTGGCCGTCCGCCTCCGTGAGCGCGCCGTCGGCCAGGTGCGGGGCGGCCGACCAGAACTGGGCCAGCACCGGCAGGGTCTCGTTGTGCAGCAGGAGGCTGTAGGTGACGTTGCGCAGCATCGATCCGGCCCAGAGCCAGCGGTGTGCCGGGCACCGGCGCGGGGGTGCGGTCGAGGCGGTCGGCGAGTGCCAGGTAGTTGCGGGTGACCTCGTCGGCGGTGCTGCCCAGTCCGAGTACGGCGTCCTGCGCGGCGGCGATCCCGGGCCGCGTCGGGGAAGCGGTCCGCCATGCCCTTGCCCCAGTTGTCCGTCGCGTGGGCCCAGACCTTCCTGGGATCGACGTTGCCCTCCAGGACGACCCTGTCGGCGCGGTCGGGGAACAGCGACGCGTAGACCGCGCCGAGGTAGGTGCCGTAGGACTGGCCCCAGTAGGGAATCTTCTCCTCCCCGAGAGCCACCCGGATGTTGTCCATGTCGCGGGCGGTGTTGGCGGTGGTGAAGAACTTGAGGTCGGTGCCCGCGTTCGTCGCGCACCGCTCGGCGACGGCACGGGCGCGGTCGACGTTCGCGGCGATCGAGCCGTCCGCGGCGGGGTAGGGGAAGAGGCCGGCGACGGACGGGTCGTCCAGACCGCAGCTCCTCGGCGCGCTGTGTGCGACCCCGCGCGGGTCGAAACCGATCAGGTCGTAGGCCGCCAGCACCGACGCCGGCAGGGTCGGCGCCAGGCACCCGGCATGTCCAGGCCGGGCAGGGCCGGACCGCCCGGGTTCAGCAGCAGGACACCGCGCCGCTCCTGGGACTGCGCGGCAGGCAGCTTCGAGACGGCGAGGTCGATGGTGGCGCCGCCAGGGTTTCCGTAGTCGAGCGGAACCTGGACCGCGCAGCAGACGAGCCAGGTATCAAGACTGGCGCCCTTGGCCAGTGGCGGGCACGTGCCCCAGGTGCCGCGGAGGGGGCGGCCACCTCGGCGACGGTCGGTGGCGCGGTCCCGTCCGCCGCGTCATCCGTGTCGCAGCTCGCCACCGTGGCGCCGGCGACCTCAACTGCCCGACGCGGATCCCCTTGGCGTGGACACTTCCGTAGTCCGCACCGGGATCCCCCGAGCGAGCTACCCGAATCGTCGTCTCTGCGGGGATTCCACGCCGGCCGTGTGCTCGTAGCCTTCGTGGCGGTCACCGGTTCGCGGTGGCCACGGTCGACGGGAGGTCCGGAGTGGACGCGGGAGTTGTGGCAAGCACGGGTCACGGAGCTGGGAAGTCCGGCCGCGTTCTGCGGTTTCCGCTCGTGTGGATGCTCGTGGGGATCGCCGGTGTCGGCGGGGTGTCGGCGCTGACCTCCGGCGGGCCGCCGGTGCTGGCCGCCGTCGGGGCCGTCGCGGCGGTCCCCGTCTACTGGCTGGTCATGCGCTACGTCGCGCGGCGGAGCACGCCGGAACTCCTGTCGGCGCGGGCGGTGCTCCGCGCGCTGACCGGCGTCGTGCTCGGGGTCGTGTTCATCGCCACTTCGGTGATCGTCGTGATGACCGAGTTCTCGTTCACCGGGTCCTCGGGCGACAAGGGCGCGATCGTGGCGAGCGTGGTGGCGGTGCAACTGGGAGCGGCGGTGACCGAGGAGCTGATCTTCCGCGGGTTCGCGTTGCAGGCACTGGAACGGTTGTTCGGCAGCTGGGTCGCGCTGGCCGTCACCGCGGTGTTCTTCGGTCTCGTGCACCTGGCCAACCCGGGCGCCACGCTGTGGAGCTCGTTCGCGATCGCCGTCGAGGCCGGTGTGCTGCTCGGCGCCGCGTTCCTGTGGTGCCGCGACATCTGGCTGGCCATCGGCCTGCACTTCGCCTGGAACACCAGCGTGGGGCTGCTCGGCATCCCGGTCTCGGGGCACCCGGGCGCGGGCCTGCTGGTCGCCCAGCCGACCGGCCCCGACCTGCTCACCGGCGGCGGTTTCGGCCTCGAGGCGTCGATCGTGCCCGTCATCGTGAGCCTGGTCCTGGCCGTGCCGATGCTCGTCGCCGCGCGCAGGCGCGGCAACCTGGTGCCGATGCGCCGTCGCTAGACTCCGGCGGGTGCTCGCCGACACGGCCGCCCCCATCCGCGCGGTGGTCCGCCAGTGGCCCCGTCTCCCCGTTCTCGTCAAGGACACCGCGTTGGCGGTGGTCGTCGCGGTGCTGGCCTTCGTGCCCGCGATCTCCCACATCGGGCCGGAGATCGGCGACCTCCCGCGGCGCGACGCCGGCGCGGTGGCCGGCCTGGTGCTGACCCTGGCACTGTGCCTGCCGCTGGCGGTGCGGACCCGGTGGCCCGCCGTGTGCCTCGCCCTCGTCGGCAGCGCGTTCGCCGCCGGTCAGGTGCTCGGCTACCCGGACACGTTCGGCAAGATGGGGCTCCTCCTGGCGTTGTACGCCGCCGGTGCGCACCTCGCCCGGTTCCGTCGCAGGCTGGCGGCGGCGGTCACGGCGGCCTACGCCGTGCTAGCGGTCGTCCTGCACACCCTGGGGGCGCCCCCGCGGTTCCTCGACTACCTCGCGTTCTACTTGATGATGGCGGTGATCTGGTTGGCAGGGACCGGGGTGCGCCGGTGGCGCGCGGAACAGGCCGAACGCGAGCGGCTGGCCGCCGAGGTGGCCACGTCCACCGAGCGGGCGCGGATCGCCCGCGATCTGCACGACGTGGTCACCCACCACGTGACGGCGATGGTGGTCCAGGCCGACGCGGCGCAGTTCCTGCTCGAGGCGGAGCCGGCACGCGCCGGGGACGGGCTGAGCGCCATCAGCGACACCGGGCGCCGGGCGCTCACCGAACTGCGGGCGCTGCTCGACGTGCTCGAGGTGACCGGCGAGTCCCCGGTCCGGACGCCGGCCATCGGGCGGGTGAGCGACCTGGTCGAGCAGGCCCGGTTGTCCGGACAACCCGTCGAATGGACCGAAGAAGGCGTCAGCAGGCCGCAGCCCGTCGACGTGGAACTGGCCGCCTACCGCGTCGTGCAGGAAGCGCTCACCAACGCGATCAAGCACGCGACCGGGCAACCGACCACGGTCCTGCTCCGGCACGGCCGGGAGAACCTGGAGATCGAGGTGACCACCACCGGGCCCGTCACCGCACCGGTGGCGCCGTCCGGCGGACGAGGGCTCCGCGGGCTCCGGGAACGGCTGCGGATGCTCGATGGCGACCTGGTCGCCGGACCACGCCCGGACGGCGGTTTCCGCGTGCACGCCCTGATCCCGGTCGGCGCCGCATGACCGCGCCGATCCGCGTGCTGATCTGCGAGGACCAGGAGCTGGTGCGCACCGGTTACGTCACCGTCCTGTCGGCACCGCCCGACATGACCGTGGTCGGCGAGGCGGCGGACGGCCGCGAGGCGGTGGAGATGGCGCGCCGGTTGCGCCCCGACGTGGTCGTGATGGACATCCGCATGCCCGTCCTGGACGGCATCGAGGCGACCAGGCAGATCGCCGGCCCCGGCGTCGAGGCGCCGCCGAAGGTGCTGGTGGTCACCACCTTCAACGTCGACGCGTACGTCTACGAGGCGTTCCGCGCCGGTGCCAGCGGGTTTCTCCTCAAGGACGCCAAGCCGGCCCAGCTGGTCGAGGGCATCCGCACCATCGCCCGCGGCGAGTCCCTGATCGCCCCGGCCGTCACCCGGGGCCTGATCGGCCACTTCGCGGAACGGCTGCGCCCGGCCGACCCGTCCCGCGCGGCGCGGGACGAGGTCGTGCGGGCCCTGACCCCCCGCGAGCTGGAGGTCTTCGAACAGCTCGCCGCAGGCCTGTCCAACGCCGAGATCGCCGCGGCGCTGGTCCTGTCCGCGGAGACGGTGAAGACCTACGTCTCCCGCATCCTCAACAAGCTCGACCTGCGAGACCGCGTGCAGGCGGTCGTCCTCGCCTACCGGGTCGGCCTGGTGTCCGAAGTGGACTGACGCCGTCGGCGCCCGATCAGCCACTTGTCGAGGGTGGCGCCCTTGGCTCGGCGATCGCGCAGCTGGTAGGCGCGGAGCCAGACCGCCGTCGATGCCGTAGCGGGGAATCCGGTCGTAAGCCTCCGTGCATGCCGCAGAGAACGGCCGGCCGGAGTCTCATCGCACTTCCCCGACCCTGTCGCAGCACCGGCGAACCCGCTGGTCAGCACCTCCCCAGTTGTCGCAAGTCCCGCCTGCGCACGTCCGCGGAGCTTGACGTGACCGAGCTCACCCCTCTACCGTCCAAAACCGCTATACGGTTTTCGAAACCGCAGAACGGTGTGCTTGGAGGATGGATGGCTGAGCCGGGGGTGCGCGTGCTCGGACGCGCGTGCGACGTACTGGATTGCTTCACCGAGGCCGAGCCTCGGCTCGGGGTGGCGGACATCCGCGCCCGCACCGGGCTGCCCGCGACGACCGTCGCGCGGATCGTGTCCACCCTGCTGCAGGAGGGGCTCCTCGTGCGGGAGGGCGACACCTACCGCGTCGGCCTGCGGGTGCTCGTCTGGAGCGCCCCGGCGCGCTCGGGGTCGAGCCTGCTCGGCGTCGCCCGGCCGTTCGTCGAGCAGCTGCGTGACGTGACGGGGGAGAGCGCCGGCCTGTACGTGCGCCAGGGCGCCACCCGCGTGCTGGTGGAGACCGCGTCGTCCCACCACTCCGTCATCTACCGCGGCTACGTCGGCCAGGTGCTCCCGCTGCACGCCGGCGCGGCCGGCAAGTGCTTCATGGCCTTCGACGAGGCCGCCCTCGGGGCCGCGGTCGACGCCGGTCTGGAGCGCTACACCGACTCGACCGTCGTCACGCGCGCGGAGCTGGACCGCCAGCTGGCCCAGGTGCGCGACCGCGGCTGGGCCTTCACCGAGAGCGAGCGCGAGGTGGGCCTGAACTCCGTCGCCGCCCCGGTGATCGGGTTCGGCGGACGACCGGAGGCGGCCCTGGCGATCGGCGGCCCCTCGATCCGGCTCGACCGCGAGGAGGCCGAACGCGTCGGCCCGATCGTCGCCGCCACCGCGCGGGCCATCTCCGCGCGCATGGGGCACGTCCCGGCCGAGGAGTCCGCCGATGTCTGACGCCACCGTGCTCGCCGGACTCCTGCGCCGCGAACGGCTGCTCGTCGCGCCCGGCGTCTACGACGGACTCTCCGCCGCCGTCGTCGCGCGCGCCGGTGCCGAGGCGGCCTACGTCTCCGGCGCGGCCGTCTCCGCCGCCGAAGGACTGCCCGACATCGGGCTCACCACCGTCACCGAGATGGCCCGCGCGATCGCCGTGGTCCGGCGGCACCTGGACGTCCCGGTCATCGCCGACGCCGACACCGGTTTCGGCGACGAGACCAACACCTTCCGCACCGTGCGCACCTACGAAGACGCCGGCGCGGCGGCCGTCCAGCTCGAAGACCAGGTTTTCCCCAAGCGGTGCGGCCACCTCGACGACAAGTCGCTCATCGCCGCCGACGAGTTCGCCCTCAAGATCGAAGCGGCGGTCGCGGCCCGCCGACGGGGAACCCTGATCGTGGCCCGCACCGACGCCATCGCCGTCGAGGGCTTCGACGCCGCGATCGACCGGGCGAAGGCCTACGTCGCGGCCGGCGCCGACGTGATCTTCGTCGAGGCGCCGCAGACCCTCGACCAGGTCGCGGCGATCCCGTCGGCGGTCGGCGTCCCCGTCATCTTCAACGTCGTCCCCGGCGGCAAGTCGCCGGAGGTGTCGCGGGAACAGCTGGAGCAGTTCGGCTACGCCGGCGCGATCCTGCCCGCCGCCACGGTCGGCGCCGCCTTCGCCGCCATGACCCAAGCCATGTCCGACATCGCCGGCGGCAGCCTCGTCTCCGGCCCCGTCACCGGACCGCGCGCCCTGTTCGAAGCCGTCGGCCTCGGCGAGTGGACCGCCCGGAAAGAGGCAGCCCGTGCCTGACACCATCATCGAGCGGATCCTCGCCCGCGCCGCGAGCCTCGACACCGTCCGACCAGGACAGATCGTCACCTGCGACGTCGACATGACCGTGGTGATCGACGTCCAGTTCGCCCACGACCGCCTCGCCGACGTCCGCGCGGTCCACGACCCGGACAAGGTCGCCGTCGTCCTCGACCACGCCGTCCCGGCACCCACCCCGCGCGACGCCGGCCACGGCGCCAAGGCCCGCGCCTTCGTCGCCAAGCACGGCATCGACCGGTTCTACGACATCGGCCGCCACGGCATCGTCCACCAGGTCGTCGCCGAGCAGGGCCTGGTGCTGCCCGGCACCGTCGTGTGCTGCACCGACTCCCACACCTGCGCCGGCGGGGCGCTGAACTCCGCCGCGCGGGGGCTGGGGCCGCTGGAGATCCTCCAAATGCTGTGCACCGGCCGGTCCTGGTACCGCGTGCCGCCGACGATCCGCTACGAGCTCACCGGCACGAAACCCGCCCACGTCAACGGCAAGGACATCTTCCTGACGATCTCCGGCCGCTACGGCGACGCCACCGATCACGCGCTCGAGTTCGGCGGCCCCGGCTTGGCGTCGGTGCCGATGTCCGACCGGCGGACCATCGCCACACAGGGCGCCGAGATCGGCGCCGACTTCACGCTGTTCCCGTGCGACGCGCTCACCGAGGAGTTCCTGGCCGAGGTAACTCCGGGCACGGACTACACCCGCAGCGACCCGGACCCGGACGCTGTCTATGCCGACGTGCGGACGCTCGATCTTAGTGCCGTCGAGCCGATGGTCGCCCTGCCGGGCACCGTCATCAACAACGCCGTACCGCTGTCCGGCCTCGACCGCACGCGCATCGACCAGGCGTTCATCGGGTCCTGCGCCAACGGGCAGCTCGCCGACCTGGAGGTCGCGGCCCGCGTCGTCGAGGGCCGCAAGGTCGCGCCGGGCGTGCGGCTCATCGTCACCCCGGCCTCCCAGCAGGTCTACCTGGAGGCGGTCCGGCGCGGCTACGTCAGCACCCTCGTCGAGGCCGGTGCCGTGGTCACCAACTCCACGTGCGGCGCGTGCTTCGGCTATCACATGGGCGTGCTCGCCCCGGGCGAAGTGTGCGTCACCTCCAGCACCCGCAACTTCCGCGGCCGCATGGGCAGCACCGAGGCGCAGGTCTACATGGCCTCGCCCGCCACCGTCGCGGCGTCCGCGCTCACCGGCTACATCGCCGGGCCCGACCAGGTCGCGGGGGTGGCGGCATGACCTCACCCCTGCGCGCCCGGGGACGGGCCTGGGTGTTCGGCGACGAGATCAACACCGACGACATGTACCCGGGCTTCGCGATGAAGCTGCCCGTCGAAGAAGCGGCGCAGCACATGTTCGACGCCACCCGGCCCGGCTGGCCCAAGCTCGTCGAGGCGGGTGACATCGTGGTCGCGGGGCGCAACTTCGGCCTCGGCTCCAGCCGCGCGTGCGCCGAGCTGTTCGTCCACCTGGGAATCTCGTGCCTGGTCGCCGAACAGTACAACTCGCTGTTCCACCGCAACGCCCTCAACTACGGGCTCCCGGCGCTCACCGTGCCGGACGCGCGCACGTTGATCGACGAGGGCGACGTCCTCGACATCGACGCGGCCGCGGGCCTGCTGCGCAACGAAACCCGGGGGACCGAGCACCACATCGAGCCCCTGCCCGCGTTCGTCGTCGAGCTCATCGCCGGCGGCGGGCTGATCAACCGCCTGGAAGCCGCCGGCTTCCTGGATCGCAACGACGCGACCACAGGAGGAAACACATGAAGCGCGCGACAGCTCTGATCGCCGGCGCGGCCGCCGCCGCACTGGTGCTCAGCGGATGCGGAGGAAGCGCGGACACGGCCGGCGTGACCTCGTTCGACATCGCGGTCAGCAACGCCTCCGAGCCCTACTCGATCCCCTGGCTGGTCGGCAAGGACCAGGGTTTCTTCGCCAAGCGCGGCGTCACCATCGGCGAAATCGTGCCGGGCAAGGGCGGCGGCACCACCGTGCGCAACATGCTCAGCGGCGACCTGCCCATGGCCGACGTCGGTTTCACCTCGGTGCTGGAGTCCAGCGAGGCGGGCACCCCGCTGACCGTGGTGGCCGGCGCGACGCAGAGCGTCTACGGCCTGGACTTCTACACACTCGACACCAACACCCGCGTGCAGACCATCTCCGACGTCCGGAAGTGGGCCTACACCAACCCGCAGTCGGTCACCCAGTCCCTGACCTACATCCTGCCCAAGGTCGCGGGCGCGACCCAGGACATCGAGCGGGTCTCCTCCGGCGGTGTCGGCGAGGGAGTGGCGCTTCTGGAGGCCGGGTCCGTCGACGTCGCCGTCGTCCCGCCTTCGGTGGTGGCCAAGACCGGCAAGTTCCGGGTGGTCGTCTCCAGCGCCGACTACCTGAAGAAGTTCCAGCAGAGCGTGATCACCACGACCCCGGAGTTCGCCGAGCGCAACCCGGACACCGTCAAGGCCGTGGTCGCCGGCTACGCCGAGGCCGTCGACTTCATCCGCGCCAACCCCGCCAAGGCCGCCCAGCTCTACGCCGACTACATCGACATCGACGTCGCCGCGGCGACCACGATCGTCGAAAAGGCCATCAGCTACGACAACTGGGGCGCCGGTTTCGACGCCGAAGCGATCCAGCAGGCCGTCGAGGCCCAGCGCCTCGCCATGAACCGCGGCGACCTGAAGTTCTGCGACCTGTTCCAGAAGACCTACCTGCCCGCGAACGTGCCCGCCACGCTCCCGGCCGAATGCGAGGGCACCCGGTGAACACGCAGACGCAGGCGCAGCGCGGCACCGCGTCCACCACGACCACGCCGATCGTGCGGGTCGAAGGCGTGGAACAGCACTTCGGCCCCGTCCACGCGCTCGGACCCGTCGACCTCACCATCGGACGCGGCGAATTCGTGTCCATCGTCGGGCCCAGCGGGTGCGGCAAATCGACCCTGCTGGAGATCATCGGCGCCCTCCAGGACCCGGCGCGCGGCCGCGTCGAAGTGGACGGCGCGCCGCTGACCGGTCCCCGCCGGCGCACCGCGATCGTCTTCCAGGAGTCGGCGACCCTGCCGTGGCGCACCGTCGTCGACAACGTCGCCTTCGCGCTGGAGGTGCGCGGCGTCGGCCGCAAGGAACGGCGGGAACGGGCCAGGGAACTCGTCGAGGTCGTCGGGCTCGGCGGCTTCGAGAACCACTACCCGGCGCAGCTGTCCGGCGGCATGCGGCAACGCGTCGCCATGGCCCGCGCGATGTCCATGGACCCGGACCTCATCCTCGCCGACGAGCCGTTCGGCGCGCTCGACGAGCAGACCCGCATGCTGATGGCCGAGGAACTCCTCCGCGTCGTCGAGACCATCGGGTGCGGCGTCCTGTTCATCACCCACAGCATCCAGGAGGCGGTGCTGCTGTCGGACCGCGTGCTCGTGATGGGCCGCCGCCCCGGCACGTTCATCGACGAAGTCCCCGTCGGCCTGCCCCGGCCGCGCGCGCACGCCGCACTGGCCGAACCGGCGGCGACGGCGGCCCAGGAGCGGATCTGGGCGCAGATCCGCACCGAGGCCGAGGTCGCGATGAGGAGCGAGCGATGAAGCCCCGGTCCTCCGTCGTCCCGTCCTACGTGCGGCCGACCCCGCGCCGGGTCGCCGGGCTGCCGTCCCCGGCGTGGACGCTCGTCCTCGTCATCGGGGCCATCGCCGCCATCGAGCTGTACGCGCGGTCCGGCGCCGTGTCCCGGCTCGACCTCATCCCGGTCAGCGAGATGGTCGCCCGCGCGATCGAGCTGCTCGGCGACCGCGAGTTCGTCGTCGGCGCGCTGCTGCGCAGTGTCCTGCTCATCTGCGTCAGCTTCGCCGCCTCAGCGGTCGCCGGGGTCGCCGTCGCCTACGCCATGGCCCGGTCCCGGTGGGTGCACCGGGCCGTCAAGCCCTACGTCAACGTCTTCTACGCGCTGCCGGTCTTCGCGCTCTACCCGGTGATGGTGGTGATGTTCGGGACCGGCGTGCTGCCCATCGTCCTGCTGGCCACGTTGTTCAGCGTCGTCATCGTCATCGCGAACGCCCTGGTCGGATTCGAGTCGGCGCCACCGATCGTCACCAAACTCGCCCGGTCCCTGGAGATGACCCGGGCGCAGCAGCTGCGCAAGATCCTGCTGCCCTCGGCGTTGCCGGACATCCTCGCCGGGCTGAAACTCGGCCTGGCGTACGCGATCATCGCCGTGCTGGCCACCGAGTTCATCCTCGCCACCACCGGGCTCGGGCAGGTGGTCAACCGGGCCTACAACAACTTCGACACCCTCGACATGTACGCGGGCATCGTGTTCGTCAGCGTCTTCGCGCTGCTCGCCAACCTCGCGCTCGGGGCGGCGCTGAGCGCGTTCGACTGGCGGCGGCGATGAGCGCCCGCCGGAGCCCCGGATGGGTGCCGCCGCTGGTCCTCGCCGTCGCCCTCGTGGCGGTGTGGACGGTGACGGCGGCACTGGCCGACAGCGCTGTCTACCCAGGCCCCGGGGAGGCCCTGCAGGGCCTGCAGTCGGATATCACCGACAGCCGGTTTCTCGGCAGCGTCGGCGACACCGCCCGCGTGCTGCTGCTGTCCTACGCCGCGGCCATCGCCGCCGGAGCGGTCACCGGCATGCTCCTCGGCCTGAGCGCGTTCTGGTCGCGGGCCACCCTGCCCGTGGTGTACGCGCTCAACAGCGTCCCCAAGATCGTGCTGTACCCGATCTTCCTGCTGTTCCTCGGCATCGGCGACCTCAGCAGGGGTTCCTTCGCCTTCGTGTCCGGGGTCCTGCCGATGTTCCTGATCATGGTCGAGGCCACCGCCGGGGTGCGCCGCCTGCACCTGAAGCTGTCGGCGAGCCTGGGCATGTCCCGGTGGTCCCTGCTGCGGCGAATCGTGGTGCCCAGCGTGCTGCCCTCGCTCGCCTCGGGCATGCGCCTGTGCTTCGGCCTCACGCTGATCGGCCTGCTGCTGGCCGAGATGTTCTCCGGCTCCTCCGGCCTGGGCTACGAGTTGCTGCGCAACCTGTCGCTGGCGCGGGTGGAGAACATCATCGGCGAGGTCCTCCTGATCGGGTTGCTCGCGCTCGTGCCGACGCTCGCGCTGCAGCAGCTGGAAACCCGCATCCGCAACCGTTACGAGGTGAGCGTGTGAACCCGACCGACCCCGACGGCGTGACCGGGCGGCTGGCAACCTGGATCGCCGGCCTGCGGTACGACGACATCCCGGAAGCAGTGCGCGAGCGGGCGCGGCACCTCCTGCTCGACGGGCTGGTGTGCGCGCTGGTCGGCGCCCGGCTGCCGTGGTCCGAGCGGGCCGTGGACGCCGTGCTCGCCCTGGAGGGCAAGGGCGACGTGCCGTTGCTGGGCTGGGACCGCACCACCTCCGCCCCGGCGGCGTGCCTGCTCAACGGCACCTTCATCCAGGGTTTCGAACTGGACGACTACCACGTGCGGGCGCCGCTGCACAGCAACTCGCTCGTCATCCCGAGCGCGGTCAGCACCATCGCGGCCCTCGACCGCACGGTGTCCGGGCGGGACCTGCTCACGGCGCTGATCGCCGGGTACGAGGTCGGTCCCCGGGTGGGGCTGGCGCTGCACGGCGCCGAAATGCTGTCCCGCGGCTGGCACTCGGGCGCGGTGTTCGGCACCCACGCCAGCGCCGCGACGTCGGCGTGGTTGCGGCGCTTGGACGCCGCGCGCGTCGAGGACGCCCTCGGGCTGGCCGCGACCCAGTCGGCCGGGCTGATGGCCGCCCAGTACGAGGCCATGTCCAAGCGGATGCACCACGGCTTCGCCGCCCGCAACGGCCTCTACGCCGCCGCGCTCGCCGAAGCCGGCTACACCGGGATCAAGCGGGTCTACGAGCGCGAGTACGGCGGGTTCCTCGCCACCTTCGGCGAGGGACACGACCCACGCGCGGACCTGATCACCGCAGGGCTGGGGGAGGAGTGGGTGCTCACCGACACCGGCGTCAAGGCCTACGCGGCCATGGCCGCCACCCACGCGCCGATCGACTGCGCGCTGGAAGCCCGCTCGCGCGGCATCACGGCCGACGACATCGCGGCCATCACCGTGGAGGTGTCCCACGCCGCCTACCACCACGGCTGGTGGCGGCCGGAGCGTCCACTGGAGACGATCGGCGCGCAGATGAACATCGGCTACGCCGTGTCGGTCGCCCTGCTGGACGGCCAGGTCCTCGCCGGGCAGTTCACTCGCGACCGGATCGCCGCCGACGACGTGTGGTCGGTGCTGGATCGTGTCGAGGTCCGCCACTGCCCGGACTTCGACACGCCCCAGGACCGGTTCCGCACCCGCATGCGGCTCGCGCTGCGCGACGGCGGCACCGTGGAGATCGAGGTGGACGGCCCGCTCGGCGGCCCGACGCGGCCGCTGCCGAACCCGGCCGTGGTGGACAAGGCGCGCCGCCTCGCCGAGTCGATCGGCATCACCGGCCGGTGGGCGCGCATCGAGCGGTTGGTGCTGGACCTCGACTCCCTGCCCGATGCGTCGGTCCTGTTCGGCGAACTCGCGGCCGCCGTGCCCGCGCTGCCCGTGACGCTCTGAGAGGACTTCGAATGACGAACCTGGCCACCCTGCTCACCGGCACCGCCGCCGAGCACCCCGACCGCACCGCGATCGTGTTCGGCGACCACCGGATCGGCTACGCACAGCTCGACGGCGCGGCCAACCAGGTCGCGAACCTCCTGGTGCGCCACGGCGTGCGCCCGGGGGACAAGGTCGCGTTGTCCTGCCCCAACCTGCCGCACTTCACGATCGTCTACTTCGGAATCCTCAAGGCCGGCGCGACCGTGGTGCCGCTGAACGTGCTGCTCAAACCCCGTGAAATCGCCTACCACCTCAGCGATTCCGGCGCCGTCGCCTACTTCGCCTTCGAGGGCACCGCGGACCTGCCGATCGGCGAGTGGGCAGCGGAGGCTGTCTCGGAGGCCTGCTCGCTGTTCGTCCTGCCCGCCGCGGCGGCCCCGCCCTGGGCGGACGAGCCCACCGAGTTCGACACCCTCGACGTTGACGACGACGACACCGCGGTCATCCTCTACACCTCGGGCACCACCGGACGGCCCAAGGGCGCGGAACTGCGGCACCGCAACATGCGTGACAACGCGCTGGCCGGCCGGGACCTGTTCGCCGCCGACCCGGCGAACCCGGACATCTACCTGTGCGTGCTGCCGCTGTTCCACTCGTTCGGGCAGACGGTCGTGCAGAACGGCGCCATCGCCTTCGGCGGCACCATCGTGATGCTGCCGCGGTTCGAGCCGAGGGCCGCGCTGGGGTTGATGCTCCGGGAGACCGTGACGTTCTTCGCCGGCGTGCCGACCATGTACTGGGGGCTGCTGGGCGCGCTGGACGAGAGCGTGGACGTGTCCGCGCTGGCGGCTCGCCTGCGCGTGGCGGTGTCCGGCGGCTCGGCGCTGCCCGGCGAGGTGCACCGGGCCTTCCGGGACCGGTTCGGCGTCACGATCCTCGAAGGCTACGGCCTGTCGGAAACCTCGCCGGTGGCGTCGTTCTCCGTCTACGGCGAGGAACCCCGCGTCGGATCGATCGGCGTGCCCATCCCGGGCGTCGAGATGAAACTGATCGACGACGACTGGTCCGAGGTGCCCGGCGGGGTCGGCGAGATCGCCATCAAGGGCCACAACGTCATGAAGGGCTACCTCGGCCGCCCCGAGGCGACCGCCGAGGTGCTCCGGGACGGCTGGTTCCGCACCGGCGACCTGGCCCGCAAGGACGCCGACGGCTTCTACTACATCGTCGACCGCGCCAAGGACCTCATCATCCGCGGCGGCTTCAACGTGTACCCGCGCGAGATCGAGGAGCTGTTGATGACCCACCCGGCGGTCTCACTGGCCGCCGTCGTCGGCATCCCGGACGCGTCCCACGGAGAGGAAATCAAGGCGGTGCTCGTCCGGGCCAAGGACTCCGACGACATCACCGAGGCCGACATCGTGGCCTGGTGCAAGGACCGGCTGGCCGCCTACAAGTACCCACGGGTCGTCGAGTTCCGCGACGCGTTGCCGATGACCGCGACGGGCAAGATCCTCAAGCGGGAGATCTGAGCACTTGACTAGGCTCGGATCGTGACCGCGAACGAGCCCGACGCGAGCCTCGTCGTCACCCTGCCCTCACCATTGGTCGCACTCCACGACGACCGCTTGGCGCCCCACGGCATCCGCGTCCACCTCAAGCGCGACGACCTCATCCACCCCGAGCTGCCCGGCAACAAGTGGCGCAAGCTCAAGTACAACCTCGCGGCAGCCCGCGAGCAGGGCCACACCCGCCTGCTGACGTTCGGCGGGGCGTACTCCAACCACCTCCGGGCGGTGGCCGCCGCCGGGCACCACTACGGCTTCGAGACCGTCGGAGCGGTGCGCGGCGAAGAGCACCAGCCGCTCAACGACTCGTTGGCCTACGCCGTCAGCCGGGGGATGCGCCTGACCTACCTGGACCGGACGACGTACCGGCGCAAGACCGAGCCGGACGTGCTGGCCCGGCTCACCGACGAGTTCGGTCCCTGTTACGTCGTGCCGGAAGGCGGCAGCAACGGCCTCGGCGTGCGCGGTTGCGCCGAGTTGCCCGCCGAGATCGACACGGATTTCGACGTCATCTGCTGCGCGTGCGGCACGGGCACCACCCTGGCCGGGATCGCGGCCGGACTGACCGGAGACCAGCGGGCGCTCGGCTTCGCGGTGCTCAACGGCGGCCGCTTCCTGGACGACGAGGTAAGGCACCTCCAGCAGGAAGCCTTCGGCCGCGACACCGGCAACTGGGCCATTGATTACGACTTCCCCTTCCGCGGATACGCCAAGCGCACGCCCGAACTCGACGCCTTCACGCGCGACTTCAAGGCCCGTCACGGCATCACGCTCGACTGGGTGTACGAGGCCAAGATGATGTACGGCCTGTTCGAGCGCATCGCCTCGGGCGCGTTCCCGCCGGGCACCACCGTCGTGGCGGTGTTGAGCTGACGGGGCAGGCCTTTGTCGTGGTAGGCCCGCTGGGCCTTCTTCGCCAAAGTCCAGCCACATGCCATTCGTGCGGCGCCCCGCTGGGTTGACCGCCATCTGCACCGTGCCGTGGTACGTCGCGCCCTTGTAGTAGCCGGTCAGAAAGGTTTGTTCCCGCCAAGTTCCGGTGGCGACGAATTTGTCCACGCCAGCTCCAGGCGTGACCCCAAAGCCGCCCAGGCCACCGGCGACACCACCTGACGGGGCGAGGTCACCTACGACTGCATGGCGAACCCGCGGGAGATTCCGGCTGGCTAAGAGGTGTCCGGCAGGCCGCGCGTGCGTTCTTGGATCGCGAGGAGCTTCCGGCCTAGCCGCGGTCCGGATCACTTGACAGCAGTAGTAGCCAGCCGCCGACGTGGTCGGGGGCTGGCATGGCCGTCGACGCCGCGCTCGCGCTGCGTGGCGCCGTCGCGAAGGAGGAGCGTCGGAAGCCGTGCTCGAAGTCGGCATCCCCCGACGGCCATACCGATCGTCGGGGGATCGGTGCTCGGGAAGTCCCGGTCAAGGTTGTGTGCATCTCATGAGTGCCCTGGCAAGAGCACCCAAGGAAGGGAACAGGGCGGACCAGCGGTGCCAGGTTGGGGTGGTGCCACAGCACTACCGCGCGGCGCGAGCCTGCGCTGGCTCGACGAGGCGATCGCCGGACAGCAGCGTGCCGGCCTGCTTGACGTGCCGCAGTACAGGTGAGACCTCCATGCTCTGCAGCCCGGCCAAGGACCCGAGGCGATCAGAGGTGAATTCGTACAGTTCGTCGAGGTCTCGGCAGTGTGCGACGGCGTGGATGTTGTGGGGCCCGGAGATGGCCGCCGCGAAGGCGATCTCGGGTTCCTGAGCAAGTGCGCGTCCGGTGTCCTTCACCGCCGACGGATGCACACGCAGCCACAGGTTCGCCCGAGCGTGATAGCCCAGAGCGGCCGCGGCGATCTCGACGTCGATGTGGACGACGCGGCGCAGGAGCAACGCGTGAAGGCGGCGTGATACGCGTCCCGGAGTGGAGTCCGCCGCGGTGGCGAGGTCGACGAGACTGGCGCGTCCGTCCGTGGCAAGAGTGTTGAGAATCTTTTCGTCCTCAGCTGTGAGGCGCACGGGATCGCGGGTGACGACCGGGGATTCGGTGAAGGGGGAGCCGCCGCTGCCGAGCACGGCTTCCTGCTCTGGGGACAGCGTGCCCTGCAGGGCGGCCCAGTAGTGACCGCGGCCTCCCACGAACTGACGCAGCATGGCGAAGGCGTTGATGTCGAGCACCGCCGCTGTGCGCGGAAGTCGCCGGCCGAGCAGGTCATCGCGCTGTTCTTGAGTCCGTGACTGGGTCGCGCAGGTGATTTCGCAGCCTGCTGCGGTCAGGGCTACCCAGTTGACATCCGCACGTTTGGCGAGCGCGTCGGCGATCGCTTCGACGCTGCCGGGGCGGCAGCGGAGTCGCACCAGCCACCTGCTCTGCGCCAGCGCCCCCGGGTTGACCACGCCAGTGACGCGGATGACGCCATCAGCACACAGACGCCGGTACCGGCGGTTGACGGCGCCTTCGGTGAGGCCGAGCGCTACCGCTATCGAGGCGAAAGAAGCCCGCGGGGCGATCTGCAGCGCACGAATGATTCGCACATCATCGGGCTGGACAGCGACGGACTCGGACATCGAGGAGCCGGACACGAGGAGAATCCTACAGATTGACCTTCTCGGCTGCCCCTGACGGCATCGCGGCGGACAGACTTGCGACGCACAGCAGAAGAGCCACAGCAGCATCACCGGCCGATGCCGCCCAAGGTCGCGGTCACGGAATCACGACGTGAGCTCACCAGACAAGAACGGAGATGACGCTGGATGTCATCGACTGTCCCCAGCCAGAACGCGCCTACCGCGCTCGTCATCGGGGCCTCGCGCGGCCTCGGCCACGCGATGGTGGCCGAATTCCTCGACCGGGGTTGGAGCGTCATCGGCACGGTCCGTGACACCACTGCCCGGACGCCCCTGCACGATCTCGCGGACCGAGCCGGCGGGCGCGTCACCGTCGAGCATCTCGACATCAATCAGCCCGACCACCTGGCGCCCCTGCACCAACGGCTCGCGCAACGCCGGCTCGACCTGCTCTTCGTCAACGCAGGCACCACGAACAACGAGCAGACGCCGATCGGCGCGGTTCCGACAGCCGATTTCGTCGAGGTGATGATCACCAACGCTCTCAGCCCCATGCGCGTCATCGAAGCGCTCGAAGATCTCGTATCCCCCACCGGACTTATCGGGGCGATGTCGTCCGGGCAAGGCAGCATCACGAACAACACGACCGCAGGCCGCGAGGTCTACCGGGGAAGTAAAGCGGCCCTGAACATGTTCATGCGCAGCTTTGCGACCCGCCAGGCCGAGACGCAGCGCGCCTTCGTCCTGATGGCGCCAGGCTGGATTCGCACCGCGCTCGGTGGGCCGGACGCACCGTTCACCATCGAGGAGAGCGTCCCGCTGTTGGTGGACGTTCTGCTGTCGAAGCTGGGCGCTCCAGGTCTGGCGTTCCTGGACCGCTGGGGACAGACCGTGCCCTGGTGAGCCGTGCCGATTGACCACTGGACGTACGCCCTGGCCCTCCTCGCGGCCCTCGTAGCGGTTCGTCATCACATCTCACACAAGAGATAGGCAAGGACGGGATGCCTCTCATCGCTGTCGAAGAACACTGGAACATGCCGGATCTGATGTCCGCCCTTCGCGCTGTGCCGCACCGTGACGAAAGCCTTGCCTTCAACGAGATGGACGACAATTTGGAACGTTTGGAGGACCTGGGGGCCGGCCGCATCGCGGCCATGGACACTCAGGGCATCGACGTGTCGATACTCGCTCTGACACCGCCAGGAACCCAGCCGCTGCCGCCCAGGGAGGCCTTGGCGCTGAGCCGCGCTGCGAACGACTTGGCCGCGGCGGCCGTCGCCCGGAATCCGGCCCGGTTCCGTTCGTTGTCCACGCTGCCCATGTCATCGCCGAAGGACGTCAGCGGCGAGCTCGAAAGAGCCGCGAGCATGGGGCACGTGGGCACCATGGTCTACGGCCGGTCAGGAGACCTGTTCCTGGACGACCTCGCCTATGATGACTTCTTCTCTGCCGCGTCGGAACTCGGCCAACCCGTGTTCGTCCACCCTCAACTGCCATCGCCGGCCGTTCGTGACGCTTCCTACCGCGGATTCGATCCCATGACCGATCTCGCCCTGGCCACTTTCGGCTGGGGATGGCACTTGGACGCCGCGACCGCGGCACTGCGGCTGATCCTGCGAGGCACCTTCGACCGCCATCCCGGCCTCCAGGTCGTGCTCGGCCACTGGGGAGAGATGCTGCTGTTCTGGTTGGACCGGGCCGACAGTCTCTCCCGCGTCGCCGGCTTGCAACGATCGGTGTCCGACTACATCCGGTCGAACTTCTTCATCACCACCTCCGGCATGCTCAACCCGGCGCTGCTGCACCACGCCCTGTCCGTGACCACGATCGACCGGTTGATCTTCTCCACCGATTACCCCTTCCAACGCCCGACCGCAGACGACGTCAACTCCTTCCTGCGGCACTTCTCCTCCGATAGAGCCCGCGAGAAGTTCTCCTCGGCCAACGCGGCATCGTTGTACGGAATCGACATCATCTGATGCGAGGCCGGATACCTCTTCGCCGGTCTCCGAGGCGCTGGTGCTGTGGACGACCACGAACGGCTCCGGCGCCGCCCACAAAACCGCCGACGAGTTCCGTGCGCGGCTGTCAACCGTGGCGGTCAGGGCGGTCGGCGGCGTCGAACTTGGAGCAGTTGTGCTGGACCTGGGGCATGTGCTGCTCGGCCCACGCTCGCAGGCCCCGCAGCGGCGCGACGAGCGTCGTGCCCAGGGCGGTGAGTCGGTAGTACACCCGTGGTGGCTTGCTCGCCTCGACCCGACGATCGACAAGTCCGTCTCGTTCCAGCGATCTGAGGGTCTGCGCCAGCATCTTCTGCGACACACCGGCCATCTCGCGCTTCAACTCGGCGAACCGCAACTCGCCGTCGGCGGCGGCCAGCGACAGCACCGCCATGGTCGTCCAGCGCGACCCCACCCGGTCGAGCAGGAGCCGCGTCGGGCACAGCGGATCGAACAGGTTCGCCTGACCAGAGGCGGTTACCGTGGCGTCACCTGGTGTCGGAGAAGTGCCTTCTTTGCTGCTCACGATAAGTCTCCTATGGTTACCACGTTTCGGATCATAACCACGGAGAGTGTCTGTGCACCAGCTGGCGCCACCACCTCACCTTCCCGGCGCGACCGCGCATCGGATACCGATCGACGGGGTCGAACTCGCCGCGGAAACGCTCGAGCATGGGCCGGCCGTGCTGCTGTGGCACGGCGGCGTCCCGCACACCCGCGCGATCTGGTGCGACGTCGCACCCCGGCCGGCTTGGACGTCCTCGGTGATCGGGAAGCGCACGTCGTCGGCACCGATCTTGGTGTCGCTCACCCAGCACCTGCTCGATGGTCCGTCTGAACCCCCCTCAACCGTCGTCCCGACCATGAACAAGCGTATGGAGCAGACATGAGCCGCCAGCAGCGAGAGGCCATCCGGCAGCTTCGCGAGTCGTCACCCCTCGATCTCGGCGGTGCGGTCCACGAACAGCGCGTCCTGTTCGAGCAGGTGTTGTCCCACCACCCTGTCCCCGAGGACGTCATCGTCACCGAAGTCCGCTACGACACGGTCTCCGGTCTCCTGGTGGAAATTGCGAACCAGGCCAGTGCCGGTACCGTCCTGTACTTCCACGGCGGGGCGTATGTCCTCGGGTCGGCACGCAGTTCCCTGGGGATCGTCGCCGACCTCGCGCGCCGGTCACACACGCGGGTGATCACCATCGACTACCGCTTGGCTCCCGAGCATCCCGCCCCTGCCGCTACCGACGACGCGGTACGCGCCTACCGGGCGCTGATCGACTCCGGCGACGCGCGACGGGTCGTGGTCGCCGGCGAATCGGCCGGTGGCGGGATCGCACTCGGGCTGCTGGCTGCTCTGTCCTCGGCCGGCGATCCGATGCCCGCCGCGGCATTGCTGTTCTCGCCGTGGGTTGATCTCACGCTCAGCGGCGACTCGATGACGACCAGGGCCGAGGCGGACTTCATCGTCAACCGCACCGCCCTCGAACGCCGTGTGCGCGACTACGTCGGTGACGGATCCAGGGCGGAACAGCACAGCCCGCTGTTCGCGGACCTCCGCGACCTGCCGGCCACACTGATCCAAGTCGGCTCCCACGAGGTGCTGCTGGACGACTCCACCCGGCTCGCAGCACGACTCGTGGCGGCTGACGTGTCGGTGACGCTCGACGTCACCGCTGAGGCGACACACGTCTTCCAGTCGTTCGCCGCCTCGTGGGACGAGGCCGACGCCGCCATGACACGCGCAGGCACATTCGTCCGCACCGCGCTGGCACCGTGAGCAGCAGGCCGGCCGTCCGCGCCCTCCCACCGGTCGCCGACCCGGACGAGGACTCCGCTCGCGCTGATCGAACACTCGGTGGGTTCGGGGGAGAACGAACACCATCGCCTGAACCGAGGCGATCACGGTAGCTGTCCAGCTGGGCGGCCGCCGACCTGATGCTTCGCTGAAAGGGATCGGAACAAGGCGAGTGCCACCCAGCGGACGCCCACATAACGGGCCTCACCTTGCAGGTCCCTGTCCCGTTGCCGGGGCGTCCGTTTTCGGATGCGCGGGCGGTGGTGGAGGGAATCGTTCACCGGTACCGCTGTGAGCTCGGGTGGCGGGATGTGTCGGCGGTGTTCGGGCCGCAGACGATCCGAAACATGGCACCGTCGGCTGGCCGGGATCGAGCCGCCTGGCCACGCCATCGGCCGCTCAGCGGCGGCTGGACTACCTGAGCATGTGCCGGAGCTACAGCGTGTTCCTATCGCCCAGGACGGGACCGAGTGCGGTTCTGGACAATCTCAAGACTCACCCAACAGCTGGTTTCATGATGAAGTCGGCAGCTTGCGGTAGCAGATGAGGACGCAGGCCAGGTGCATGAGGCCAAGGTGGATGTCGGCTCGGTGTTCCCAGCGGATCCGTAGACGCTTGAACTGGTGCAGCCAGGCGAACATCCGCTCAACTACCCATCTGGTCTTGCCGAGACCGGTGCCGTGAGCGGTGTTCTCGCGAGCGGTTCGCGGGACGATGCCTTTGTCTCGCAGGGTCTTGCGGTGATGGTCGTAGTCATAGCCGCGGTCGCCGTAGAGCCAGCGCGGGCGCTGACGAGGCCGGCTGCGTTTCCCCCGGATCACTGGAAGCGCCTCGACCACGCCCGTTGATCGGGCTCGGCTCGGTTCCAAGCACCATGTGATCACCGACGGCAACGGTATTCCGCTCGTGGTGTCTGTTACTGGTGGCAACCGGCACGACAGCACGCAGCTCATACCGCTGCCACAAGATCGTCATGCGCATCTGCTCCCGCGTCCTGGTACTTCCGGCACAGGACTTCCCGGGGTCCGGATCGTCGACGGGGTCATCCATCAAACAATTCCGTCGCGCCTCGGGGTTTCGATGTATTCGAAGACGGCTCCGTCCGCGTGCCGGGCGATCATGCGTGCGCCGTTGGGTCCGGGGGAGGGGATTTCCAGGATCTCCCCGCCACTGCCCGCGACGAGTGTCCTGGCCGCGTCGATGTCTTCCACCAGCAGGGTGGCGGTCCGGCGAACCCGGGCCAGTTCGGCGGTGGGGCCGGCAAGCAGGAGGAATCGCCCCACCCAGGCCAGGTCGATGTCGCCGGAGCGGAACCGTGTCACGTCGTCCGTGCCGGCGAGCGCGCGGTAGATCCCGAGGGCGGAGTCCAGGTCGTCGACCTCCACGCGAACCAGCGCGTCATGGACGATCCGCATCGTCTTCTCCTCGCGTGTAGGCCTGTTGGATGTGATCGACGGCTTCGAGCAGCGCCGGCCGCATGGTGTCGACGAGCGTGGACTCGCTCACCCGGTCGGCGTGGCTGGAAATGCCGATGGCGGCGACGATGGTGGACGTCGTGTCGCGGACCGGGGCCGCGATCGAGCGAACGCCGGCCTCGCTGCCGGTCGTGAGCCACCCGGTTCGCCGCACGGTGGCGATGTCGGCCCGGAGTGTCGCGGGGTCCGGCTGATCATCCGGTGTGCCCGACCGGCCCGCGGCCAGGTAGCCGTCCAGCCACTCATCGGGTTTACCCGCGAGCAGTGCTCGCCCCAGAGCGCTCCGGTGGGCGGGCGCCGCGCTCCCGATGGTCGCGATGGCGGCCATCAGGCGATTGCTGGGCACGTGCGCGACGTGCACGGCCTGGTCCCCGTCGAGCACGGCCATGGAAACCGGCTCGTTGAACCGCGCTGACAGGCTCCTCAGATGGGGCAGCGCGATCCGCGGAAGCCGCAGCGCCTCGAGGTAGGCGTTGCCCAGTTCCAGCACGGACGGATGCAGCCGGAACTGCTGGCCGTCGGCGCGCAGGTAGGCCCGCGCGAGCAGGGTGTGGAGGAAGCGCCGGGCGGAGGCCCGGTCGAGGCCGCTGGCCTTGGCGACCTCGCTGAGCGTCATCGCGGTCTGTTCGGGCCGGAACGCCCTCAGCACGGCGAGCCCGCGTTCGACCGAAGCGAGGACTTCCGGTTCTGCTCGGTCTTCGGCCATTCCGCTCGCCTGCCCTTCTGGCTCGCGTGCGCGCTTTGCGCACAATCGTGCACCAATATAGCCCCCCTGGTTGAACGCAGAACCGGTCCTTGAGTTTCGCGATCGAGCTAGTCATACTCGGGCGCTATGAGAACGAACGTGCGCAGAGGGCGCAACCAGTGAGGGCGGCCGTGACCACAGGCCCGCTGCGCGTTGAGATCCAGCGACGGCCGGTCCCGACGGCCGGCAACGGCGAGGTGCTGGTGTCCGTCGAGTCCGTCGGGGTGTGCGGTACCGACGCGCACATCTGGGCGGGTGAGTACCCGGCCGCGTCGCTGCCGCTCGTGCAGGGCCACGAAATCGCCGGCCGGGCCGGTGACGACTTGGTGGTGGTCGAACCCGCTCTGTCCTGTGGCCGCTGCTACGCCTGTCGGAATGGCCGGCCGAACGCCTGCGCGCGTAGCTCGGTGCTCGGCGTGCATCTCGACGGCGCGCTGACCGAGACGATCGTGGTGCCTGCGGACCGGGTCCACGCCGCGCCTGGCCTGACGGCTCCGACCGCGGCGATGGTCGAGCCCACCGCGATCGCCTTGCAGGCCGTGGCGAGGTCGCACGCCCGAGCGGGAGCGTTCGCCCTGGTGCTGGGGTGCGGGCCGATCGGCCTGCTGGCGGCACGTGCACTGGCCGATCGCGGCGTGCGGGTGGCCGCGATCGACCGTGAACCTCACCGGGCGGAACGGGCCCGGCGGTTCGGTGCCGAGTTCGCCCGGGCGGCCACCGATGGTGCGGGGGTGGAGATCGTCGAGTGGGCGGAACGCGAAGGGCCATCGGTCGTCATCGAGGCGACCGGGGCTCCGAGCGCGCTGGCCACCGCGCTCGACCTGGTCGTCAGCGCCGGGCGGGTCGTCGCGGTCGGGATTTCCACCGCGGAGGCGCGGCTGTCGATGAGCTTGCTGCCCTACAAGGAGCTCGACCTGGTCGGCAGCCGGAACAGCCGGGCGTTGTTCCCGGCGGCGATCGACTTCGTGGCCAGGCACCGGACCCTCGTCGAGAACCTGATCACCCACCGGTTCGCACTCGAGCGAGTGCCGGAAGCGTTCGTGCTCGCGCACGACGGGGATCCGAACCTCGGCAAGATCCTCATCGAGGTGGCCGGACATGGCTGAGCCCCGGCTGGCGTCTCCGCTGCGACTCGGTCCGGTCAGGTTGCGCAACCGCGTGGTCGCCGCCCCGATGGAACGCAACTACTGCGACCGCAACGGTGTGCCGTCAGACCACTACGTGCAGCGCGTCGCCGCGGTCGCGGCGGGCGGGACGGCACTCGTTTACGCCGAGGCCTCCTATGTCCGTGCCGACGGCCGGGTCCGGCCACGCCAGCTCGCCGTCGACGAGGACGCCGCGATCCCGGGGTTGCGGAGGCTGGCCGACGCCGCGCACGGGGCGGGCGCGCTGTTCGGTGTGCAGCTGGTGCACGGTGGGCGGATCGCCAGATCCGCTGTGAGCGGGTACACGCCCGTGGCCCCGTCGCCGGTCGTCGCCGAAGTGGTGCAGGGCGATCTGCCCACCGAACTCGACCACGACGACATCGCGGACCTGGTGTCCCGCTTTGCCGGGGCCGCGAGCCGCGCCGCCGAGGCGGGTGCGGATGTGATCTCGCTGCACGCGGCCCACGGCTACCTGCTCGCGCAGTTCCTGTCGCCGAGGACGAACCGGCGCGCTGACGAGTACGGCGACCCGGCCCGGTTCCTCGGTGAGGTGATCACGGCGGTGCGGGCAGCCGTACCCCGCACCGCAGTCGGTATCCGGGTCTCCGCCCACGAGGGGCTGCCGGACGGCCTTGACGCCGAATCCACGATCGCCATCCTGGCGCGGGCCGGTGTGTCCGCACTGGACTTCGTCGACGTGTCCGCGGGCTGCTACGAGGCGGGGCAGTGGATCACTCCCTCCGGTGAGTTACCACGAGGTCTCAACGCGGAAACGGCCGCCGGCTTCCGGCGGCTGGGCCCGCCGGTCGGTGTCGCGGGCCGGATCGTCGACGAAGCGACCGCGAACCGGATCCTCGTCGCCGGGCAGGCCGACTTCGTCACGCTCGGTCGCGCCCTGCATGCGGATCCACAGTGGACGAATAAGGTGCTCGCAGGCCGGCGCCCGCGTCCCTGTATCGCCTGCAACTACTGCGCAGATGCGTTGCGCACCGGCGAACCCGTCGGATGCGCCGTCGCGCCCGAGGCCGCGGGGCCGCTTCCGGTCGCGGCGACCGCGACCCGGCGGGCGGATGACGTCCTCGTCGTCGGGGCAGGACCTGCCGGGCTGGAGGCGGCACGAACCGCGGCCGCGCTCGGTTACCGCGTCAGGCTCGTGGATCGCCGCCCGGCGCTGGGCGGGGCGTTCGGACTCGCCGCACGGTTGCACGAGTACCCCGAGTACCCGCGCGTCATCGACTGGTACCGCGAGCAACTGGCCATGGCAGGTGTGGCGATCGAGCTGCAGACCGATCTGTCGCCCGCCGATATCGCCGCGCGGCCGGAGACCACCGTCATCCTCGCGACCGGAACGGCCAGGACGGTGCCCGACGTGCCGGGCGTCTCGCCCGCACGGCCCCAGGACCTGCTCGACTGGCTCGCGACGGGGCTGGACCGCGAACCCGACGACGAGTACGTCGTGTGGGGAGCGGATCGCGACGGTACGGCCGTCGCCGACCACCTCGCGGCCGCGGGCGCCAAGGTGACGCTCATCGGCGCCGAACCGGAACCCGCGTCCGACGTCGGTGCCAGAGCGAAGGTGCTGCCGCTGGCCAGGCTACGCGGCAACGCAAGGGTCCGCCTGGTCATGGACACGGTGGTGACCGCGATCGAGCCGGACCGCGTCCACATTCGCGACATGGCTGGGAACACCGGGGTGCTGGCCGCGCCCGGCCCCGTCCTGGCTTCGGTAGATGGCGGTGACCCCGGCGGCTTCGCCGCCGAAGTCCGCGCCGTCGCACCAGAGAAGACCGTGCTGGCGGTCGGCGACGCCGCCGGCCACGGCGGCTGGTCGGCGCTGGCCGTCCGGCACGCCGCGGTGACGATCCGACGACTCGCAGGAGGAACTTCCACATGACATCACTGCCCCAGTTTTCGGCGGAGCGCACCGTGCGGGTGCCGGACGCGGAGCTCCACGTGCGGACCACGGCCGACGTCGTCGTCGCAGGCGGAGGGCCCGCCGGGTTCTGCGCCGCGATCGCCGCGGCCCGCGCCGGTGCCAAGGTGGTGCTCGTCGAACGCGGGCCGTTCCTCGGCGGCACCGCGACCGGTGCGATGGTCGCGAGTTTCATGGGCTTCTACTGGCGCGATGTGCTGGTCGGCGGCGGAATCGGCAAGGAGATCACCGAGCGGCTCGTCAGCGCGGGTGGCGCTACCGGCTTCACGCCCTACGTGCTGGCCGAGGCCAGCGAGACCCCGCTGCGGGTACGCACCTTCCCCTTCGACCCGGAGGTGCTCAAGCTGGTTCTGGACGACATGGTGCGCGAAGCGGGGATCGAGGTGCGGTTGCACACCCAAGCCGTCAGCCCGGTCATGCGGGACGGCGCGGTGCACGGCTTGGTGACGCAGGGACTGTACGAACCGGAGGCGATCAGCGCACCGGCGGTCGTCGACGCGACGGGTAACGCCGTGGTGAGCCGTCGTTGCGGGTGCCGCACCGAGAACTCGGCAGAGGACCGGCGCGAACGCCAGCCCATGACGATGATGGCTCGTATGTCCAATGTGGATACTCAGCGGTTCCGGGCACTCGACAGGACCGAGAAGCGGCGGCTGGCCAGGCTCGGGGTCGAGACCGGTGAACTGGCCCAGCAGCTGCTGTCGGTGGTGAGCGCTCCCCACGGTAACGACGCGTTCATCCTGATGACCAGGGTCACCGGTCTCGACGGAGCGGACAGCCAGGACCTGACCCAGGCCGAAATCGCCGGCCGCCGGCAGGTGTCTTCCGTGCTGTCCTTCCTGCGGCGCGCCGTGCCCGGATTCGAACGTGCTCACCTCTCGGCACTCGCGCCCTGGATCGGAGTGCGGGAGACGTGGCGGATCGTCGGCGACTACCTGCTCACCGAAACGGATGTCGTGACGGGGACCCAGTTCTCCGACGCCATCGCGCAGGCGGGCGGTCCGCTGGACGTGCACGACAATGCCAGCGGCCTCCGGCTCGTCGAACCGCCCGCTCCGTTCTCAGTGCCCTACCGCAGCCTCCTGCCGCAGGAGGTCGAAGGCCTGCTTGTCGCGGGCCGCTGCTTGTCCGCGACCGAAGCCGCGATGGGCGCGGCGCGGCACATGGGCACCGCCATGGCCACCGGTCACGCCGCCGGTGTCGCGGCCGCGCTCGCCGCCGACGTCGGTGTGCTCCCGCGCCTCGTACCCGCCGACCGGATCCGCGCGGTGCTGCGTGGCCAGGGCGCGATCGTCGATCCGCCACCGCTGGCCGCGCCGCTTCCCGAAAAGACCCGCTCCTGACCCAGCCCCGACCGACGACTGAACCTGGAGGTCAACGATGACCCAACCGTCCACCCGCGGCCGCACCCGCGCGATCGCCTCGAACCTCATCGGCACCGTCCTGGAGTGGTACGACTTCTACATCTACGGCACCGCGACCTCACTCGTGTTCGGTGCGCTGTTCTTCCCCACATCGAGCGCACTGGCCGGAACGCTCGCCGCGTTCGCCACCTACGCGATCGGTTTCGTCCTCCGTCCCGTCGCCGGTGTTGTGCTCGCACGGTGGGGCGACACCATCGGGCGCAAGAACGTGATGGTGATCTGCCTGATCCTGATGGGCGTCGCCACCGGGTGCATCGGCCTGCTGCCCACCTACGCGCAAGTGGGCGCGCTCGCGCCGATTCTGCTCGTCCTCCTGCGGCTGCTGCAGAGCATCGGCGCCGGAGCCGAGTACGGCACGGCCATCACGATGAGCGCCGAGTACTCGACCGCGCGACGGCGCGGTCTGCTGTCGAGCACGCCGGCCTTCGGCGTGTCGCTGGGCATCCTGCTCGGCACCGGGGTCTTCGCCGCGCTGTCCGGGCTACCCAGGGACGCGTTCCTCGCCTGGGGCTGGCGCGTCCCGTTCCTGGTCGGGTTCGCCCTGGTCCTCGTGGGCCTCTACATCCGGCTGCGGGTCGACGAATCGCCCGAATTCACCGAGCTCCGCAAGTCCGGAGCGGTGGCCCGCAGTCCGATCCGCGAATTGTTCACGACGCACCGCAAGCACGTCGGACTCGCCGCGCTGGCGCGGTGCACCGACGCTGTCGGCGGCCAGATCTTCAACGTGTTCGCGATCTCCTACTGCACGAGCGAACTGCACATGCCCGCCGCGCCGGCCCTGACCGGCGTCCTGATCGCGAACCTCGTCGGACTCGCCGTGATCCCGCTCGCCGGCCGGTGTGCCGACCGGTGGGGGCGCCGCCCGGTGTTCCTCACCGGCCTGCTGCTCGTCGCGGCGCTCGGGTTTCCCTTCTTCTGGCTGCTCCAGACCCGCAACCCGGCGCTCGTGGTGCTGGCGCTGGTGCTGACCTACGGGATCGGCGTCAAGATCGCGCTGTCGGTGTCCGGTGCCTACCTCGCCGAAATGTTCGAGCCGCGGGTACGCAACAGCGGCGTGAACCTCGCCCGGTCGGCCTCGGACCCGCTCGCCGGTTTCACCCCGCTGATCGCCACGGCCCTGCTCGCCGCGGCCGGCTCCTACTGGGCCGTGGGGGTGTTCGTCGTCGGCACGGCGCTCGCGTCCGCCGCCGCTGTCTTCGCCAGCCCGGAAACCCGGAGTGCCGACCCGGCACCCGAGCGTGGTGAAATGTCGGTAGCAACGGACAGCAACTGATCGAAAGGCACGGGACATGGCCGAAGGTGACGGCGCGCGCGCCCTCGGCCCCTTCGTGCGCACGTTCGACCGGGCCCTCGACGTCCTGACCTGCTTCTCCGCCGAGCGGGCCGAACTGTCCGTCACCGATGTCGCGGCCGGCTGCGGATTCGACCGGGCGACAGCACGCAGGCTGCTGCGCACGCTCGCGTCCCTCGGCTACGTCGAGTCCACCGGCAGCCGGTACCGGCTGACCGCCAAGGTCCTCGAACTCGGCTACGCGACGGTCGCCTCGGCGACCTTCCCCGAGCTGGTGCAGCCCTACCTCGAGGACACCGCACAGGCCGTCGAGCACTCGTGCTCGCTGGCCGTCCTCGACGGCGACAGCGCCGTGTTCGTCGCCCGCGCCGCGGTTCGGAGCGTGATGTCGATCAGGCTGGCACCCGGCACCCGGGTGCCAGCCACCGCGTCCGCGGTCGGCCGTGCGCTGCTGACTGGGCTCACCCCCGGCGAGCTGGTCGAGTACCTCGACCGTTTCCCGCCGGTTGCCTACACCGCTCGCACCTGCACCGACCGCGGCGAACTGGCCGCCGCCGTGGCCGAGGCGCGCGAACGCGGCTGGGCGTTGAACGACCAGGAGCTCGAACAAGGGGTCCGCAGCGTCGCGGTGCCGCTTCACGATGCGGCCGGTGCGGTCGTCGCCGCGGTCACGATCGGCACCCCCACCGGACAGATCGACGACGAAACCCTGTTCGGCTCGATACTCCCACGCCTGCGGGACTGCGCGGCGACGATCGAACGCACCATCACGACGCACCCGACCGTGCTGAGCGCACCGGGAATCTCGGTTCCCGATCCCGTGCCCGGCACCACCACGGCCCGCCGCTGATCCCACCGGTTACTCTGAGGGCCCGCCGATCGGCCACGCTTCGCGCGGAACGTCGCCACCACCTTCTGGCGCGACCGCCTCACCCCGGCGCACGATGCGCAGCCTGGTCATCGGCCAGTCACCGGGCTCGAGCCCGACCGCGCGCTGAGAGCATCGTGCGTCTGATCTTGTTGTCGCTGGTCAGAACCGGTGGGCCGGGCGGGGCTCGAACCCGCGGCCAAGGGATTAACAGCTGGTTTCATAATGAAGTCGGCAGCTTGCGGTAGCAGATGAGGACGCAGGCCAGGTGCATGAGGCCAAGGTGGATGTCGGCTCGGCGTTCCCAGCGGATCCGTAGACTGCGTTTCGCGCGGATCACTGGAAGCGCCTCGACCAGCGGTATGAGCTGCGTGCTGTCGTGCCGGTTGCCACCAGTAACAGACACCACGAGCGGAATACCGTTGCCGTCGGTGATCACATGGTGCTTGGAACCGAGCCGAGCCCGATCGACGGGCGAGGGGCCCGTCGCTTCCCCCCTTTCAACGCCCGTAAATGCGACCCATCCACCACCGCCACATCCAGATCGAGCCGATCCAGCGCTCGCAGCTGGTCAAGCAAGAGCTTGTGCACCGCGTCGAACACCCCGGCCTCGGTCCAGTCCCGCAACCGACGCCAACAGGTCACCCCGGAGCAGTCGAACACCTCACGCGGCAGCTCCCGCCACGAGATCCCGGTCTTGAGCACGAACACGATCCCCGCCAACGCCGCCCGGTCATCCACCGGCAACCGACCCGGATACCGACTCCGCCGCACAGGCCTCGGTGGCAGCAACGGCTCCACCCGCTGCCACAGACTGTCGGGAACCAACTTCTCAAGCACCACATCAGCATGCCCACACTTGATCAACTACGGCCAGCAGACGCGCCGATCATTTTTGAAACGAGTTGTAAGGGCAACGTGCGGTACCTCGGCCGGCCGCGCGGAAGTCAGCTCAGGCTCTGGAGGCGGTGCGAGTGCGATGCGGTCACAGCCAGCCGCGCTCGTCGGCCACCCGCAGGGCTTCCATCCGGTTGCGGGTGCCGGTTTTGGTCGTGGCTCCGGACAGGTAGTTCCGCACGGTGCCCTCGGCGAGGTACAGCCGGGCCGCGATCTCGGCCACGGTGGCGCCGGAGCGGGCGGCGGTGAGCACGTCCCGTTCGCGGGCGGTCAGTGGCGACTCGCCCGCGGCCAGCGTCGCCGCGGCCAGCGCCGGGTCCACCACCCGTTCCCCGGCCGCCACCCGCCGGATGGCGTCGGCGAGCGTGTCGGCCGGGGCGTCCTTGACGACGAACCCGGCGGCGCCCGCCTCCATGGCCCGGCGCAGGTAGCCGGTGCGGCCGAAGGTGGTCAGGATGATCACGCGGCAGCCGGGCACCTGTGCGGTGAGCACGGCGGCTGCCGCGAGCCCGTCCAACCCGGGCATGTCGATGTCCAGCAGCGCGACGTTCGGCCGGTGTTCCAGAGCCGCTGCCGTCACCTCGTCGCCGCGGCCGACCGAGGCGACGACCTCGAAGTCCGGCTCCAGGTCGAGCAGCACGCGCAGGGCCTGCCGGATCAGTTCCTGGTCGTCGGCCAGCAGCAGCCGGATCGTCATGCCGGCGCCTCCACCCGCAGCGACCACCCGCGGGGCGATGCCGGGCCCGCGGTCAGCACTCCACCGGCCGCGGCCACTCTGGCGCGCAGGCCGGTCAGCCCGGACCCGGCGCCGGCCGGGCCGCCGACCCCGTCGTCGCGCACCTCGACGGAGGTCGCGGTCAGCTCGACCGTGCACCGGTCGGCCCGTGCGTGCCGCACCACGTTCGTCACCCCTTCCCGCAGGACCCAGGCGAACAGCTCCTGCCGCTCCGGTGGCACCGCGTCGTAGGCCGTGGGCAGGTCGGCGGTGACCCCGGCCGCCCGCAGCAGTTCCCGGCCGCGGGCCAGCTCGCCGGCGAGCGTGACGTCCTGGTACCCGGACACCGCGGCACGGACGTCGGCCAGCGTCCGGCGGGCCAGCTGCTCCACCGATTCCATCTCGGCCAGCGCCGCGGGAGGTGCGCCGACGGCCAGCCGCCGGGCCAGGCCGCTCTTCACGGTGATGGCGGTGAGCGAGTGGCCGAGCAGGTCGTGCAGATCTCGGGCGATCCGGTTGCGCTCGGCCTCCGACGCCAGCCTGGCCACTTCCGCTCTCGCCTCGCGCAGCTGCTGGTTGGCCGTCGCGGTGCGGCTGAAGGCGTGGACCAGCAGCGCGGTGAACACGACGGCCACCGCGTAGTACCCGGCCGGGTCGGTGCTCCAGCCGGGCACCGACATCGGCACCACGACGCACGCCGCGGCGCCCAGAACCACGAGAGCCACCGCCGTCCGGCCGTCGACGCGCGCCGCCGCCGACGGCACGATCACCGCGGCGAGGATCAGCACGTTCTCATGGGCCAGCGGCGCGACCAGCACCGCCAGCACCGTCATCCCCGCCAGCAGCCACCAGTAGGACCGCCACGCCGACCGCATCGAGGCCACCACGATGCCCAGGTAGCAAGCGGAGACGGCCACCAGCAGCAGGTAACCGGCGACGAGACCGGGCCCGCGCGTGTGCTGGGCGACGCCCACGGCTGTCAGGAACGGATAGCAGAGCATGCCCAGCGAGAGCAGCAGCCGGCGCCACTCGTCCTTGCCGCGCGATTCCTCCACGCCGACGACCGTACCGACAGCCGGGCCGGCTCTCGCGGATGTCGTGATCACCGGGCCGCGAAGGTGGTGCGCACGGTCCGGGCGAAGGTCAGCAGGACGACGATGATCAGCAGCGTTCCGCACACCCCGTTCTCGATCTTGAACCAGACCGGGAAGGCGCCGGGAACGCATTCGATCACGATGATGGCCACCACCTGGGCCAGCGCGATGATCCGCACCCTGCGGTGGCTGCTCCGGGAACCCTTGGCCATGGACACGCCGAGCGCGAAGGTGATCAGCGAGGCGACGGCGAGGATCGAGCCACGGATCCACACCGCGTCGGTGACGATGCCGGGATTGCCGCTGAACACCACGATCGCCAGCAGGGTCAGCACGCTCACGGCCGCGTAGCCGCCGAGCAGCACCTGGGCGATGTGCAGCTTCTCGCGGGCGTCGGGGTCGGTCACGGTCGGGGAGATCTGTTTCGTCATGCCCGCAATGCTGATCAACCCGCTTTCTCGCTGGTAGCGACGTTGCCCATCACATGGTCGTGACATCTGTCAGAAACCGGACATGCTGTTCGGCCCACGCGTATGTAGTAGTCGGCGAGAACGGGGAACTCCGCGCGGACGGTGTCCACCGCCGCGGGGTCCACGAGGCCGCCGCGCTGTGCCAGGCGGACGGCGGCGTGCGCGAGCCGCTCCCGCCATTCGGCTACAGCCAGTCGTGCTCACGGGCGTACCGGGCCGCCTCGTGGCGGGTGCGGGTCTGGGTCTTCTGCATCGCGTTGGACAGGTAGTTGCGGACCGTGCCCTCCGCGAGGTGCAGCTGCCCGGCGATGTCGGCCACCGAAAAACCCTCACGGGTCGCGCGCAGCACGTCCAGCTCGCGGTCGGTCAGCGGGCAGTCGTCGACGACGGCGAGGGCCGAGACGTCCGGGTCGATCCAGCGCTTGCCCGCGTGCAGGGTCTTGATCACCGAGGTGATGTGGGCCGGTTCCGCCGCCTTGCTGACGAAGCCCTGGACGCCGAGCTTCAGCGCCTTGCGGAGCACGCCGGGGCGGGCGTGGCGGGTCAGCATCAGGATCACCTGCTCCGGCCGGGCCCGGCGGATCTCCTCGACCGCGCCGAGCCCGTCCACGCGGGGCATCTCGAGGTCGATGACCAGCACGTCCGGCCGGTGTTCGAGGGTGGCCGCGACCGCCGTTTCGCCGTCGTCGGCCTCGGCCAGCACCGTGATCTCGTCTTCCAGCGGCAGCAGCGCGGCCAGTGCCTTGCGGAGCAGGGCTTCGTCGTCGGCGAGCACCACCGTCGTCATCGTCGGGCCTCCTTCGGCGCGGGGAAGGCCGCCGCGGTGCGGAAACGGCCGCCGGAGTGCGAGACTTCCAGCTCGGCGCCGTGCTCCGCCAAGCGCTGCCGGAGCACCGCGAGCCCGCCGAGCTCGAGCGGGCCGGTGTCCGGGGCGCCGTCGTTGACGATCGCGATCCCGCGCCGGGTGAGCGTGATCCCCACATGGCGGGCTTCGGCGTGCCGCAGGATGTTGGTCGTCGTCTCGCGCAGCACCTGGCCGAGCAGTTCGCCCGCGGTGGCGTCCACTTCGTACTCGCGCGCGACGCGGACGTGGATCCCCGCGGCCTCGAAGAGGTTCTTGGCGTTCTCCAGCTCGGCGGACAGGTTCAGCCGCCGCTGGGCGTAGGCGAGTTCCCTGGTCTGGACGATGGTGTCGCCGACCAGGTCGTGCACTTCCCGCAGTTCCTCGCGCGCCCGATCCGGTTCGCGGTCCAGCAGCTTCTCGGCCAGCGCCACCTTCAGCTTCACCACGTGCAGGGTGTGCCCCTGGATGTCGTGCAGGTCGGACGCGAAGCGCACCCGCTCCCGCGTGACGGCGAGGTCGGCGTCGCGCTCGCGGGACTGTTCGAGCTCCGCGATCAGGTCGAAGAAGCGCTGGCTGACGAACATGAACCCGGTCGAGACCAGCGTGGCCGCCGCGGGCACGGCGGCGAACTGGAACAGCCGCCAGCCGATCCGGTCGTCGTGCACGAGGACGTTCGCCGCGCCCAGCCCCGCGATCAGGACCGTCAGCCCGGCCAGCGCGGCGAGCCGGCGGCGGGGCAGCGGCGGGATGAGGTACGACCCCACGACGGACAGCCCGAAGAACGCGGCGGTGTCGTCGGTCAGGGACCCGGCCAGCCACACCACCGCGGTGACGACCAGGCTCGGCCGCGCCACGCGGAGGTAGTCACCCGCGGTCCAGCGTTCGGCCGTCGCCAGTGCCGCGAGCAGCCCGACGACCTGGATGACGACGTGCCACCCGGACCGGGCAGTCACCAGCAGCAGGAACACGCCCACGACCGCCAGGGGCGGGACGGTCGTGATCAGGTTCAGCCTGCGCAGGCGTTCCTGGACCTTCCCGCCGGTCCAGGACGTCCGGCGCGCGATCGTCGGCACCTCCACCAGCCGAGCGTATCCAGCTGAGCGGGCACCACCAGTGACACCACGTCATGTATCCGGGTGACGCCGCCGCACTGCCGGGCCGCGCCGGTCCACGCTGGAATTCGAGGCATGTCCACGACACCGGTCATCGACGTCGATCGCCTCACCCTCACCTACGGCGGCTTCCCCGCCGTGAAAGACCTGTCGTTCCAGGTGGATCGCGGGGAGCTGTACGCCCTGCTCGGCACGAACGGCGCCGGCAAGACCTCGACCCTGGAGACAGTCGAAGGGCACCGCGCGCCCAGCTCGGGTGCCGTGCGGGTGTTCGGGAAGGACCCCCGTGACCGCGCCGCCGTCCGCCCACGGGTGGGGATCATGCTGCAGGAAAGCGGGTTCTCCGCCGACCTGACCGTGCGCGAGACCGTCGGGCTGGTCGGGCGGCTCACCGGACGGCATGACGACATCGGGCGCCTGCTCGACGTGGCCGGCCTCACCCGCAAGGCAGGCACCAAGGTCGGGCAGCTCTCGGGCGGGGAAAGGCGGCGGCTCGACTTCGCCACCGCCGTCTACGGCACGCCCGAGCTGGTCTTCCTCGACGAGCCCACCACCGGCCTCGACATCCAGTCGCGGGACGCGCTCTGGGACGCCGTCGACAAACTGCGCGAGGACGGCTCGACCGTCGTGCTCACCACGCACTACCTCGAGGAAGCCCAGCAGCGCGCCGACCGCATCGGGCTCATGCACCAGGGCGCCCTCCACCGCGAGGGCACCGTCGCCGAGCTGACCCGGACGCTGCCCTCGACCATCCACTTCGGACTCCCGGCCCACGCGCCGTCGCCGCCGCTGCTCGCCACGCGGGGCGTGGACGGCAAGTTCCTCGTCGAGACCTTCGGCCTGCAGAAGGACCTGCACACGCTGCTCACCTGGGCGCAGGACCAGGCCGTGGAGCTGCTCGACCTGCGGGCCGGGCCGACGCGGCTCGACGACGTCTTCCGCGCCATCGAAAACTCCTGAGAGGAGCAACCGTGTTGACGATCGCTCGCGGCGAGCTGATCCAGCTCTTCCGGAACCGGCTCGTGCTGGTCACCGCGCTGGTGCTGCCGGCAGCGCTCAGCGCGTTCTTCATCGCCCGGCACGAGGTCTTCACCGAGGTGGGGAGCCTCGGCTACATCGCGACGCTGACGTTGTTCTTCGTGCTGGGCATCGGCCTCTACACCACGGCGGTGACGACGCTGGCCGCCCGCCGGCAGAACCTGTTCCTCAAGCGGCTGCGCTCGACCGCGGCCGGGGACGCCGCGATCCTCGGCGGACTGCTGCTGCCGGTCACCGCGATCGCGGTGGTCCAGATCGCCGTGCTGCTCGCGGTGCTGGCCGTGGTCACGGGGAAGCCGGCGAACCCGCTGCTGCTGGCCGCCGCCGTCCTCGCCACCGTGGTGATGATGCTCGCGCTCGGCCTGGCCACGGCCGGGCTGACGAACTCGCCGGAACACGCGCAGGTGACCACGCTGCCGATCAGCGTCGGGGTGATCGCGGTGGCCGGCTGGGTCGGTCTCACCGGCACCGGCGAGCTGACGCTGCTCAAGCGGCTGCTGCCCGGCGGTTCGGCGGCCGAGCTGGTGCTCGACGCGTGGAACGGCGGGAAACCGGCCGCCGGCTCCCTGCTCCTCTTCGCCCCGACCCTGGCCTGGGTCTTCGTCGCGGTCGTGCTGGCGATGCGGCTCTTCCGCTGGGAACCGCGCCGCTGAGCGCGGTGCGAACGAAAGGAATTCCGATGCGCAAAGCCTTGCTGGTGGCCGCGATCGCCGTGCTCGGCGCGACGACCGCCGTGCCCGCGGCCTCCGCCGCACCGAGCACCTTGACCTGGGGACCGTGCCCGGCGGGGGCGTTCCCGACGCCGGACCTGCAGTGCACGACAGTGAAGGTCCCGCTGGACTACCGGGAGCCGGGCGGGCGGACGATCGACGTCGCCGTGTCGCGCCTGCCGAGCAAGAACCCGGAGAAGCGTCGGGGCGTGCTGCTGACCAACCCGGGCGGCCCCGGCGGCGGTGGCCTGGACTACCCGCAGCTGCTGAAGTACGTGCAGCTGCCCCAGGACGTGCTCGACTCCTACGACATCATCGGGTTCGACCCGCGCGGGGTCGCGCACAGCACGCCGGTGACGTGCGACCTGACGCCGGAGCAGATCGCGGTCGGCAACCTGCCGTACCCGAACGGACCGGCCGACGTCGTGAAGCAAGCCGCGATCGCGAAGCGGGAAGCCGAGCAGTGCGCCGGGTCGGAGACCGGATCGATGCTGCCGTACATCACCACGGCGAACACCGCGCGGGACATGGACCGCATCCGGACGGCGCTCGGCGAGCCGAAGGTGTCGTTCCTGGGCGCGTCCTACGGGACTTACCTGGGTGCGGTCTACACGACGCTGTTCCCCGAGCGCAGCGACCGGATCGTGCTGGACAGCAGCCTCGGTCCGGGCGGCTACGACATCGACGCGATGCGCGGCTTCGGGCGGGGCATGGAGGACCGGTTCCCCGACTTCGCGGCCTTCGCGGCGAAGCACCCGGAGTACGGGCTCGGCACGACGCCCGCGCAGGTGACGGCCAAGTTCCACGAGCTGGCCGCGCGGCTGGACCGCACCCCGGTCGAGGGCATCACGGGCTCGGTCTTCCGTGGCTTGACGTTCGAAGGCCTGTACTCGACGGACCTGACGAAGCTGGCCGAGGACTGGCAGGGGCTCGAGCAGGGCCGGGCCCCGAAACCGCCGGCGGAACCGGTGACCGGGGTGGAAAACCTGCTGGCGTCCCGGTTCGCGGTGATCTGCGGCGACTCGGCGTGGCCGCGCTCGATCGCGAGCTACCAGCTGGACGTGGCCGTCGACCGGATCCGCTACCCGCTGATCGGCGCGGCGAGCGCGAACATCGCGGCGTGCGCGTACTGGGCGCCGCCCGCCGAGCCGCGGGTGCGGATCAGCGGCCACGGCCCGGCGAACGTGCTGATGGTGCAGAACCAGCGTGACCCGGGCACGCCGTTGTCCGGGGCCCGCAAGCTGCGGGCGGCGTTCGGCGAGCGCGCCCGGATGATCACGATCGACCAGGGCGGGCACGGAGCCTACCTCTTCACGCCCAACGAGTGCGGGAACGCGCTCGTGACCGAGTACCTGGTGAGCGGGAAGCGGCCGGACGACACCTTCTGCGCCGCGGAAAGCTGACCATGGGCGGCGGTGCCACCCCGTCCCTGGGGTGGCACCGCTTCTTCGGGTCAGCGGAAAACGAACCAGACGAACGCCGCGGTGGCCTCCTTCCCGGCCGCGTCGGTGACCTGCCTGCTGTCCGCGCGGGGCGGCGTCCCGGACACGGCTCCGCTCGCCGCGTCGAGGGTCAGGCCCGGGGGCCAGTTCCGTCGACGACCAGGCCTTGCTCGAAGCCCTCACGGCCGACGCCCTCGACGCCGTGGCACGCCGCCTCGCGGACGCGAACCTCGAACGCGCGACCGTCGAAGACGCGATCGAACGGATCCTGCGCGCGTTCGTGGCCGTCGGCGACCGCTACGCGGTGCTCACCAGCGACCAGGCGACACTCGAAGCGGCACACGGAGAACTCGCCGCCCCGCTTCACGAGGTACTCGCCCGGGGAATCGAGACCGGCGTCCTGCGCGACGACCTGCCCGTCGAGATCCTCTACGAATTCCTCGCCGGCACCATCCTGAAGGCGATCGCGCTCAACCAGCAGCACCGCCTGGGACTGGAGGAAGCCAGCGCCACCGCCGCGAGCTTCTTCCTGAACGGCACGCGCTCCCGGGATTGAGGCGACGGGCACCCACCAGAGCCGGGGGTCGTTCAGCAGGTCAGCCGACCGTGACGCTGCCGAGGTGGGTGAAGTCCGCGGTGATCGGGTGGCCGGGGCGGAAGGGCACCGCGTCGGTGAGGCCGCCGGTGAGGACGAGCCACCCTTCTTCGAGGGCGAGGCCGCGGTCGGCGAGTGCGTTGGCGGCCAGCGCGAGCGCGTTGGCCGGGTGGCCCTGGACGGCCGCGCCGGTGGCGGTGTCGACGACCTCGCCTGCTTCGCGCAGCACGCAGGCCTCCAGGGTGAGGTCGAGTTCGCGGGGATCGCGGGTCACGTCGCCGACGACGAAGCGGGCCGACGACGCGTTGTCGGCGATCACGTCGGGCAGGGTGAAGCGGAAGTCGCGGTAGCGGCTGTCGATCACCTCGAGCCCGGCCGAGACGGTGCTGACCGCGGCCATGGCGGTCGCCGGGGTGACGCCGGGGCCTCGCAGGCGGGCACCCAGGGTGAAGACGATCTCCGGTTCGACCCGGGGGTGGATCAGCTCGCCGACCGGGACCGGGGCGCCCGCGGCGAGGACCATGCCGTCGGTGAGCCAGCCGGTGAGAGGCGCGTCGATGCCCATCCGCCGCTGTTTGGCGTGGGACGTGAGGCCCAGCTTGACACCGATCACCCGTTCGCCGCGGGCGGCCACGAACTCCGTCTGCACCTGGTAGGCGGTGGCGAGGTCGAGTTCCGGCCAGTCGTCGGTGATGGGACGGCGGGCGGTGCGCCCGGTCTCCGCCGCGCGCAGTTCCCCGACGGCCCGCTCGACTGTCCACGTGGTCACGGTCATGACGCCACTGTGGACGTTTCGGCCAGGTAACACCATCCGTCGTTTCCGGCCACCGGAAACGGGTGCGTTGTTCTCGCCACGACCGGACCTACGGTCGCTCCAAACCGCCGCCCGCGACGTGGCGGGCGGCACGGCTGGCTCGAGGAGACCGTCCATGAACAAACAGGAGCTCAAGGTCGTCGGTGCGTCGGCCGTCGGCACGGCGTTCGAGTGGTACGACTTCTTCCTCTACGGGGCGCTCGTGCCGGTCATCGGCAGCAAGTTCTTCAGCGACTACGGGTCCGCGGCGCAGACCGTGTTCGCGCTGCTCACGTTCGCCGCGGGGTTCATCGTCCGGCCGATCGGGGCGGTGGTGTTCGCGCGGATCACCGACCTCGTCGGCCGCAAGATCGTGTTCCTGATGACGCTGGTCCTGATGGGGGTGTCGACCGTCGCCGTGGGGCTGCTGCCGACCGCGGACCAGATCGGGATCACGGCGCCGATCCTGCTGGTGACGTGCCGCATCCTGCAGGGGCTCGCGGTCAGCGGCGAGTTCGGCGCGGCGGTCACCTACGTCTCCGAGTACGCGCCCGCCAGGCAGCGCTCGTTCTTCGTCGGCTGGCTCACCGGCACCACCGCGCTCGCGTTCAGCCTCTCGCTGGGGGTGCAGCTCGTCGTGGAGTCCATCGTGGGCACCGCGGCGTACGACTCGTGGGGCTGGCGGGTGCCGTTCCTCATCTCGGTGCTGCCGCTGGCGTTGTCGGTGTGGATCCGCAGCAAGCTCAACGAGAGCCCGCTGTTCTTGAAGATGAAGCGGGAGGGCACACAGGCGAAGGCCCCGCTGCGGGAGGCGTTCGGGTCGCGGGCGCGGGTGCGGATGATCGCGATCGTGTTCGTGATGGCGTCGGCGCAGTCGTTCATCGGTTACCTGTCGACCGTGTACATGGTGACGACGATGAAGACCTACCTGAAGGCCGACTCGTTCACCGTCAACGCCATCTACATGGTGATCATGCTGATCGGGTTCTTCCTGTGCGTGTTCGTGTGCTGGCTGTCCGACCGGATCGGCAGGCGGCCGGTGCTGTTCGCCGGGCTCGGGCTCGCCGCGCTGCTCGCGTTCCCCGTCACCAACGCGATCACGTCGACCACCAACCCGGCGCTCGCGACGGCGCAGGACCGCGTCTCGGTCGTCATCAAGGCCGACCCGGCCGACTGTTCGTTCCAGTTCAACCCCGCCGGCACGGCCGAGTTCACATCGGACTGCGACCGGGCACGCAACGTGCTGCAGGCCAACTCGGTCGTGTTCGACCGGCAGGACGTCTCCGGGCCGACAACGGTCGTGGTGGACGGCACCGAGATCGCGGGCGGCGAGTCGCTGCAGACCGACCTCGTGGCGGCGATCAAAGCGGCAGGCTACCCGGTGGGCGGGTCGGCGACCACCATCAAGGTCGACGGGATCGGTGACTTCTTCGACGGGCGGGTGCTCGGTGTCGCGCTGCTGCTGCTGGCGCTCGTCGCGCTCGCGCAGATGACCCAGGGCCCGGCCGCGACCGCGATGGCTGAGGTGTTCCCGACCAGGATCCGCGCCACCGCGCTGTCGATCCCGTACCAGCTCGGCGTCGGCGTGTTCGGTGGCCTGCTGCCCGCGACGATGGTCGCGATCAGCGCCGAGGTCGGCAGCTTCACCACCGCCCTGTGGTATCCGGTCGGCGCGATGGCGCTGGGACTGGTGATCCTGCTGTTCACGTTGCCGGAGACCAAGGGCGTCGACCTCGGCGAGGTCAGCCTGGACGGCGACACGGCCGCCGAACCCGCCGAACCCGTTCGCCAGGGCCGGTGACCGGGATGCCGATCGTCGACGTGTCACTGGTGGCCGGACGCACCGAGGCGGAGCTGCGTGAGCTGATCACCGCGGTCCACCACGCGGTGGTGACGAGCCTGGGCGTGCCGGGGGAGTCGGTGCGGGTGCTGGTGCGGGAACTGCCGCCGACGCACTGGGCGGCGAACGACGAGACCATCGCCGAGCGCCGATCCCGCTGACAGCAAAAGGGGGCCGCGATTACCGCGGCCCCCTTCGCTGTGCACTCAGTCGCGGAAGTGGGTGCTGGTCCAGCCGCCGTCCACCGGGATCGTGACACCGGTGACGAACGCGGCTTCGTCGGAGGCGAGGAACGCGAAGACCCGCGCCACGTCCTCGGGTGTGCCGACCCTCGGCAGCGGGCGGGCACGCGTCACCAGGTCGTCGAAGATCCCGGACGCGATCTTCGCGCGCGTCGCCGGCGTCTCGATCAGCCCGGGCGCGACCGCGTTCACGCGGATGCCGCGCCTGCCGTAGTCGGCCGCCATCTGCCGGGTCAAGCTCGCGACCGCGCCCTTGGCCGCCGAGTACGGCGCCGACCCGGCGACCCCGGTCAGTGCGAACGACGAGGCCGTGTTGACGATCGCCCCGCCGCCGTCGAACACGTGGACCGCCCGCCGGGACAGCGCGAACGTCGTGGTCAGGTTCGTGCGCACGAAGAACTCGAAGTCCTCGTCGCTCGTGTCTCCCGCGGACCGGTCACCGGCCTTGCCCGCGATGTTGGCGAGCACGTCCGGTGTGCCGACGGTCGCCGCGCAGTGGTCGAACACCTCGTCGGCGGCACCGGGCGCCGCGAGGTCGACGGCCAACGTGGGCACCGACAGCTCGGCTAGACCCTGTTCGTCGCGGTCGACGGCGAGCACGGTCGCGCCGCGGGCGGCGAACAGTTCGGCGGTCGCCCGGCCGATGCCCGACGCCGCGCCCGTCACGATCGCAGTCCTGCCGCTGAGCTGTCCGGTCACGTGTTCCTCCACAAAGGTCGACATCGTCCGCGATCATCCGCCGGCGGCCGCGAGGTCACCACCGCGCGTTTCCGGTGGGTGAGAACGGGCGCTGGCGATCTGTGCACGGGTGCGGTGCGCTCGCCGCATGGACGCAACCGTGACGTTCCCCTCCGACGGGGTCGCCGTGCTGGCACTGGACCGGCCACACCGCCGCAACGCCCTGGACCGCGCGCTGCTCGACGGGCTGCCGGACTTGTTGTCCGAACTGGACGCCGACGACCGGGTGCGTGTCCTGGTGATCACCGGCCGTGGCGGCGCGTTCTGCGCGGGTGGCGACCTGGACGTGCTCGCCGCCCTGGGTGCGGAGACCCCCGACGAGGCCCGGGCACGGATGGCACGCGAGTTCGACACGGCAAGGCTGCTGCTGGAGTTCCGCGCCCCGACCGTGGCGGCCGTCGACGGGGCCGCGGTCGGCGCGGGAATGGCGCTGGCGCTGGCCTGCGACCTGCGGATCGGCTCGCCGGACGCGGTGTTCGCGAGCCCGTTCATCCGGATGGCGCTGGTGCCCGACTGGGGGGTCACGTGGCTGCTCGCCAGGGCGGCCGGGCAGGCGCGGGCGACCGAGATCGCCCTGTCCGCCCGCAAGGTCGGCGCCGCGGAGGCGCTGCGGATCGGGCTGCTCGACGACATCGTGCCCGCACCGCTGGACGAGGCACTCGCACGGGCCCAGCGGCTCGCGGAAGCCGATCCAGCCGCCGCGGCGGCGACGAAACGGCTCATCGCGGGGGCGACGGGCACCTTCCAGGACGCCGTCGACGCCGAGATCACCGAACAGCTCCGCGCGGTGCGGTCACCGGAGTTCGCGCGGCGGATGGGGGAGTGGTCCCAGACCGTCCGGGGGCGTTCCCGGTGAATGGAAACGGGCCATTGTGCACAGCCCGGCCCACGGCGGAGGGTGAGCCGAGAAGCGAGGAAAGGGAGGACGAGCGGTGGAATCCTTCGGGCACGTCATCGCGGGTGAGGAGGTCGCCTCGGCGGACGGGGCGACGTTCGAGTCCGTCGACCCGTGGACACGAGCGCCCTGGGCGACGGTCGCGCTCGGCTCGGCCGACGACGCGCGGCGCGCGATCCAGGCCGCCAGGCAGGCCTTCGACGACGGGCCGTGGCCGCGGATGAGCTTCGTCGAGCGCGGGGAGATCCTGCACCGGCTCGCCGACCTCATCGTCGCCAACGCCGGCGAGCTGGCGCTGGCCGACACGACGGACATGGGCAAGCCGATCAGCCAGACCGCGGGTCACGACGTGCCCCGCGCGGCGCGGAACTTCCGGTTCTTCGCCGACCACTCGCGGCTCACCCCGGCCGAGACGTTCCCCATGCCCGACGGGCACCACGCCTACACCCAGTACGACCCGGCCGGTGTGGTCGCGGCCATCGCGCCGTGGAACTTCCCGCTCATGATGGCAAGCTGGAAGGTGGCGCCCGCGCTGGCCTGGGGCAACACGGTCGTGCTCAAGCCCGCCGAACAGACCCCGGCATCCGCCACGATCCTGGCGCGGCTGGCGCTCGAGGCCGGGCTGCCCCCCGGGGTACTGAACGTGGTGCACGGGTACGGGCCCAACGCGGCAGGCCAGGCGCTCACCGAGTCACCGGACGTCGACCGGATCACCTTCACCGGCGAGTCGTCGACCGGCCGGGCGATCTCCCGGGCCGCGGCCGCCAACCTCACACCGGTCAGCCTGGAACTGGGCGGCAAGGGCGCCAACATCGTCTTCGGCGACGCCGACCTGGACCACGCGGTCCGCTGGGCCATCCAGGCCGTGTTCAGCAACTCGGGCCAGGTGTGCCTCGCCGGCAGCAGGCTCTACGTGCAGCGCGACATCTTCGACGAGTTCCTGGCCCGGTTCACCGCGGCCGCCGACGCGATGGTGCTCGGCGACCCGAAGGACCGGGCCACCGAGATCGGCCCGCTGTCCTCGCGGGAACACTTCGAGAAGGTCGCCGGGTACCTGGACATCGCCACCGCGGCCGGTGCCCGCCTGCACACGGGCGGTGTCGGTGACGGGTGGTCGGTGCGCCCGACCGTCGTGGTCGGCGCCGGCCAGCGTGACCGCGTCACCCAGGAGGAGATCTTCGGGCCGGTCGTGGTCGCGCTGCCGTTCGACACGGAGGCCGACGCGGTGGCAGCCGCCAACGACACGCCATACGGTCTGAACGCCATGGTGTTCACCCAAGACCTCTCCCGCGCCCACCGCGTCGCACGCGCGCTGCGGGTCGGGACCGTCTGGGCGAACTGCTTCTTCGTGCGGGACCTGCGCGCGCCCTTCGGCGGCGCGAAGAACTCCGGGGTCGGCCGCGAGGGCGGCACGTACAGCCGGGAGTTCTTCACCGAACCGAAGGCCGTCGTCATGGAGATCGCCACACCGTGAACCAGCTGGGAGCAAAGATGACCGAGATTCGTGCCGTCAGTACTCGCAACGCGCCCACCGTGGGCTTTTCGGCAGGCACCGCCGCGCCGCTGTCCCAGGCGATCGTGCACGGTGACACGATCTACTGCTCGGGCACCGGGCCGCTCGACCCGGAGACGCGCACCATCGTCTCCGACGACTTCGCGACGCAGGCGAAGCACTGGTCGCGGTCGTCGAGGCGGCCGGAGGCAGCCGGGAGACGATCCTCAAGTGCACCTGCTTCGTGGCCGACGTCGCGAACTTCCCGACGTTCAACGCGGTCTACCGGGAGTTCTTCGAGGGCGCCCCGCACTTCCCGGCGAGGACCACCGTGATCGCCACGCCGCACCGGACCGGTGTGCAGGTGGAGGTCGAGTGCGTCGCGGCCGTGGCGCGGCCATGACCGACCTCGTGCTGCTCGGCGGCCGGGTGCACACCGTGGACGCACCCGCCGCCGAGGCGGTCGCCGTCACCGGCGGCCGGATCTCCGCCGTCGGGTCCACCGAAGACGTCGCGGCCCTCGCCGGATCGGCCACGCGGGTCGTGCGGCTGGCCGGGCACACGGTGCTGCCCGGGCTGATCGACTCGCACTGCCACTTCGAGCAGGCGGGCATGTCCGGCCACATCGTGTCGTTCGCCGGTGCGCGCACGCTCGACGAGGCCCTGGCACGGGTCGCCGGACTGGCCGCGACCAAGGCGCCCGGCGCGTGGGTGCAGGGACAGATGTGGAACCCGGTGCTCCAGGTGGGCCGGGCGCCGACCCGCGCGGAACTGGACCGTGCCGCAGGCGGCCGTCCGGTGTTCCTGCCCGAGGGCCACGCCGCGTCGGTCAGCACCGCGGCGCTGCGGCTGGCGGGCATCGACCCGGACGGACACGACGGCCGTCTCGTCGAAGGTGACGTGCACGCCGTCGCCCGTATCGTGCCGCCGTGGACACCGGGGGAGCGGGCCGCGCAGCTGACCGCGGCGATGCGGGTGCTCAACGAGCACGGGATCACCTCCGTGGTCGCCGGCGCGCTGCCGCCGTCCGACGTGGACGTGCTGCGCGACCTGGCCGAATCGGGTGCCGCGACCGTGCGGGTGGCGGCCATGGTCACGCCGACCGGCGAGCTGAACCCGTCGGTCTCCGCGGCGGAGTGGCGTGATCTGCTCGCCGGGTGCCCACCGAAACCCGTTGGCGACCGGTACCTCACCCGCGGCGTCAAGCTCCAGGTCGACGGCGGCATGACGCTCGGCACGGCGGCCACGCGCGAGCCGTACGAGAACAGGCCCGGCCATCACGGCGAGTTGTTCGTCGACCGGGCCCGGCTCACCGAGCTGGTCGGAATCGCGCACCGGGCGGGCTGGCCCGTCGGCACCCACGTCGTCGGCGACGCGGCCATCGACCTCGCCCTCGACGTGTACGAGGCCACCCGGGGCGGCACCCCGCTGCCGGACGTGCTGATCCACGCCAGCCTCATCCAGCCGGACCAGATCGCCCGGGCTCACGCACTCGGCGTGCAGGTGGCCGCGCAGGTCCCGTTCCTGTGGCGCAACCGCGACGCCATCGCGGGCCACCTCGGCGAGGAACGCGCCGACGCGGCCGTGCCGCTGCGGGACCTCGTCGACGGGCTCGGGATCGACGGCGTCGCCGCCGGCACCGACTACCCGGTGAACGACCTCGACCCGTGGCAGAACATCCACGCCATGACCACCCGGCAGGACGCGCACGGCCGCGTGGCCGGCGCGGCACAGGCGATCACCCGCGCCGAGGCCATCCGCCTGTACACCACCTCGGGCGCCGCGCACACCGGTGAGCAGGCGATCAAGGGGCGGATCGCGCCCGGCTACCTGGCCGATCTCGCGATCGTCGGCGACGGCCGGACCCTGATGACCATCGTGGACGGACAGGTCGTCCACGACACGGGTCTGCTCGACTAGAGCCTGTATCGAAGTGGTTTGCGGGCCGGTGCGGGTAGCGGAACCTGAGGCGGCCCCTCGCTCCGGGATCGCCTCCTCATGACCGCCAGGTCACCACGGAGGCGCTGTCCTCGCGAGGAACCGCCTCAGAACCCGCGGCGGTGCAAGCTGACGGCGCAGGAACAAGCGGCTCCGCCACTTGGAAACACAACCTAGGAGGTAACCGATGCACCCCAGCAAGATGCCCATCGTGGAGCTGCGGAAGGCCGCCGACGAACTCCAGGCGGCGGGGAAGCGGGTCAAGGTGCTGTGGCAGGAGAGCGAGTCGCTCGCCTTCCTCGCCCGCGGCCGCGAGTACCGCAGCGAGTTCCACCTCAACCCGAGCGACGAGGTGATGTTCATGGTCCGCGGCTCGATGGACCTGCACTACCGCAAGCCGGAGGGCGGTTCGGACGTCGCGGTGATCCCGGAGGGGGCCACGATCTTCACGCCGACCGGTATCGCGCACTCGCCCCGGTTCGCGCCCGACGCGTTCGTGCTGGTGATCGAGCGGTTGCGGCGGCCGGGGGAGCTGGACCGCTTCCGCTGGTTCTGCCCGAAGTGCGACGAGTTCCTGCACGAGGAGGCCGTGCACGTCAGCGACTACCGCACGGATCCGGTCGCGGGCGCGTACCAGCGCTTCTACGGGGACGTCAACGCGCGGACGTGCAAGGCGTGCGGCACGGTCATGCCGGACGAGCGCCTGTGAGGCCCGCGGGCGAACTGGTCCTCGACGCGCTGCGGGCACACCCGGACCGGGTGGCGTTCGAACACGCGGGGACCGCACTGTCCTATCGCGACGCCGAAACCACGGTGCTCGGCCTGGTCGAACTGCTGGCGAAGCTGCCGTCCGAGGACACGGTGGTGCAGGTCCGGCGCAACGATCCGCTGCAGTGGCTCGTGACCGCCGCGTGCTACGTCGCAGGCCGCCGGTCGGCCGGGATCCCGCCGGGCACACTGGACGACGCCGCGCTCGCCGAACGGCTCGGCCGGATCGGCCCCGCGACCGTGCTGTCCGATGTGGATGTCCCGGCGCCCGGCGGGCCGGTCGAGGTGGCACCCGCGGACGTGGTGGTGCGGCTCGGGTTCACGCGCGGCACCACGGGCCCGGTCAAGGGCGTCGAGCTGACGAGCGGGGCGCTGGGCGCGGTCGCGGTCCTGCTCCGGGACACGCTGCCCTGGCCGGACCGCCCCCGGGTGCTGTGCCCGGAGCCGGTGTCCGGCGGCTTCGGCAACCTCGTGCTGCCGGCGCTGCTGCTCGGTGGCACGTTCACCATCCCGGACGAGCCCGGGGTGGACGCGCTGCTGGACGCCGTCGTCGCGTACCGGCCGACGGTGCTCCTGGCCATGCCGCCGACGTTCCGGGCACTGCTGGACCACCCGCGGGCCGCGGGCGTCGACTGGTCGAGCCTGAAGCTGCTGATCTACAGCGGCACCTCACTGACCGACGACGAGATCGACCGCGCGCACGCGCTGTTCGGCCACGTGCTGTGCCAGGTGTTCGGCCAGGTCGAGGCGCCGAAGACGATCGCCTACAGCACCCCGGACGACCACCTCGGCCCGCACCGCTCGTCGCTGGGACGGCCGTTTCCCGGCATCGAGATCGACATCGACGCGGCGGGCGAGCTGGGCGTGCGCGGGCCGAACATCGCGCGCTCCTACGCGTTCCCGCCCGGTTCTCCGGTCCGCGATGGCTGGCTTCGCACGGGAGACCTGTGCCGTCTCGACGACGGCTACCTGTACCACCTCGGCAGGACGCGATGAACCGCCCGGTCGTCGACGTGCACACGCACGCCCTCCCGCTGCCGCTGCTGGACTGGCTGTCCGATCAGGGCCTCGCCGAGCGCGGCGACGGGGTGGTCCGGATCGACCCGGTGATCTCCGGGATGCCGCAGGGCGCGCCGATCCCGTTGCCCGCCGCCCAGTACGACGTGGACGAGCGGCTGGCCGACATGGCACGCACCGGCATCACCCGGCAGCTGGTGTCGGTGCCGCCGTTCGTCACCTGCGCCGACGCGACCGACGAGGGGAGGGTCCTCGACACGGTCCGGCGCGGCAACGACACGCTCGCGGAGTTGCTCGCCGGGCATCGCGGAGTGCTCGATCCGCTCGGCCACGTGCCACTCGGCACCGGGAAAGCCGCCGACGAAGCCCGGTACTGCCTGGAGGAACTGGGTTGTGCCGGCATCGCCATCGGCACCCGCGGGCTCGGCGCGGAGCTGGACGACCCCGTGCACGAACCGCTCTGGGAGTACCTGGCGGAGCGCCGCGCGTTCGTGTTCCTCCACCCCAACAGCACGCCCGGCGGCGCCCGCCTCGCCGACTACTGGCTGCCGCAGCTCGCCGGGTTCCCCATGGAGACCGCGCTCGCCGTGTCCCGGCTGGTCCTCGGGGGCGTCCTCGAACGGCACGACCTGCGCGTGTGTCTCGCACACGGCGGCGGCTGCCTGCCCGCCCTGCAGGGCAGGCTCGACCTCGGCTGGTCCCGCAAGGCGGTCGCCCGCACCACCCCGCACCCGCCGAGTGCCTACCTGCGCCGCCTCTACTACGACACCGCCACGTTCTCGGCCCCGCTGCTGGGCAGGCTCGTCGAGGACTTCGGCGCCGGCCACGTGCTCGTCGGCACCGACTACCCGTTCGAGCTGGCCGACGCCGATCCACTCGGGACGGTCGACGCGTTGCGGCTGGCGCGGCCGGACGCCGCGCGGATCGAGTCCGGCACGATCACCGCGTTGCTGGGCGGATCGGCGTGACGTCGGCAGTGCCGATGCCGTCGTAACCGTTGGCCAGCTCCCGGGAGATCGACAGCGCCGCGAGCCGCAACGCAGGTTCGACCGCGGTCAGCGCCCGCGCGTGCGTGACGGTGTGCGACACCACCGACAACGCCGCCACCACCCGGCGGTCCGGCCCGGAGATCGGCGCCGCCACCGACACCGTGCCCAGCGACAGCTCCTCCGCGCACCGGGCGATCCCGGTCGCGCGGACCTCCTGCAGCGACCGCATCAGGATCCCCGGCATCACGATCGTGTGCGCGGTGTACCGCTTCAACCCGCCGGCCAGCACGGACTCCTGCAGCTCCCGCGACGCGTGCGCCAGCAGCACCTTGCCCACCCCGGTCGCGTGCAGCGGCGCCCGCCCGCCGACCCGCGTGACCACGTCGACCGAGCGGCGGCCCCACACCCGCTCCACGTACAGCACCTCGTCGCCGTCGAGCACCGCGAGGTGCACGTTCTCCGCGGTCGCCTCGTACAGGTCCTGCATGAACGGCAGCGACACCTCCCGCAGTGTGCGTGGCGCGGGGCAGAGCGCCCCCAGCTCCCACAGCCGCAGGCCGATCCGGTAGACGCCGTCCCGTTCCTTCTTGAGCGCACCCAGCTCGACCAGCTCGGTCGCGATGCGGTGGACGGTCGACACGGGCATGCCGGTCACGGCGGCCAGTTCGATGAGCCGGAGCGCGGGCCTCTCCTGGGAGAACGCGTTGAGCAGCGCGAACACCCGGCCGGCCACCGTGCGGCCGGTGCTCGCCTCGCGGGGAACGCTCATGATCGGCACCGGTTCGGTCATGGCCGCGCCCACAGCGTCCGGCCGGGGTCCTGACCGGCTGATCCTAACCCGGACGACCCCGATCGTCGGAGGTCGAACGCGAGCAGGCCGATCACGGCCGCCGCGACGACGGTCATCGCCAGCGCGAGCGGACGCAAGGCGCCGGTCGCCCCGGCCACGCCGACGGCGAGGATGGCACCCACGTAGCGTGCCGACTGGAACAGGCCGGCGACCACCCCGGACATGCGTTCCGGTGCGCGTTCGTACATGAGGCGCTGCAGTCGGAGGTTGCACAGGCCGTACGGGATGCCGAGCACGACCCCGTCGAGCACGATGAGCCACGCGGGTGTCCCGGGCCCGAACGCCGCGAGCGCGGCCACCCCGACCAGCAGCAACCCGCCGGAGAGCGGCAACGTCCACCGGCCCGCCACGCGAGCGCCTGCCAAGGTCACCACCACGCTGCTCGCCGCGATCGGCATGACCAGCAGCCCGGCGGCCGCCGCGTCGTAGCCGAGGGTGTTCTGCAGCCATGGCGGCAACCCGTAGAACGCACCGTAGTAGGCGAGGTTGAACAGCACGAACGTGCCGAGCACCGGCACCAGCCCGGGTGCGGCGGCGAGTGCGCGGACATCCACGAACGGCGCCACCGCCCGCCGCTCCCACCACAGGAACCCGGTCGCCGCGACCACGAGCACCACGGCGGCAGGCCACGAGCGGCGGAGCATCAGGTCGAGCAACGCGACCACGGCCACCGCGAACAGCAGCACGCCGAGCGGGTCCAGGTTCATGCCGTTCCGCTGCCGCCGCTCGTCCGGCCCGATCGCCCGCCACGCCAGCGCCAGCGCGACCAGCATGATCGGCAGGTTCACCCAGAACACGGCCCGCCACCCGGCCCACTCGGTGAGCAGCCCGCCCAGCACCGGCCCGACCGCGCCCGCGGTCGTGTTGGCGGTGGCGACCGCGGCGAGCCGCCGCACCTCGCCGCTGCGGCGGATGACGAGGACCGCGCAAGGGAACGCGGCGGACACACCCGCCGCCTGCACACCGCGGCACAGCACGAGCACCGGCAGCGACGTCGCGGTGGTGGCCACGGCCGAGGCGATGGCGGCGACGGCCATCCCGGCGGCGAACAACCGCCGAGGCCCGATCCGGTCGGCGACCCGTCCCAGCACCGGCTGGCAGACGCACGCGGTCAGGTAGAACACGGTGACGACCCAGGTCGTCGTCGCGGGCGGCAGCGCGAACTCCCGCCCGATCGGGGCGAGCGCCACCGCCACCATCGACGAGTTCAGCGGCGCCAGCAGTGTCCCGGCGAGCAGCGCCGTGACCGCGATCCCGGTGCGCGTCATGCGGTCACGTGCAGCAGGAGCTTGCCCTCGACCTTGCCCGCCGCGAGATCGCGGAGCGCCCGTGGCCCGTCTTCGAGCGGCAGCACGTCGTGCACGCGGTGGCGCAACCGCCCGGCACCGGCCCAGTCGAAGATCACCCGCAGGTTCGTCTCGTGGACCGCGCGTGCCCGCCGCACGAACTCGCCGAAGAACACGCCCACCACCGACGAACCCTTCACGAGCGGGATGTTCAGGCCCACCCGTGGGATGTCCCCGGACGCGAACCCGACCACCAGGTACCGGCCCGCCCACGCGACGGCACGCACCGCGGCCTCGCCCACCGCGCCGCCGACCGGGTCGAACACCACGTCCGCGCCCCCGCCGGTCAGCTCCTTGATGGCGGCCTTGGCGTCCGTGCCGCCGTAGGAGAACGTCTCGTGCGCGCCGTACCGCAGCGCCCCGTTCGCGCGTTCCGCCGTGGACGCACCGGCGATCACCCTCGCGCCGAGCAGGTTTCCGACGTCCACCGCGGCCGAGCCGACCCCGCCCGCCGCGCCGAGCACGGCGAGCGTCTCGCCGGGTTTCAGCCCCGCTCGCTGGACCAGCGCGTGGTAGGCGGTCGAGTAGGTCACCAGGATCGCCGCCGCCTGCCGGTCGGTGACGTGCCCGGGCAGGACGGTGACCCGGTCCGCGCGCACCACCACGGCCTCGCGCGCGCACCCGTACTCCTCGTTCCCGGCGACCCGGTAACCCACCCGCACCGACGTCACCCCGGCGCCCACCGCGACGACCGTGCCCGCGTACTCGCTGCCGGGGGAGAACGGCGGTTCCGGCCGCACCACGTGCATGCCCGCGACGACCAGCGTGTCGTGGAAGTTCAACCCGATGTGGCTGACCGCGACCACCACCTCACCCGGCCCGGGGGCCGGCCACGGCACGTCGAGCACGTCCAGCTCGCCGAGGCGCGTGCACACGAGAGCGCGCATCAGGCCACCACGCCCGCGGCGAGGAACCCGTCGACCTCGGCCGCCGAGAACCCGGCGGCTCGCAGGACCTCGCGGGTGTGCTCGCCGAGTTCCGCGGGTGCGGTGCGGATGCCGGGCAGTTCGCCGTCGTAGCGGACCGGGTGCCGCAGGACCGTCGCCGGTTCACCGTCCACGTCGAACTCGGCGAGCAGCCCTTCCGCGGCCACCTGCGGATCGGTGCGGACGTCGTCGTAACCGGCCACCCGCTCGAACCAGAAACCCCGGGGCCCCAGGCGTTCCGCGACCTCCGCGTAGGTCATGGCGCCCAGCACCTCGGCCACCGCCGCGGTGTACTCGTCGCGCTTGGCCCGGCGCGCCTGCTGGTCGTAGGCCGCCAGCACGGGGGAGCCGAGCGCTTCACCGAGTTCGTCCACCGCGCCGTGCACCGCGATCACGACCGACGCGTCCCGCAGCCGGTACACGCCGTACGGCGCGTCGATCGACCAGCACGCCAGCTCGGCCGGGCGCGCGAGGTCCGCGGCGGTCCGCCTGCCGGAGAAGTACAGTGCGAGCGACTCTGCCTGCAGGTCGAGCCCCGCGCCGAGCAGGCTCGACTCGACCCGCGTACCCGCACCGGTGGTGAGCTTGCGGGCGTAGGCGGCCAGCACGCCCATCGCGAGCAGCGCCGCGCCGTGGTGGTCCACGACGGGGGTGCCCGCCGCGGTCGGACCGTTCCCGGTCACGTCGACGAGCCCGGTCCGGGCCTGCACGAGCAGGTCCACACCGGGACGACCCGCCATCGGGCCACGGGAGCCCCAGCCGCTGGCGGAGGCGTAGATGATGTCCGGTTTGATCGCCCGGACCGCCTCGTACCCGAGCCCGAGCCGGTCCAGCGCGCCGTCCCGGTAGTTCTCCAGCAGCACGTCGGCCCGCTCCATCAGCGGGCGGAGCACGGTCAGCGCGTCCGGGTGCTTGAGGTCGACGACGATCGACCGCTTGTTGCGGTTCACCGACAGGAACGTGACGCTGCGCCCGGCGAGCCGGATGCCGCCGCTGCCCACCCGCCGCTCCCACGACCCGCCGGGTGGCTCGACGGTCACCACGTCGGCGCCGAGGTCGGCGAGGTACTGCGCGGCGGCGGGTCCCTGGACGAAGTGCGCGAAGCTCAGCACCGTCATCTGGTCGATCATGCGGCCTCCCTGCGGCAGTGGTCCGCCGACCATAGGAACGCCGGATGCCCGGGTCCTACGACACGTTTCCGGTGAACGGAAACGGATGCCCTGTTCGCGGCCGGTGGTCCGGCAGGCTGTCCACATGGCACGGATCAGGCTTCCCGGATGTGTGGTCGAGTGCGCGGTCGCCGGCGACGGGCCCGCGGTGCTGCTGCTGCACGGATGGCCCCAGACGGGGTACGCGTGGCGGCACGTGGTTCCGCTGCTCGCCGACCGGTACACGGTCGTGGTCCCCGACCTGCCCGGCTTCGGCGCCAGCTCGCGGATGACCGGCGGGTACGACAAGCGGTCCGTGGCGGAGGTGGTGCACCGGCTGATGACGTCGCTGGGGTTCGGGCGGTACCACGTCGTCGGGCACGACGTCGGCGGTCAGGTCGCATACCCGCTCGCGGCGCTGCACGGGGACGCGCTGCTGAGCCTGACGTTCGTCGAGGCGGGCATTCCCGGGCTGGGGGACAGCCTCGCCGCGGCGAACCCGCTGACCGGCGGGTCGTGGCACTTCGGGTTCAACATGGTGCCCGACCTGCCCGAGTTCCTGCTGGCCGGGCGGGAACGCGGCTACCTGGAGTTCATGTTCCGCCGCGACTCGATCGGCCTGTACGTCACGGACGCCATCGACGACGTGGACCTGGACACCTACGCCCGCGCCCTGGCCGCACCCGGTGCGGTGCGCGCGACCATGGGGTACTACCGGGCGCTGCCCCAGGACATCGAGGACAACCGCGCGTTCCGCGCCGCTGGGCCGGTCACGGTGTCCACAATGGTCGTCGGCGCGCGGTACGGTGTCGGGCTCGGGTGGCTCGACACCGTCGAGGCGGCGGCGTCGGACGTGTCGTCGTGCTGGGTGGAGGACTGCGGGCACTACGTGCCGGAGGAACGTCCCGCGGAGCTGGCCGGCATCCTGGTGGAGAGGTGGGAGTCGTGACCGATGTGGTGCTGATCCACGGCGCGTGGCACGGCGCGGGGCACTTCACGGCCCTGGCCGCGGCACTGACCGCGCGCGGGCACCGGGTGCTGGCGCTGGACCTGCCCGGCCACGGCACGCGAGCCCGCTTCCCGGCGAGCTACCTGACCAGGGACACCGCGGCACTGCGCACCGAGCGGTCCCCGCTGGCGGACCTGACGCTGGACGAGGTCGCGAGGGACGTGATCGTGGCCCTGCGCCGCCGGTCCGTGCTGGTGGCGCACAGCATGGGCGGCACGGTGGCGACCCGCGTGGCGGAACTGGCCCCGGAACTGGTGGCGCAGCTGGTGTACGTGGCGGCGTTCGTCCCGACCCGGCTCGGCACCGCGGGCGCCTACCTGGCGCTGCCGGAGGCGAAGACCGCGCTGGGCGGCGATCTGTACCTGGGCGATCCGGCGGCGATCGGCGCGGTTCGCATCGACCCGCGCAGCACCGACCCGGCATACCTGGCGGAACTCCACGCCGCGTACTTCTCCGGCCTGGACAGTGCGGGCTTCCACGCGCTGGCCGCACTGCTCAGCCCGGACCAGCCGCTGTCGTTCCTCACCACCCCGGCGGGCGCGACCGCCGAGCGGTGGGGCCGCGTCCCGAGGACGTACGTGCGCACGACAGCCGATCGCGCCCTGCCGGTCGAACTGCAGGACGTGATGATCCGCGACGCGGACGACCTGGCCCCGGCGTTCGAGCAGGTCACGCTGGACGCCGGCCACGCGGTCTTCGCGACCCACGCGGACCGGCTGGCACGCCTAGTGCACTGACAAGCGTCCTGGGACCGCGGCGAGCAGTTCGCGGGTGAACGCGGCCGCCGGCGCGGCCAGCACGTCGGCCGTCGGGCCCGATTCCACGACGCGGCCGTCCCTCAGCACCACGAGGTGGTCGGCGGCGGACGCGACCACCGCGAGGTCGTGCGAGATCAGCAGGTACGCCAGCCCGTGCCGGTCGCGCAGCCGCCGCAACAGGTCCAGGATCTGCGCGCGCGTCACGGCGTCCAGCGCGGACACCGGCTCGTCCAGCACGATCAGGTCCGGCCGCGACGCCAGCGCACGCGCGATCGCCACCCGCTGCCGTTGCCCGCCCGACAGCGCGGACGGCCTGCGCGAGACGTACGAGGTGGGCAGCCCGACGTCCGCGAGCAACCCGAGCACCCGCCGCCGCCGTTCGGCCCTGCCGATGCCGCGCAATGGTTCCGCGACGATCCGGCCGACACGCCACCGAGGATCCAGCGAACCGAACGGGTTCTGCGCCACGAACTGCACCCGGCCACGCCCGGCTACCGGCGGCGTGCCCGCCACGAGCACACTGCCGCCCGTCGGCTCGGTCAATCCGGTGACCACCCGCGCGATCGTCGACTTCCCGGATCCGGACGCACCGACGAGCCCGAGTGCGCCCGCCCTGCCCAGCGTGAACGACACGCCGTCCACGGCGACGGTCCTGCCGAACGACTTGCGCAGGTCACGCACCTCCAGCAGTGGTTCGGCCACCGGCGGCCGCGCTGTCCGGGGACGCGGCGCCGAGTCGAGCAGCAGGCGGGTGTAGGGGTCACTCGGGTCGCCGAGCACGGCCGCCGTCGGGCCCTCCTCCACGATGCGCCCACCGGACATGACGGCCACCCGGTCCGCCCGGTCGGCCGCGACGCCGAGGTCGTGCGTGACCAGCAGGACGCTCGTGCCGTCCGCCGCCGCCACGGAGGCGAGCAGGTCCAGCACGGTCTTCTGCACGGTCGTGTCGAGTGCCGACGTCGGCTCGTCGGCGATCAGCAACGCGGGCCGGCCCGCGAGCGCCATCCCGATCAGCACCCGCTGCCGGTAGCCGCCCGACAACTGGTGCGGGTACGCGGCGAGCACCCGGTCCGGATCGGGAATCCCCACGCGCGCCAGCTCCGCGGCCGGGTCGGCTGGATTCCCGGTCAACCGCAACGCTTCCTCGACCTGGGCGCGCACGGTCATCAGCGGGTTGAGCGCTGTCCCCGGGTCCTGCGGCACGAACCCGATCCGCCGCCCGCGCAGGCGCCGCCACCGCCGGTCCGGGAGCCGTTCGACGCGTGTCCCGTCGAACGTGATCGCGCCACTGACCCGTGCCGCCGGCGGCAGCAGGCCCACCGCGGCGTGCGCGAGCGTCGACTTGCCCGACCCGGACTCGCCGACCACGGCCACCACCTGGCCGGCGTGGACGGTGAGGTCCGCGCCCGTCAGAGCGGCGTCGCGTCCGTAGTGGACGGTCAGGTTCCGTACGGTCAGCATCGGTTCTCCGATCGCAACGTGTGTCCGAGGTGGTTGACCGCGAGCACCACGGCCACGATGACGAGGCCGGGCAGCGTGGTGAGCCACCACGCCGAGGCGAGGAAGGGGCGGCCCGCCGCGATCAGCGAGCCCCACTCCGGCTCCGGCGGCGGGGCACCGAACCCGAGGAACCCGACCGCCGCCACCGTGAGGATCGCGTTGCCCAGTTCGAGTGCCGCCAGCGCGGCGACCGGGCTCGCCGCGTTCGGCAGCACGTGCGTCATCAGCGTCGTGTTCCTGCCGGTGCCGCACACGACGGCCGCCTCCACGTACCCGGCGCCCCGGACCCGGACGACCTCGGCTCGCATGATCCGCGCGAACACCGCGGCCGCGGACACCCCGACGGCGATCGCCACGTTGCCCGTGCCGGGACCGAGGACGGCGACCACCATCAGCACGAGCAGGAACGACGGCACCGCGAGCAGCACCTCCACCGCCCGCATCACCACGTCGTCGAGGCGACCACGAGCGGTGCCGGCCACCAGCCCGAGCACGGACCCGGCGAGCACCGCGATGCCCACTGCCAGGACGGCCGCCGACAGCGACGCCGCCGATCCGTGCACCACTCGCGCGAACAGGTCCCGTCCCAGTTCGTCGGTGCCGAAGGGGTGAGTGGCACCGGGCGGCCGCAACCGGTCGGCGATGGCGCCCCGCACCGGATCCGCCGCGGTGAACAGCCCGGGCGCGAGGGCGGCCGCTACGACCACCACCAGCACGGCGACGGCCGACAGTACGCCGGGTCTGCGGAACATCACCCGCGCTCCCTCGGGTCGACCAGCGGGTGCAGCAGGTCCACGGCGAGCGCCAGCAAGGTGACGAGCGCGGTCGTGACCACCACCAGTCCTTGCAGCACCGGCAGGTCCCGGGTCGTCACCGCGGTCTCCACGAGCCGGCCGAGCCCGTTGCGGGCGAACACCGTCTCCACCACGACCGAGCCCGACAACAGCCAGCCCACCAGGAGCGCCACCATGGTCAGCGCGGGCATCGCCGCGTTGCGCAGCGCGTGCACCGACACCACCCGCGCCACCGACGCGCCCTTCGCACGTGCGGTGCTCACATAGGGCTGCCGCATCTCCGCCAGCAGCCGCACCGACAGCACCTGCGCCACGAACGCCGACGACGGCACGGCCAGCGTGACCGCGGGTAGCACGAGCCCCGCCAGGCCGTCGCCGCGAGCAGGGAACAGCCGCAACCCGAACGAGAACACCTGCAGCAACACCAGGCCGAGCCAGAACGTCGGCATCGACAGGGACAGCCCCGGCAGGCCACCGAGCAAACGGCGCAACCACGGCCTGCCGGTGTGCGCGGCCAGCCAGGCGATCACGAAACCCAGCGGCACGGCCAGGAGCAGCGCCGCGCCGGCCAACGCCAGCGTCCTCGGTGCCGCGTCGGCGATCGTCGCGCCGACCCCGCGGCCGGTCTGGAACGACGTGCCGAAGTCGCCGCGCAGCGCGTGCCACAGCCCGTCGGCGTACCTGACCCACGCGGGCCGGTCCAGCCCGAACTCGGCACGCAGCGCGGCCACCCTCGCCTCGTCGACAGCGTTCTCCGGACCGATCATGATCCGCGCCGGGTCGGCGGGCAGCAGGTCGAACGCGGCGAACGTCAGCGTGTAGGCCGCCAGCACCACGACGGCGGCCTGCCCGGCCCGCCGCAGGACGAACCGGCGCACGGTCAGCCCCTGACATCGAGGAGCACGTTGCCCGGCTCCACGTCCTGGCCGGTCCAGAGCACGACGTTCCCCGGCCGCAGCCTGCCCAGCAGCGCCAGTGTCAGCGCACGCTGGCCGCCGGTCGGGATGAGCCCGCCCTCGGGCACGGCCACCACGCCGTCCTCCCGCAGCACCGCACACCCCGACCAGGTGGCCGTGTCCGCGGTGGACGTCCGGTGCGGACCACTCGGCCGCGCGGCATACCGGTGCCCGCGCAGCGCCTGCCCGAGGTCGGCCGTCCACTCGTGCCCGTCGAAGCCCACGACGAGCGTGAGCGCGCGGGTCCCCGCCGGTCCCGGCGGACCGGGAACGAGCCGGTCGGACAGGCTGACCACCTCGACCTCACCCGCCGCCTTCGCGGGCGCGGACAGGGTGGCGGTCTGCTGGTCCGTGGCGGGCACGAAGAACGCGACGTCCTCCGGCACGAGCGTGCCCGGGCGGTACGTCAGCAGGTACGCCGGGCCGAGGACCGGCCCGTCCAGCGCGACCGGCGGCAGCACCACCGCGCCGCCGTGCTGGAACCCGTACGCGCCGTCGGCCCGTGCGCCCGCGACGGCCTCGGCGGCGAACCGGACGATCGCCTCGTGCGCGATGCGACGCGTCATGACCTGGACGGCGAACCAGTCACGGGCGTCCTGCAGGCGGGTCAGCCCGTCGGGCCCGGCGAGCAGCGGCACCTCGGCCGGGTTCGTGAACGGGATCAACGCGTCCCGCAGCAGCACGAGCTGCCACAGCCACTCGTTGTACAGGTTGCGTGCCGGATGCAGCTCCGGCCCGCCGATGAGCCTGCGGACCACCGGCGGGATCCACGAGTAGCCGACGCAGCTGCTGTGGATGTCGGCGGGACCCGGCCGTCGCGGTCGCGGCGCGTCCGCGACGAGGTCCAGCACCAGTGCCGAGACCGCGTCGGCGTTCGCGGCGATTTCGCCGCGCACCCCTTGGTCGACGAGGCCCGCGTCGAGGCGGAGGGTCGCGTAGGGACCGGAGGTGGCCAGGCACGCGGCGAGGCCGGCGACGAAGTCGGCCCTGGTCTCCTCCCCGCCACCGGCGGCGTCGACCGCCGCGTCCAGGAGGGACCGTGCCGCCGCGACGAACGAAGCGGCGGTCACCGCGCGCCCGTCACCGAAATCGTGCCACGTCATGCGTCCACCTCCGCGTCGGAGAAGATCGGCCGGCCCGAACCGTCCAGCCGCACCCCGGACACCCGGGGTGCCAGACCGATCGACGAAGCCTGCTCGAACAAGGGGATGCCGTGCCCGCCGGCGAGGATCGCCTTCGCCGCCGTGTCCACGGCCCGTGCCCGCTCCCCGGGGGCGAGGACGGTGGCGATCGCCGCGATCGCGGCGTCCAGCTCGTCCGGTGCGGTGCGGCGCAACGGGTTCGCGCTCGCCACCGGGTACAGGCTCGCCAGCACCGCCGGGTCGCCCCGGGTGACCGCCCAGGACACGAAGTCGTAGTCGCCGGCGCTCTGGCGTGCGCTGTTGGTGGCGTCGTCCAGTGGCGTGACCCGCAGCTCGATCCCGACCTCGGCCAGCTGCTGGGCCATGAGCTGGTAGACCGCGCCGTACCGCTCGGTCGCCGAGTACACCAGCGTGAACGACGCCCGCACGCCGTCCGCACCAGGTCGCAGCCCCGCCGCGTCGAGCAGGCGGACCGCCTCACGCCGGTCGAACGCCAGGTCCCGCGACCGGTCGGCGTAGCCGGGCGTGGTCGAGGCGAGGACGTCGGTCGCCGGGCGCTCGCCCGCCGACAACAGCGGCGCGAACTCCGCGCGGTCCAGGGCGAGGCCCACCGCGCGGCGCACCGCGGGATCACGCAACGCCGGCCGCGATTCGTTGGGCAGCAACGTGTACACGACGCCGGGCCGGGTGCCCGTCAGCAGCCGGGGACCCTGGACGCCGTTGCCGCTGAACGACGCCTCGTCCTGCTGGAGGACCTGCAGGTCGGCGTCGAGCTGACCGGAGACGAGGCTGCCGTGCCGTGCGCTCGGATCGGTGACGATCGCGAAGACCAGCGTGCGCACCCGCGGTGTGCCCTGGTGCGTGGCCAGGTCGCCGGCCCACGCGTAGCCCTCGCGCGCGGTGAGCCGCACCTCCTCGTTGAGCGCCACCTCGTCGAGCACGAACGGGCCGGAGCCGGTGAGCGTGCCCGCGCACCGCTTCTCCGGGGTCTCCGCCAAGGTCTCCGGCGAGAGCATGCCGAGCGTCACCATGGACGTGGCCTGCAGGAACTGCGCGCTCGGGGTGTCGAAGCGCACCTCGACGGTGCGCGGGCCGGACGCGGTGGCGCCCGCGTACCCGGCGAGGTAGGTGGCGCCGAGCGGGGACCGGGCGCCGAGCGCGGCCACGTCGTCGAGGTTGGCGACGACCGCGGCGGCGTCCAGCGGGGTGCCGTCGCTGAAGGTGACGCCGTCACGCAAGGTGAACGTGAAGCGCGTGGCCCGCTCGTCGACCGTCCACGACTCCGCCAGCCACGGCACGATCTCGCCGGTCCGCGGGTCCTGGTCGGTGAGCGAGTCCACGAACTGGCGGGACACCTGGAGGTTCGGGGTCTGCGGGGTCTGATGTGGATCGAGGCAGCCGATCGGCGCGGCGAGGCCGGCCCTGAGCGTGGCCGCCGGGCCGGTCTCGGCGCCGCCGGTGCCGCAGGCGGTGAGCACTGCCGCCCCGCACAGGAGGAGGGATGTTCGTCGTAGCACGGCGCCGAGTATGTGTGCCGGAATCATCGCGGCCGGGCTCGCGTTTTCACTCTTCGGAAAGCGTTCACGGAGTGGGACGACGGCTGCCGCCGCCGAATCGCGTGCTAGTTTCCGCGCGGAGCAAGGGAAGGAGCGCAGCGATGCCGCCTCGAAGTGTCGCGGCCCGCGTGCTGTCCGTGCTGGACGCGGTGGAGCGGGCGTCCGGGCCGTTGCAGGTCACGCAGATCGCCGAGCGCACCGGTCTTCCGGTCGCGACGGCGTGGCGGATGGTGCGGGAGCTGACCGAGTGGGGTGGCCTGGAACAGCAGGCCGACGGACGCTACCGCCTCGCGACCCGGGTGTGGGCGATCGGCAGCTCCGCCCCGTGCGTGCGCCGGATCCAGCGCGACACGTCCCGCCACATCCGTGAGCTCGCGGCGGCGACCGGCAGGACCGCCTACCTCAGCGTGCTCGACCAGGACGAAGCGCTCGTCGTCAGCCTCGCGCACGCCGGTCGCGGCACGCCGGACGTGCACGAGGGCAGCAGGCTCCGCGCGGACGCGTCGTCGGCCGGATCGCTGTTCAGCGCGTTCGACGGCCCCGGTGGCAATCCGGTGCGGGACGCGCGGATCGCGGTGCACCGGGACATCACGGGCCGTTCGTCGATGTCCGCGGCGATCACCGACAAGGCCGGCGCCGTGGTCGCCGCGCTGACCCTCACCGGCGGCCGGGGCGAGGCGTGGCAGCGGCTGCGGCCCGCCCTCGTCGACGCGGCGCGCACGGTCCGTTTCAGCATCTACCGCGACGAGCTGCTCGCGTAGTCATTCTTTGCGGTGAACGCGGGTGTCGCCGGCCGAGGTCAGGAGAGTCTCGGCCGGCCGAGGGGTCAATCGCGGCGCGGCGGCGACGACCTGCCGCATCAGGTCTGACCACTGCTCGAACTTGACCCGGGTGGCGTGCACGATGAAGCCGATCAGCTCTCGCGGCTCTTCGATCGACTCGATTTCGTGTCGAAGTATCCCTCGGCCGGCGCCTGGTTCAACCCCCCACGGTAGTTGCAGAGCAGCACGCGTCGCGATCCTGGCGAACCGCCATTGCGGTGTGGTGATGACTGCTCAACCTGCTGCTGGCGTTGATGGCCGAGTGCAGTGTCAGGAGGGCGGCCGAGCGGATGTCGGTCGGGCAGCGGCGATGAGTGCGTCGTTGTCCCGACTGCGGAAGTTCTTCGAGTGTCGACGACCCCGGGCTTGTCGCCTGGTATTCCCAGTTCGCGAGCCGGTGTCCACGCCCGCCGCGCGACCTCCTGAACCGGGACGCCTGTTACCTATTGCCAAACGTAACGTCTCGACCTACAGTGATGCGCAATGTGACCGAGACCACGATGAGGTGGGCATGACTGCGACCCCGTTCCTTGCCGCCCCCGGATTGCCAGGCCGACTCGGCGACGAGGCCCGCTCGCCGGTGAGCGACGAGCGCTTTTCCCCGGCAATGCTCGCCGGCCTCGCTGCCGTCGGACTCGAGGTCACCGGAGCGCCCCCGCCCGTCTCCTCGTCCGACGACCTCGAGACCGTGCTGGCGGCCGTCCGCGCCGCACACGACGGGTTCCAGGCGCTGTACGAGACGATCGACCTGTCACTGCCCGGCGACAGCGAGGACGTCGACGTGAGCACCGCAAGCATCACCGGTGTGGACGGCAACGAGATCACCCTGCACATCTTCCGGCCGCGTGGCGTGGCCGGCCCGTTGCCCGGTGTCGTCTACGCGCACGGCGGCGGCATGACGATCCTGACCACCGACAATCCGGTGCATCGCCGCTGGTGCACCGACGTCGCCCTCGCCGGTGCGATCGTCGTGATGGTCGATTTCCGCAACGCCTGCACCGCGGCGACCCACGACCCCTTCCCCGCCGGGGTCGAGGACTGCCTCACCGGTGCGGTGTGGGTCCACGAGCACAGGGGCGAGCTCGGCCTCTCGTCGGTCGTCATCCAAGGTGAGTCGGGCGGTGGAAACCTGGCGATCGCCACGGCACTGCTCGCGAAGCGGCGGGGGATCGACGTCATCGACGGCGTCTACGCCAGCGTTCCGTACATCAGCGGTGGTTACGGGTGGGACCGCGAACGGCGACTCGCCGAGCTGCCTTCGCTGGTCGAGAACGACGGGTACTTCATCGAGACAGGCATGATGGCTCTCCTCGTCCGTGCCTACGACCCGCACGGCGAGCACACCGAAGACCCCATCGCGTGGCCCTACTACGCCACCGAAGAGGATCTGCGCGGTCTACCGCCGTTCGTGATCTCGGTCAACGAGCTGGATCCACTGCGCGACGAGGGAATTGCCTTCGCCCGCAAGCTCGCGCGAGCCGGCGTCGCGGTGTCGGCACGGGTGAACCTGGGCATCGTCCACGGTGCCGAGGTCATCTTCCGCCACTACGTCGGTGCCAGCACGAAGGCGGCGGTCGCCGACATCGTGGGGTTCGCGAAGCGGGTGCGCGGGAACTGACCTCGTGCGCGAACGCACGTCGACCCGTGAAGGAAGGTCCGTGTCGCACAGTTCACCCGACGCCCGGCTGGAGCAGTCCAGCTCGTTGTGCGAGGTCCTCCTCGCGACCGCTTCCGCGCGACCCGAGCAGCCGGCCCTCCGGTCACACGAGTCGAAGGTCGAGTGGACATACCGCCAGGTGCTGGCCCGCATCGGTGAAGTGGCGAGCCGTCTCCGGGAGCTAGGTGTCGGCCGCGGTGATGTCGTGGCCCTCATGTTGCGCAACCGGCCGGAGTTCCACGTCGTCGACGCCGCTGTCATGTTCCTGGGCGCCGTGCCGTTCAGCCTCTACCACACTTCGCCGGCCGAGCAGCTGAGACACGTCCTCGTCGATTCCGGAGCACGCCTCCTCGTGACGGAACGAACCTTCTCGGGCGTGGTGGAGGCAACCCGGCGACTGGGCACTCCGCTGGAGCAGGTGCTGGTGATCGACGGGCTCGCGCCGGAACTTGCCGCGGACACGACCGATTTCGACTTCTCGTCCGCAGGCGTGGGACCGGACGATCTCCTGACGTTGATCTACACGTCGGGAACCACGGGGCCGCCCAAGGGCGTCGAACTGACGCACCGGGGCATGCTCGAGGAGCTCCGTGGAGTGCATTCGTCCCTGCCACTGAGCGGCGGTGGCCGCCAGATCAGCTTTCTGCCGGCGGCCCACGTGGCCGACCGATGGGCTTCGCACTACTCGGCCTTCATGACCTACGGCAATACGGTGACATCGGTAGCCGATGCGTCCCAGCTGTTCGATGCGATCGCGGAGGTCCGTCCGACGATCTTCGGCGCAGTTCCCCGGATCTGGGAGAAGCTCAAGGTCCGCGCAGAGGAGGAATACGAAGGCGACCTCGTCTCCGACGTACTCGAGAACCCGGCGCTCGCCGCCCACGTCCGCGAACGCCTCGGACTGGACGCTGCCACTTGGGTCAACACCGGCGCTGCGCCCACACCGCCGAGTGTCGTGGAGTTCTTCGACGCCCTCGGTCTTCCGCTCTGCGAGGTGCTGGGGATGTCGGAGCTGTCCTGTCTGGTCACGATCAGCACGCCGGCCAGCCGGCGGCCGGGAAGCGTCGGCAAGCCGTTGAGCGGCGTCGAACTCGCGCTCGCCGACGACGGTGAGCTTCTCGTTCGAAGCGCTCAAGTCATGCGCCGCTACCGTGGCCTGCCCGAGAAGACGGCGGAAGCGATCGACGCGAACGGCTGGTTCCACACAGGTGACGTCGCCCGGATCGACGGCGACGGATTCGTGTGGATCGTCGACCGCAAGAAGGAGCTCATCATCAACGCGGCCGGCAAGAACATGTCTCCGGCCAACATCGAGATGGCAGTGCTCGCCGCTGGTCGTGCGATCAGCCAGGTGTGCGTCATCGGAGATCGGCGCCCCTACAACGTGTGCCTGGTCGTGCCGAATCGTGCGGCGTTCGGCCCCGGCGACACCGACGCGGCGGTGTCAGCTGCCGTCCAGGCACAGATCGACGCCGCGAACGCGGGTCTCGCTCGCGTCGAGCAGATCAAGAAGTTCGCCGTCCTGGACGCCGAGTGGCTGCCCGGCCACGAGCTCACACCCACGATGAAGCTGCGCCGCCGAGTGATCGATGACAGGTATTCGGGCGTGATCGAGGGCCTCTACCGCGACGGTGGGCTTGCGTGATGGTGGCCGGGCAGGCCGACCGGAACACGTCGGCCTGCGCGCCTGCTATCCGCGGGGAACCGTCTCCAGGACGAATCCCCGGGGCGGCCCGGACGGCGCGGCCTTCGCCTCCGCGCCGAACCGATCGGCGATGATCTCGGTCGTGCCGGCCTCGATCCCGTCGAGCGCGTCCGGACGATGTCCACCGGATCGTGCATCACCGCGTCGCTCGCGTACGTGCGCATGGTCTCGGTCGCGGTGGGGCCGAAGACCACGCCTCTGACGAGCGTGCCCTGACCGGCCGGCTCGAGCCGGACGCCGTTCGTCAGGCTCCACTCCGCGGACTCGGCGACGGCGTAGGCGTTGTTTCCGTCGTAGCTCAGCCACGACAGGTTCGACAGCACGTTGAGGATCGCGCCGCCGCCGTTGCTGCCCAGCACAGGCGCGAAGGCCCGGATCATCGCCAGGGTGCCGTAGAAGATCCCCGTCGACGAGGTTGACTCCGCAGGAGATTCCGGCGTTGTTGACCAGCAGGGTGACGTCCCCGGCCACGGCGGCGGCCGCCGCGACCGACGCGGGGTCGGTGACGTCCAGCGGCAGCACCTCGACGCCCGGAAGATCGACCATCTCCGGCCGTCGTGCCGTGGCGTGGACCTTGACCGCTCCCCGCTCCAGCAGTTCCCGGGCGAAATGCGTGCCGAGGTCCCGGTTGGCTCCGGTGACGAGTGCGCCTGCGACGCGGCGGGCGCAGCGCGTGCCCGCGAGTCCGGCGAGACGGTCACGATCGGGTCGGCGCCGGCGCGGACCCGATCGTGACCATTCACTACGACCACGACCCGGCGGTGCGCACCCAGGTGCTCCGGGCGCTTCCTCCGCTGGTCCACGTGCGCGCCGATGCCGGCGCGGCGTGTTTCGACGATGCGGTGCGCCTGCTCGGCCGCGAACTCGCCCACCCACAGCCGGCGACGGCCGCCGTGCTGAACAGCCTCGCCGACGTCATGCTGATCCAGGTGCTGCGGGCCTGGCTGGCGACCTGGCCCGCCGAGCAGCGCGGGACGTGGCTCGGCATGCTGGCCGATCCGGTCGTCGGGGAGGCGCTGGAACGTTATCCATCGTGAGCCGTCCCGGCCGTGGACCGCGACCACCCTGGCGTCGGCGATCTCGGTGTCCCGCGCGACGCTCGCTCGCAGGTTTCCGGCTGCGATCGGGCAGAGTCCCGGGGCTTACCTGACGCAGTGGCGGATGGACTTCGCCGCGGTCCGGCTGCGCGACACTATTCACCCGGGAGTGAGCGGCAGGTTCGGCTGGCCGACCGCATCCCGCTCAAGCGGTTCGGCCGAGCCCAGGGAGATCGCGGAGATGATGCTCTTCCTCGCCTCCGACGCCTCGTCCTACATCACCGGCGCCGACTTCCCGGGCGACGGCGGCCTCCCGCTGGCCGTTCGCCGACCACTGGTGCGCCGGCGGGTCGTGCCGCTCGGTCCGGGTGCCGGACTGTACAAAAAGGAGCGTGGGTGCGACGGTCTGGTGGCCCGCCAGGCGGGACCGCCCCGTCCGCCCCGTCGCCGCACTGAGCGCCAGTCCACGTCGGCCGAGCGGGTTCCGGCTCGTCGCCTGGAGACGCAGGTGGGTGGGCTGCGCGCCTTGCGACGTGGGGCACGGGCGAGCTGCGTTGCCCGCAGGCGGGTATACGAGGATTCTGCGTTGGCTGGTCATGCACGTGCTCGAACACGCGCGCAGTCGAGCTGTGGTTTCACGCTGCTGGGCCGCGCTGAGGCAGGACAGTAACGTCGACCGGGGCGGTGGGGGAGAAGCTCACCCGGTCTGGTCCTTGCCCGTGCTCGCGGCCAGCTCGGTGTCGACCCCGAGCGGGCCGAGCAGCGAGGCGCCGCCTGGTGAGTCGAGGGGCTCGGTCCTGCCGGGCAGTGGCTCGGCGAAGAACCGGGCATTGTCCTCGGCCCATTCGGGAGCGTCGGGCGGCGGTCCCTTCGTGATGGCGTCGACCGGGCAGGCCGGCAGGCAGTTCCCGCACTCGATGCATTCCAGGGGGTTGATGTAGCGCTTGCGGGCGCCCTCGTAGATGCAGTCCACGGGGCAGGCGTCGACGCACGACCCGTCCAGTTCGTCGACGCATGGCGCGCCGATCACGTATGGCATGGGTGGTCTTCCTTTCCACAGCGCGTCACGCGATTCGCGCCGCGTCCATCAGTTCGGTGGAGTGGCCGGGGAACACTGCCTCACCAGGGCGCAGTGCCGCTGCCAGGTTGTTGATCGCGGTCGCGGCTTCACCGAAGCCGACGGCCATGATGCGCACCTTGCCGGGGTGCGCGGTCACGTCGCCGATCGCGTAGACGCCGGGAACGGTGGTGGACATCCGCTCGTCGACCACGATCTGGCGGCCTGTCAGCTCGAAGCCCCACGAGGCGAGGGGACCGAGATCGGCGGTGTGGCCCAGGGCGGCGATCAGGGCGTCGGTGGGGAGCTGCTGCTCGTCGCCGTCCCGTCCGCGCACGGTGACCGCCTCGAGCCGGCCGTCGCCGTGTGTGGCGACCACGTCGGCATCGAGGATGATGCGGGCGTCGGTCTGCTGCAGCCGGCTGACCGACCGCGCGTGAGCGCGGAGGGTGCGGCGCCGGTGCACCACGGTCAGCGAGCGGGCGACCGGCGCCACCATCAACGACCAGTCCACGGCGCTGTCGCCGCCGCCGACGATCACGACGTCCCGGGCGTGGTAGTCGGTCAGGTCGCCGAGGGAGTAGCTGACCCCGCGACCGAGATGCGGCTCTGCCGCGTCGAGGCGACGGGGCCGGAAGCTGCCGATCCCGGCGGCGACGACAACCCCGTCGGCGTGGACTCTCCGCCCACTGCTGGTTGTGACGGTGAACCGGCGTTCCCCGCCGGCCGGGTTCCGATCCAAGGTGGTGGCCTGTTCGCCGAGCACCCAGGTGGGAGCCGCGACCTCGGCCTGGGTGACCAGCGCCTCCGTCAGTGCGGCGCCGGTCACCTCCGGCAGGCCGGCGACGTCGTACACCGGCTTCTGCGGGTACAGGGCCATCAACTGGCCACCCGGTTCGGGCAGCGAGTCGAGCAGCACCACGGACAGCTCCCGCAGGCCCGCGTAGTACGAGGCGAACAGGCCACTCGGGCCCGCACCGACGATCAGGACATCGGCGTCGAGATCGGCGGTGCTCATCGCCCCGGGGTCCCGAAAACGTCGGCGAGGAGCGACGTGGCCTGCTGCCACGCCTGCCGCGCCGCGGCCTCGTGGTACATCGCGGGGCGAGCGTCGCAGTGGAAGGCGTGCCCCGCGCCGGGGAACACCGCCATCCGCAGGTCCACCCCGGTGCGCCGGGCAGCGCTGGAGATCGCCTCGCGGTGGTCGACCGGGATGGTGGGGTCCTGGTCCCCGACGATCATGAGCACGGGTCCGGTGATGTTGTCGATGCGATCGAGCACCGCGTGCGGCCCGGTGACCACGCCGGGGCCGTAGAAGGCGACGGTGGCGCCGAGTCCCAGCGTGGTGGTCGCCGCGGTGAACGCCGCCCGGCCGCCGAAGCAGAAGCCGAGGACGGCGGTGCGCTGGACCGGGATGTTCTCCTTTTCGTCGAGGTGTTCCAGCACGGCGACGACGTCGGTGTCGATCTGGTCCGGCGTGATCGCGTCGATCAGCGCCATCGCCTTCTCGCGGTCGGCGTAGTCGACCGTGCCGCCACCGGTGCGGTGGAACAGTTCCGGTGCCAGTGCGAGGTAGCCTTCCGCGGCGACGCGGCGCGTGACGTCCTGGATGTGGTCGTTGACGCCGAACGCCTCCTGCAGGACCAGGACCGCGGCGGGCGGGGTGACGGGGTGCTCCGGGCGCACGCGGTAGACGCGCATCGGACCGTCGCTGGTGGACAGCTCCAGCCAGTCGCCCAGGGGTTCGGAGGTGGTCATGTCGGTGTTCTCCTTCTTCGGGCGCTCAGGCCCACATCAGGGCGCCGGCGGCTGATGCGCCGTCGCCGAGCGCCGCGTAGGTGGCTTCGGCGGCGGGGTGCAGCGGAACGGGCGTGCTCGCGATCGCCTTCGGGTCGAGCGGGTAGCTGACCGGGCTGCGGTCCGGGGGCAAGTGGCGGTACTGGACTTCCAGCGCCTCCCGGGTCGCCACCAGGCACCAGGCGATCATCGAGGCGATGTCGTCGGGAAGGTCCGCCCGGCACACGAGCAGGAAGTCGGAGAACTCCAGCGCCTCCAGGTCGTGATCCAGACCGGGCAGATAGCCGGCGGGCACGGTGGCGGTGGGCCAGTGCCAGTCGGCGAACGCCGCGACCACCGCGGGATCGACGTCGAGGTAGGTGACCGGCCTGTGCTCGGCCACCCGTTGCCAGGCGGGGGTCATGATCGCCTCGTGGATGAGGACGTTGGCTCCGCCGTCGCGGAACGCGGCGATCGCCGGGAACGGCCGTTCCGCGTAGAGCATCGACCCACCCGCCTGCTCGAGGCGTTCCGGTGTGATGCCGTGCGCGCCGAGCAACCGGTGCGCGGCGGCCCCGATCAGGTTGACCCCGTCGTCGGGGCTGGTCGCGATGCGCAGCGACGGCAGCAACTCCGCCAGCTCACCCGTGTGCGAGACGCCGAGCGCGGCGTCGACGCACGTCACCAGGCGATCGCGCTGGGGGAGCGTGCCCAGGGCGCGGAGCCGGTCGGCGCCGGGCACGGCGAGGGGACCGGCTCCGGCCGTGATACCTGCGGCCGCCGCGGTGGGGGTCAGGAGCGCCGCGTCGACGTCCTGCGCGAGCACGGCCCGGACGGCGTCGGTGCCGCCGCGCCCCGACCAGATCCCGAACCGGGATCCCGGCGCCGATCGGTCACCGATCTCCTGGCACAACCAGCCGCAGATGCGGTGCAGGTTCGCCTGGCCCCAGTCGCCCTGGAAGATCAGGGAGATCTCCCGGTCGATGAACGGCTCGGGCGGGGTGGCGTGCTCGGTCACGAGGTGGCCCCGGAGGTCATCGCGGCGAGCTGGGCCTCGTCCAGGGTGTAGTCGATCTCGTGGATGTCGTCGAACGGGAAACCGATCCGCTCGAACTCCTGCTCCACCGCGTCCCGGCTGTCGGCCTCGTAGATGGTGACGATGAATCCCGAGCGCAGGTTGACGAACAGGTTGCGGAAGCGGGCATGCACGCCCTGGGCGACCTCGGGCCCGTAGCCGGCGATCTCGTCGGCCGAGAGCCCGGGCGCCTGGTGGAGGGTGAGGAAGGTGGCCATGGTGTCAGCTCTCTTCGTCGAGTGGTCTGCGGATGAGGTTGGCCGCGGCGGTTCAGGCCGAGGCGAGTTCGTCGCGGAGTTGCCGGGCGACCTCCGGCCAGCCCGCGAAGGGAGCCATGTCGATCAGCGGGTGCCGGGTGCCGCAGGCCGAGCAGGTGCGCAGTGCTTCGTTGTCGTTGAACTCGGCACAAGCGTCGTAGTACGCCTGCTGGGAGATGGTGTCGGCGGTGTCCCACTCGACCCGGTGCACCTCGCCGTCGCAGCCAGGGCAGTACCACGCCACCCCCTCCAGACCGGGGTTGCGCGCTTTGTAGCGGATCTGCACGCCCTCCTCGGTGGGGAGGATCCGGTGCGGAGTGCCCGCGGGGATGTAGACGTGATCGCCGAGTTCCAGGGTGAACCACTTGACCGACGAGTCCTTGAGGTGCACGACGGCGGATCCGGACAGCTGCGCGATCACCGTGTCCTTGCCGCAGAGCAGCCAGAACGGTTGTGCGACCGTGTTGCGCGAGAGGTGGGCCTGCGGGTCCAAAGTGGCCGGCAGTACCGGGGTGTCGGCGTAGTCGCCGAGGTCCTGCGCGGCCTTGAGCCCGTTCAGCATCCGGCGCCTGGCCATCACCGCACCGCCTTCTTCTCGCCGAGCGCGCGGATCGCCGTGCGCAGCGCTTCCTTGGAGCGGTTGGCGGTGCGGGTCTGCTCGACCCACCGCGACCAGCCCCACTTGTGTTCGGGGAACGTGTCGTTGACGTGACCGCACTTCGAGCAGGTCCGCACGGCGTCGTCGTCCATCTGGGCCGCCGCCTCGACGCTGCCCCAGATCGTGCTGAACACCGGGTACTCGTCGTCGTGGCTCCCGCCCCACTGTTCGGGCTTGTGCCCCTCGACGCCCTGCGGCGTCGAGTCGTACTCGAAGCGCAGGAGCTGCTCGTGGCATTCCTGGCAGCGGAAGATGATCGCCTCGCGCTGCTTGTCCTCATCGGACTGGCGCTGGGTGATCGACATGACCGCGTAGGAGTCCGGGTCCTTCGGGTCGCGCAGGAACGAGTTCACGCCGTGCAGCGCCTGGTTGGCGAAGATCTGCCCGGTCTGCAGCATCGCTCCGCTGGCGCCGAAGACGACGGTGAGCTCCTCGACGGTGTTCCAGTGGAAGAAGTGGCCGAACTCGCCGTCGTCCGGGTCCCCGGTGAAGATCGCGCCGCACGGCACGATCGCGCCCGCGTCGTGGTACGGGAACAGGGCCTGCAGCTGGCAGGAGGCGCCTGCCATGCGTTCGAAGACGTTCGCTTTGAGCGGCTCGCGACGGCCGGTGGGCGGCGGAATCCGCGGGGGTGCCGCGGAGCCGGCCGCGGCTGAACTGGTGGTGGACATCGTCGTCTCCAGGATTGGTGTCTGCGGATCGCAGTGACCCGATTATTGTCTTGAGACTCACAATGTGTCAACTAGCTGACAACTGGTCCGCGGTGGACGGCTGTGTGAGGATGTCGTGGTGGGTGATGAAGACTTGACGGCAGCCGGGGACGCGGTCACCCGGCTGGTGCTGACCACGTTCCGGGCCAACGGCGACTTCCTGGCCACCGGTGACCGGCTCACGGCGGAGCAGGAGCTGACCGCCGCGTTGTGGCAGGTGCTGGGCGCGATCTCGCTGGCCGACCGCCCGCTCACCGTCGCGCAGATCGCCCGGCGCATGGGACTGTCCCGGCAGAGCGTGCACGCCTCGGTCCGGCGCCTGGCCCGGCGGGGCCTGGTCGAGTTCGCGCCCAACGAGGATCATCGCCGTTCACCGCTCGTCCGGCGCACCGATGCGGGGGCGACCGCTTACGAGACAGTCGACCGCAAGCGGGTGGCCTGGGCGAACCGGCTCGGCGAGAGCATCCCCCTGGCGGACCTCGAGACGGCCGCGCGGGTTCTGGACGAGTTGTGCCGGCGCCTGGAGGACGGTCCTGAGCACGTTCAGGCCGCCGAGTCGCCTGACTCGGCGGCCTGAACGGCTCGATGGGCATCGTCGTCACCTCACGCCGGAGCACCGCGGTGTGTCGTCGGCCGGTCCGCGGTGGGATCCGCGGGCTCGGTGCCCGGGCGTCCGGCGACGACCTCCTGCAACGCTTCCAGCAGCTCGCTGGGAACACCGCACAGGTCGTCGCCGGTGCCGGGCGTCGTGGCGTCAGCCGGGAGCATGCTGACCGGTCATCAGCTCGGCCAGGTCCTCCGGCTGGAGGAACGACGGCGGCGGCGGGGGACCCCAGTTGAACAGACCCTGCGCGCCTTCCCAGACCTCCGGCTTCCAGATCTCGTCCTCGGGAATGCAGTCCATGTCGGAGTAGTACTCGGAGAAGTTGCCTGCCGGGTCCTTGAGGTACCAGAAGAAGTTCGACCCCGCGTGGTGGCGGCCGAGCCCCCACACGTGCCGCTCGGGATGCCCTTCGAGCATGGCGCAGGCTCCCCGGCCGACGTCGTCGATGTCGTCGACCTGCCAGCTCGTGTGGTGCAGGAAGTTCACCGGCGCGGCCATCGCCAGGACGTTGTGGTGATCGACGGAGCAGCGCATGAACGCGCCCTTGTCGCTGATGTAGTCGCTGACCTTGAACCCGATGCCCTCGGTGAAGAAACCCATGGTCGCTTGCAGGTTCGTCGTGCCGAGCACCGCGTGGCCGAGCTTCTTGGGCTGAACCGGCGTCGTGCGCAGCACGCCGGGGGCGCGGGCTCCGGTGCGCTCCAGGCGGCCAGGGCCGTTGTAGCGGGTTGCCGGCACCGGCTCCTGAACGATGCGGGGCGCGACCTCGACACGGACCACAGCCCCGGTCACCGGTTCCGTGGCGCGCAGGACGTTGCTGTCGAAGTCCCGTGGCACCCCCAGGCGCTCGAGTCGCAGGGCGATCCGGGTGATGTCGTCGGTGTCGTCGACTCCGACGCCGAGCTCGACCAGGCGCCGGTACGGGGTGCGCACGAGGCGCAGCTGCTCGCCGCCGTCCCGGGTGGCGAACACCCCGTCGCCGCGGTGGTCGAGCCCGAACTCGGTGTAGTAGGCCGCGGTGGCGTCGACGTCGGGCACACCGATGGTGACGCTGGTCAGTCTGTGCAGGCCCATGGCTCATGCCTCCGGGGACTCGGTGAAGGTTTGGTTCAGCTCGCCGATGCCCTCGATCCAGCTCCGCAACGTCTCGCCGGGCTTGATGAACCGCTGCGGCTGCCGGCCCTGGCCGACGCCGGCGGGGGTGCCGGTGAAGATCAGGTCCCCCGGGTACAAGACGATCGTCTCCGACAGCTTCGACAGCAGTTCCGCGACCGGGAAGATCAGGTCCCGGGTCCGGCCCTGCTGGACCACCTCGCCGTCGAGCGCGCAGCCCAGTTCGAGGTCGTCCTTGTCGGGCACCGAGTCCGGGGTGACCAGCCAGGGGCCGACCGGAGCGAAGCCGGGAAAGGACTTGCCGAGGCTGAACTGCGGCGCCGGGCCGGCCAGCTGGCTGATCCGCTCGGACAGATCCTGCCCGACCGCGAGGCCGGCGACGTAGTCCCAAGCCTCGGCCGCGTCGATGCCCGCCGCTCGTGCGCCTATCACCACCACGAGCTCGACCTCCCAGTCCGTGTTCCCGCCCGGTGGCAGCACCACCCGGGTGTCCGGTCCGCTGAGGCTGCTGTCGAACTTGGTGAACACCGGCGGCAGCCGGTCCGGGACCGCGAACCCGGACTCGGCGGCGTGCTCGCGGTAGTTGAGCCCCACCGCGACGATCTGCCGGGGCGCCGGCGACGGGGATCCGAGCTGAGTGCGGCTGAAGGCGGTCGCGCCGGTCGTGTCGGCCGATTCGGCCCAGGAGCGGAACCCCTTCCAGTCCTCGTAGATCGCGGGCAGGCCGGGGCCGAACTTGCCGCCGCTGGCGGACTCGACGTCCACACCACGGTCGTCGGCGGTGAGCAGGACAGCGCGTCCGTCCACATTGGCCAGCCTCATGTACGCTCCTCTGTCGATTCGATGGTGCGCCCGCCGTCTGCGAACTGGACGCCGTGCCTGTCGGCGACCATGACGGGGACGTGGCGGGCGATGATGTCCTTGTGTTCCGGGTGGTTCAGGTAGTTCAGCAACGCGTTCTCGGTGTCGAAGATCGCGGCGACCGCGAAGTCCGCGTTTCCCTCGCGCCAGCCGAGGTCGGAACCACAGGCGTACGAGCGGAGGCCGGGGAGGGTCTCCGCGACTTCACGGAGCTCCTCGGCGAGGGCGAAGGCGTCCGCGCGGGTGACGCCGGGTCTGAAGGTGAAGGTGACCACGTGGTGGAACATGTCGCCCTCACACCAGTGGGGTGATGGACTCGTCGACGCCGAGCAGCGCCTTGCCGTACACCTCGTAGCTCACGGCCGGGCTCACGACGGCGTGCCGCGCGGCCGTCGCCGAATCGCGCCAGATGCGCTGCAACGGGTTCACCTCGGCGAAGGATCCGGCGCCGTGGGCGGACAGCAGGATGTCGATGGCGCGGGTGATGCACTCGGCCACGTGCCCGGTGTCCGAGCGCACCCGGGCGCGGGTGAGGAAGTCCGGGTAGACACCGCGGGTGGCGGCCTCGTCGATGTCATCGGCGGCCCGGTAGGCGTGCAGGTGAGCGGTGTCGATGAGCCGCGCCGCTTCGGCGATCTGCAGCTGGAACGCGGTCGAGTCCCGCTGTGCGGTGAAGAAGGTGTAGGAGATCGGCTTCTTCGCCGCCTTGCTGGTCACGAGGTCGAGGGCGGCCCGGCCCATGCCCAGCTGCGGCCCGACCAGCACGAGCGCCAAGACCGGGACGAACGGGGACCGGTACAGCGGTTCGCTGTCCTGGCGTTCGGTCGGGTAGTCGCCGGCGATCGCCTGAGGCACGCGCATCACCCGGTGCTCGGGCACGAACACGTCTTCGGCGACCAGGCAGTTGCTGCCGCTGGACCGCATGCCGGCCACGAACCACGTGTCCTCCAGGTCCATGTCCGCCCGAGGGATCAGGGCCAGGGCCTGGTCCACGACCTCGCCCGACTCGTCGGCCAGCGGAACGCCCAGAACCGCCCACGTCGCGTGCCATGAGCCGGAGTTGTAGTACCACTTTCCGGTCACCCGCCAGCCGCCGTCGACCTTGACCGTCTCGGCGGTGGGAGTGAGCACACCCGACACCTTCGCGTCCGGGTCGTCGCCGAACACGTCGTCCTGGGCCTGAACCGGGAACAGGCTCGTCAGCCAGGCGCAGACGTTGGTCAGCGTCAGCACCCACGAGGTCCCGCCATCGGCCTCCGCGACGGCGGCCGAAACGTCCAGCATGGTGCGCATCGAGGTCTCGTACCCGCCGTAGCGCTTGGGCGTGGCGAGCTTGAAGAGACCGGCGTCGGTCATGGCCTGGATGCTCTCCTCGACGACCCTCCGGTCGGCTTCCCCGGCGGCAGCGTTCTTGCTCAGCAACGGTTTGAGCTCGCGTGCGCGGGCCACGAGTTCCGAAGCGCCGGGAACGGTCACAACCGGCGAAGTGGTCTGGGCTGTCATGCGGTTCTCCTGGGTGTTACCGGTGGATGCTGTTCAGCTGGACAGTGCGGCGATGTGATCGGCGATGGGCCGCCGCGGCCGGCTGCTGAACCGGGAATGGGTGCCGAAGGTGCGGTGGCCGTACACGAGCGGAGCGACCTGGACGGACGAAGCGTGGGTGACGAGGCCGATCAGGAGGAGGTGATCCCCGGCTTCGACCGTCTGCGAAAGGTCGCACGCAGCCCAGCCCGCGGCACCGTCGAGGCGGGGCAGGCCGCCGGAGCTGGACCACCCGACGGCGGCGAACCTGTCCAGGCCGCGGCGCGCGAACGCCGCGGCCGTGTCCTCCTGTGCGGAGCTCAGCACGTTGACGCCGAACCGCCGGGTCTCCAGGATCCGGGACAGCAGGGCAGATCGCCGGTCGAGGGCGATCGATAGCAGTGCGGGCCGCAGCGAGACCGAGGCCAGCGAGCTCACCGTCGCACCGTGCGGGCCGTCGTCGTCGGAAGTCGTGACCACAGTGACCGGGGCGCAGACCCCTGCCATGAGATCGCGGAAGTGCTGATCGAGCACGATTGCCTCCGTTGGCAAATCCACCATGCTGAATTCTGATGGCCAGTCTGGGAGGAGGGCTGTTCATCTGTCAACCGGTCTGGCAGAATTCGCCATGTTGGATTTGGCTGCAACGTGGTCGAAGGGGTTTGCCTGCGATGACCTCGGATATCCCTGCCCTGCGCAGGGAGGACTGGGAACCCCGCCGTTGGCGCAACCTGACCCGTCCGGAACGCGCCGCGGAGGAGATCGCCGCCCTGGTGGCCGGTCTGCAGCCGGGGGACCGCCTGGGCACCAAGGAGGAGATCCGGGCGCATTGCGGAGTGTCCGTCGGCACCTTCAACGAGGCACTGCGGCTCGTCCAGCAGCGCGGGCTCGTGCGCGTGAAGTCCGGACCAGGCGGGGGACTGTTCGCCGACCAGCAGTCGCCTCTGGTCCGGCTCGGCAACTCGATGCTCGCTGTCGATCACGACGCCGCGTCGGTGGCCGACGCCATCCGTCTGCGCGACGCGCTCGACCCGCTGCTCGTCGAGGACGCCCTCAAGTACGCCTCGGCGCAAGACATCGCCGCGATGCGCGCCGAGCTCCGGAAGATGAAGTCCGCGGCCGACGAGTGTGACGGGACCGCCTTCATCCGCGCCAACTGGGCACTCCACGCTCGCATCGCCGAGGTCAGTCCCAGCCCGATCCTGCGCCCGCTCTACCTCAGCCTGCTCGAGATGGTCGAGTCGCACCTGCTCTCGGTGCTGCCCACCGGTGAGCAACCGCTGCCGGAGTTCATCCAGGAACGCTACGAACTGCACGTGGCGCTCGTCGACGCCATCGCCGCCGGCGACGTGAAAGCACTCGACGTCATCGCCGAGCACAACACGACCACCCGCCTGTCGCACCGCGCCGGGCCGGCATCGCACTGAGCTCCGCGTAATTCCGGGAGCGGCGTCACCGTGCCGTCCCCGTGCCCCGCCCTGCCCACCGGAAAGGAGTCTGCGGCAATGGCGCTTGCGGACGAGATCACGAACCAGCGGGTTCACGAAGACATCGCTCGTGAACGACGAGCCGTGTTGTCGAGTTATCTCGGCAGCACGATCGAGTACTACGACTTCGCCCTCTACGCGACAGCCTCCTCCGTGGTGTTCGGACCGGTGTTCTTCTCCGGGCTGGACCCGCTCGTCGCGACGGTCGCTTCGTACGGGACCCTGGCAGCCGGGTTCGTCGCCCGCCCGCTCGGCGGCTTGGTGTTCGGGCACTTCGGGGATCTTCTCGGCCGCAAGAGGATGCTCGTCGTCTCGATGACCGCGATGGGAGTGGCCTCCACCCTCATCGGTGTGGTGCCCGCGATCCCCGTGTGGGGGCCGCTGCTGCTCGTGCTGCTGCGGGTGGTTCAGGGGGTCGCCATCGGCGGGGAGTGGGGCGGCGCGGCTCTGCTGTCGGCCGAGCACGCCCGCGGAGATCGCCGCGGTATGGCTGCCTCGTTCACCATGGCCGGTGCCCCCACGGGAACTGTGCTGGGAGCTGTCGCGCTCGCGCTCGCCGGGCTGCTGCCCAAGGACGACTTCCTCGGGTGGGGGTGGCGGATTCCGTTCCTGTGCTCGGCCTTGCTGCTCGCGGTCGGGCTGTTCGTTCGGGTGAAGGTCGCCGAAAGCCCGGCATTCGAGGCGGCGTCGCGGAGCCAGGCCCCAGGCCGCCGTTTCCCCTTGGTTGAAGTCCTGCGCCGGCCCCGTGCCGTCATCGTGGTCTGCCTGACGTGCCTCGCCGGGTTCGCGATCCAGGCCGTGTTCGCCACCTATGGCATCACCTATTCCGTGGCACACGGACTGTCGAGGTCGGAAGCGCTGCTCGCGTTCGCGATCTCCCAGGCGCTGGCCATCGCCGGCATCCTGGGTGCGGCCTGGCTGTCGGACCGTCACGGCCGGCGGCCGGTCATGCTCGCCGGGCTGGTGGCGATGATCGTCCTGGTCCACCCCGTGTTCGCGCTGCTCGCCTCGGGCGGCTTCTTCCTCGTCCTGGCCGGTCTCGTGCTGGCGCTGGCGCTGTGCCAGAGCGTGGCGTTCGGGCCGGTGGCCGCTTTCATCAGCGAACAGTTCCCGGCGCGCGTCCGGTACACCGGGGTGTCGCTCGGGTACCAGACCGCCAGCGTGCTCGGCGCCGGGACCACCCCGCTGATCGTGTCGTCGCTGGCCGTCGCCGGAGGCGGTTCGATCGTGGGGATCATGTTCTTCCTGGCCGGCCTGTGCGTGGTGAGCGGCCTGGTGATCGTGCTGTTCGCCCGGGAGAGCAGGAACGCGGACATCCGGTCGTGACAGGCGGGTGCCCGGTCCGGCGAGACGGTGCAGGGGATCACCGGCCGGAGCCTGCGCGCCGGTGATCCCCTGCCGGGCAAGAGCGGTCCGCGCCCGGGGGCGACTCGGGCGCGGACCGCTCGGAAGCTGACCTGACGTGGTGCTCGGACCCGGTCAGGCGACGCAGACGCCGGGCACGGCGATGCGGGTGAACAGGTGCGGCGAGATCGTGCACGTGTCGGGGTAGCGCGCGATGAGGCTCTGGAACTCCTCCGAGGCGAACGCTTTCGCGATGGCCTGGGCGTTCTCCCAGAGGGCGATGTTCACGAAGCTGGTGCTGCCTTCGGTGCCCTTGTGCATCTGCGCCCCGAGGCAACCGTGGTCGAGCATGAACGCGGCGTCTTTCTGCCACAGCTCCAGGAAATCGGGTTCGAACTCGGGTGGGACGGAGAACCGGTTGATCAGGACGACCGGGTGGGAATCGGCGCTCGCGAGCTGTTGGCGGAACGTGGTGGACGGGTCCATTTCGACGATCTTCACAGGGTTGTTCCTCTCGGTGCGATCCTGTCGCCCGGTGCTGTCCGGACGAGGTAGTCGTAGCCGGCACTGAGCTGGCCGGGGTTCCAGATCTGCTCGTTCTTGAACGCGACCTCGGCCTCGTCCGACCAGGTCCGGAGACCGCCGGCCGCCATGGCCATGAGCTGGGTGCGGCACGCTCGTTCGAGCAGGACGGCGTACATCACCGCGGTGGGCGCGTCCGGGCCCGCCGTGACGGCGCCGTGGTGGGGCATCAGTGCGCCGTTGGCGTCACCCAGCGTCTCGGCCAGCGCGCGTCCGAGATCCCTGCTGGCGACGAGAGCGCCGGTCCGGGTGAACCGCGGCAGCTTCGCGAACGGAACCCCGTCGTGGGAGACCGCCCGCAGCGGTTCGTTGAGAGAGGCGAACGCCGCGAGTGCCGGGGCGTGCGTGTGGACGACGCAGCCGACGTCGGGGCGCAGCGCCATGATCTCGGTGTGGATCGGGTACTCGATGTGCCGTTTCCCCGCTCCGTCGAGGACCTCGCCGGTCGGGGCGACCAGGACTACCCGCTCGGCGTCCACTTCTTCGAAACCCCAGCCGGAGGCCTTCATCCATACCCCGCGGCCGGCGGGATCACGCACGGAGGCGTGTCCCCAAACCATGTCTGTCAGCCCGGCGACGGCGAGGGCACGGCTGGCGGCTGCCACTTCGTCGCGCAGTCTCGCCGGATCAGCCGGTCCCTGATGATCTGCAGTGTGGGTCATGTCCTCGGTCTTCGTGTTCGGTCACCTGGTGAAGTCCCGGATGACCCAGTTGTGAGGGAAAAGATGTGTCACGATGCGGAACAGATGCCCGTATTATGCGACGGGACCACGGTGTATTCAAGGGTTGTCATCCTCGCGATAGCCTGCTCTGCGTGGATCCTGAACCCGCTGCACGTCCTCCCGGTCTCATCGGGGCTGTCGACAACGTGCTTCGGCTTCTCCGGCTCTTCGAGGACCGTGAGCTGCTCCGGGTCAATCAGGTGAGCAGGGAGATGGGGCTGTCCCGCTCCACCGTGCACCGGATGCTGACCACCCTCGGACATCACCGTTTCGTGGTGCAGGACGAGCACTCGCGCGGGTACCGGGCCGGGCCGGCGTTGGTGGACATCGGGCTGGCCGTGGTCCAGAACATGGACGTGCGCGCACGTGCTTACCAGGCGCTCGTGCGGCTTCGCGACGAAACGGGTGAGACCGTCCACCTGGCGACCCTGCGCGGCAGTGAGGTGCTGTACGTCGAGGGTGTCGAGAGCGCGCAGGTCGTGAAGACCGGCGCCAGGGTGGGCTGGACTTTCCCCGCGCACGCCACCGCGGCGGGCAAGGCGATGCTCGCCCAGCTCACCGAGGACGAGCTGACCGCGCGCTACGCCGGTGCGACGCTGAGCGCCCCCACCGAGCGGTCGATCACCTCGCTGGGTGCGCTCCGGGCAGAGCTGGAACAGGTGCGGCGGCGCGGTTACGCCGTCAACGACGGCGAGAACGAAAAGGACGTCTGCGGCGTCGCGGTGGCGGTCAAGGACCGGCAGGGGCGCACCCGTGCGGCGGTGGTGGTGACCGGGCCGAGGTCCAGGGCCGACCAGGGGTGGATCGACCGGGTGTCGCGCTCCACGTTGCGCGTGGCCGCCGATTTGACGGACTCCATCGTGTAGGCCGTCGTCGTCGTGTCTCGGCCGGACGACTGCTGGGCGCTGCGCGCCGAGGGCGGGCATCAGCGGACCGGAGTCACCTCGGCGGGCGGCTTCGGACCGCGGTTGGCCCCGAGCGTGGGCGAGCTGATCGCGCCGGTGCTGGACACGCCGACCTCGAGCCGCCCGACGCGCGTGATCTCGACCGCGACGTGGTCGCCGTCGTGGACCTCGCCGACGCCGGCCGGGGTTCCGGTCGCGATGACGTCGCCGGGGTGGAGTTCCATGACCGAGGAGATGTAGGCGATCAGCCGCGGCACGTTCCAGATCAGATCCTTCAGGGCCGCGCGCTGCCGGAGCCGGCCGTTGACCCAGCAGCGCAACTCCAGATCCTCGACAGGCCCCACCTCGTCCGGGGTGACGAGGTACGGCCCCATCGGGGTGAAGGTGTCGAACGACTTGCGTGTGGAGCGGTCTTCACCCCCGCGCATGGTCATGTCCAGCAGACAGGTGTACCCGAAAACGTGGTCGGCGGCGCGGTCCTCCGGCACGTGTGAGGCGGTGCGACCGATCACGACCGCGAGTTCGCCTTCCTGATCGAAGCGCCGGTCGTGGTAGGGCAGCCGTACCGTCCCGCTCGGCGGGGTGAGCGACGAGGGCGCCTTGAGGAACACGCCGAGCGAGCTGATGTGGACCGCCTGGCTCATCTCCTCCTTGTGGTCGAGGTAGTTCACGGGTGCGGCGACGATCTTGCTCGGGTCGGGTACCGGCGGCAGCAGGGTCACCGACTCCGGGTCGAGTACGGGAGCGTCAGTGGCGGCACCGAGGATCTCCCCGTGATCAGACTCGGTCAGGAGGGTCCTCATCGGACTGAGCCCGGTCCGGCGGGGAACGAGGGCGCTCAGGTCGGTGATCCCGGCCTGGGTGAGCGCACCCACTCCGGGCTCGCCTTCGCTGGTGACAAAGCTGAGTAGCTTCATGCTCGTCCTTCCGGGTCGGCGTAAAGCCAGTCGACGTCGGTGTAGTCATCGGGCGCTCGGAGCTGGAACATGCGGTTGCGCACGGCCCGGGTCAGGGGGTCCGCGGTGTGCCAGATCTCGCCCCACGGCCGGGCCGTGCGCTGGCAGCGGGTCGCGCGGGGTAGCCTGCGCCGCTCGTAGCCGGCGAACGCGGTGTCGACGTCGTGCCGGTCGAGCTGCCGGGCCAGCTCGACCGCGTCCTCGAGCGCCTGGCAAGCTCCCTGGCCGAGGTACTGGAGCATCGGGTGCGCGGCGTCGCCCATGAGCGCCAGCCGCTCGTGGACGAACCGATCGAGGGGCTCACGGTCGAACATCGGCCAATGCCGGTCACGGTTGACCAGGGAGACGGACCTCCGCACCGGGGCACATGCCTGCGCGAAGGCGGCGTCAAGCTCGCCCGGGCCGCCCCATTCCGAGGCGCCGGCGGACAGTCGCGGGCTGTGGAACACGGCGACCTGGTTGTACAGCTCGCCGCGCCGGACGGGGTACTGCACGAGGTGCATGCCCGGACCGATCCAGATCACCACGTCGTCGGCGTCGACGTCGGCGACCTGCCCGATCGGGACGGTGCCCCGGCAGGCGGCGTACCCGCTACACACGGGTTTGTCGTCCCGGATCATCCGGCGCAGCCGGGAGTGCAGGCCGTCGGCGGCGATGAGCGCGTCGCAGGTGTAGGTGGTGCCGTCGGCGCACCCGACGGTGGCGCCGCCCGCGTGGACCTCGGCGTGCACCACGGTTTTGTCGTTCTCCAGCGTCACCAGGCCGGTCCCGGTGCAGTGCTTGAGCAGGATGTCGAGCAGGTCGCTGCGGTGCATCACGAGGTAAGGGTGGCCGTAGCGCTCCACGTAAGACGGGCCGGTGTCGAGGGCGGTGAGACGTTCCCCGGTGACCGCGTCCATCAGCACCCCGGCTCGCGGGAACACGGACACCTCGCGGACGTCGTCGAATATCCCCAGCCTGCTCATCGCCCGGGTCGCGTTGGCCCCCACCTGGAGCCCGGCGCCGATCTCGGCGAACTCGGGCGCCTGCTCGAGCACGTGCACCGGACGGCCGGTGCGAGCGATCGCCAGCGCCGTGGCCAGCCCGCCGATACCGCCGCCGGCGACGAGGAGCGGAATTCTTCCGGTCACGGTCATGCCTCACTCGTCCGGAACAGGCCCAGTGCCTCGAGCACCGGTGCATCGCTCACGCTGAACACGTCCAGCTGACTGGTGGCGACGAGCTGCCAGCGTGACCACGACGGAACGGCGATGATGTCGCCTGGGGCGATGTCGAACTCGTGCTCGCCGACACGGGCGCGGCCCGCGCCGTGCAGCACGCACGCGACGCGCCCCCCGGTCTGCCGGAAAGCCGTGGTGCTCGCGCCAGCCTCGATCCGCTCGATCTCGCAGCGCATCGTGGGCATGACATCGCCGCCGCGGACGGGGTCGGAGTACCGGAGCTTGGCCGAGTTCGCGCTGGACACGTCGAGCTGGGCGGTGAGCGCCCGGTCGGTGTCGGCCCACCGGTAGGCCAGCAGCGGCGAGCGCGATGGCGGCGTCTCGCGGCCTGCCGGGACGAGGCCGGGGCCGCCGCCGAACCAGCGTTCGGACGCCGACGCCGGGGCGGTCGCCGTGTCGGCCTCCTCACTCGCGCCCTCCTCGAAGAACACCGCGTCGAGCGCGGCGACGACGGGCAGATCGAGCACGTCCATCCACATCATCGGCGCGTCACCCGGGTTGTGGTGCTCGTGGAACGTCCAGCTCGGGGTGAGCACCAGATCGCCCTTGCCCATCGGCAATGGGTCGCCGTCGACGAGGGTGAACACGCCGTCGCCTTCGGTGATGAACCGCAGCGCGGCCGGGCTGTGGCGGTGTGCGGGTGCCATCTCGTGTCCGCGCAGGTACTGCACCGCGGCCCACAGGGTGGACACCGCGTACGGCGCACCGGCCAGCCCCGGATTGCAGCAGGCCAGTACCCGCCGGTCGCCGCCCCGGTCGACCGGTACGAGCTCGCCGGCGCGTTCGGCGAGCTTGCGCAGGTCGTCACCCCGCCAGCGGAACGGTGTCCCCGCCACAGCGGGTTCCCGGGTCAGCAGGCCCTTGAGCTCCCAGAGTGGCTGCAGTTCGTGCTCGGCCAGTTCGTGGTAAAGACCGTCGACATCCGCTTCCGTGGAGCGGAATCTCGTTGTCGTCATGGTGCCTCCCTGACCGCCGTGGCGGCCTTGACGGTCGTTGGTTTCGGTTCGGCGAGGGCCGCCATCGAGATCAGGCTCACCAGCCCCAGTGCGGCCATGAACAGGGCGACCGACAGCGAGGTGCCGGTACCGGCCACCAGGGCGGTCGCGACGATGGGTGCGAGCGCCCCGCCGAGCACCGAGCCCACCTGATAGGCGATGGACGAGCCGCTGTAACGCACCTCTGCCGTGAACGAGTCCGCCACCAGCGCGGCCTGCGGCCCGGCCATCACGGCGATGCCGGTACAGCCGATCACGACGGCGAGCACCATGAGCGGTACCGACGCCGTGTCGACGAGCAGGAAGAGCGGGACGGCCCACACCACGGTCAGCCCGGCGCCGGCCAGGAACACGCGCTTGCGGCCGTAGCGGTCCGACAGGGCCGCGGACACCCCGATCGCCACCAGCCACACCACACTGCCCGCCAGGACGATGGCCAACATCGTCCCCGAGCTCAGGTGCAACGTCGCCGTCCCGTAGGAGAGCAGGTAGATCAGCACCAGGTACCCGAGCGCCGGTGCGGCGATCGACGCGCCGCTGCACAGGAACAAAGCCTTCGGGTGAGTGCGCAGCACCGTCCGCAGTGGACTGCGCACCACCGCGTTCCGCGTACGGACACTCGTGAACTCCGGCGACTCGGCGAGCTTCAGCCGAATGGTCAGGCCTGCGACGATCAACACCGCGGACAGCAGGAACGGCACCCGCCATCCCCAGGCGAGGAACGACTCCCGCGACATCGACGCGCTGACCGCCAGGAACACCCCGTTGGAGAGGATCACCCCCGCGGGCAGACCCATCTGCGGAAACGCGCCGAACAGGCCGCGTCTGCCGGCGGGGGCATGCTCGACCGACATCAGCACCGCAGCGCCCCATTCGCCGCCCACGCCGAAGCCTTGCGCCAGGCGCAGGAGGACCAGGAGCACGGGCGCCCACACGCCGATCGCGGCGTAGGTGGGCAGCAGCCCGATCGCGCACGTGGCGAACCCCATCAGCAGCAGTGACAGCACGAGCAGCCGCTTACGGCCGACCCGGTCGCCGAAGTGGCCCATGATGATCCCGCCGAGCGGGCGGGCCAGGAACCCGACCGCGAACGTGCCGTACGCCGCCAAGGTCGCCGCCAGGGTGGAGGTCCCGGGGAAGAACTGCGAGCCGAACACGAGCGCTGCCGCGTTGCCGTAGATGAAGAAGTCATACCACTCGATGGTCGTGCCGATGAGGCTGGAGACAGCGGCACGCCTGCTCGACCTCGACGTCCTTGTCATGGCCTCGCCTCCCCGCGTATGTGCTCCGTGTACGTACTAAATAGGGAGAGTACGGAGCATCGGAGGTCGCGTCAACGGGCCGGTTCCGACGGTGTCAGCGGGCGAGCGTGCGCAGCGGTGGTGGGCTGGGGGAGAGCGTGGGCGGCGTGCCCTGGTAGGCCACGCGGGCGAGCTGTCGTGTGAATGTGCGCCATTCCGCGGCCGGCAACGGCTCGAGGAGGCGCTCCTGCACCCGTGCGACGGCGGGCGTGATGTGGCCGAGCGTGTCCCGTGCCGCACTGGTCAGCTCCAGCAGCCAGCGGCGGCCGTCGGCGTGATCGCGGTACCGGCGCACCAAGCCCCGCCGCTCGAGCCGGGAGACGACGTCCGCGGTGCTCGACTTGTCCAGCGAGGCGAGCTCGCCGGCCTGACGCTGGTCCACCTCGCCGCCGCGCAGCACGGCGACCAGCAACGCGTACTGCGGCGCCGTGAGCTCACCGCCCACCTCGGTGGTCCAGAGTTCACCGTGAACCCGTTCGCCGCGCCGGATCAGGTAGCCGGGCGCGGTCGGCAACGACAGGACGGGGCCCGTCGCCGATTCCGGTTCGTAGCCCGTCACCCGCCGCTGCTGAAACGCCACCCGGGCGAGCCGGGACACGAACGCTTGCCGCTCTCCGGGTGGCAACGGGCCGAGCAGGCGCTCCTGCACCCGCGTCGCGGCCGGGGTGATCGTCCGCAACCGTGTTCGCACACTGCCGGTGAGACGCAGCACGCGGCGCCTGGCGTCGCCGGGGTCACGGACCCGCTCCACCCAGCCACGGCGCTCCAGCCGGGTCAGGATCCCGGCCGCCGTGTTCTTGTCCAGCGAGGCCAGTTCGCCGAGACGGGTTTGGCTGATGCCCGGCCAGCCGGCCAGCGACACGACCACGGCGTACTGCGGTCCGGTGAGCAGGCCGTCCAGCTCTTCGGCCCAGTAGGCGGTGTGCACTTGCTGAGCACGGCGGATGAGGTGCCCGGGCGTCGTCGACAGGTCCAGCGCGTCGGGTTCCGCGGTGGGGTCGATTGCCATACCGGCATGATCCCAGATCCGGCTGAGCGACTCCCGGGTCTTCTGTTGCTTGCATTGATGTCGCGTGATGCGGTCTACTGTTCCGCATGGCGCTACACTGAGGTGGCCCAGCGTGAAAGGCAGATCTTCGCCATGACCACTCCTGTCGACTCGGCTGAATTCTTCGACCCGCTGAATCCGCGGCACGTCGCTGAGCCCGACGAGTTCATGCGGGCGTCCCGGAAAGGATGCCCGGTGGGCAAGGTGAGCGATCACCTCTACGCGGCGAACACCGACGATGTGGTCCGGGCGGTGTTCGACGACACCGGGAACTTCTCCAATCGCGGCAACTTCTCGGTCGGGCCCGAGGATGTGCGGCTACCCTTCACCGTCGTGACCATGGCGGACCCGCCGGGCCACACGCTACTGCGAAGCCGGTTGCTGAAGAGCTTGGCGCCGGCGCGCCTTCGGAGGCTCACACCGAAGGTCGAGAACATCGTCCGCACAGCTGTCGGCGCGCTGCCCGCCTCGGGCCGGGTCGATCTGTACGCGGACTACGTGCACTTCATCCCGTCAGCCGTCGTGTACGCGCTGATCGGAATTCCCGAGCCCGCGTGGCGTGAGGTCCAGACGTGGTCCGACGCCATCGTTCGGGTCATTCCCGGGCCCTCGCACGAGCTCCCCGAGTTCGCTTCGCTGATGGGATTCCTGGCGCGACTGGTGGAGGAGCGGCGAGCTCGTCCCGAGGACCGGCACGAGGATGTGCTGGACAACCTGTGCTTCGCCGAACCTGGTGAAGCGGAGATGTCGACGCCCGAGGTCGTGTGCCACGTCTTCCAGCTCGTCGTCGCCGCGACCGACACCACTCGCGCATTGATCACCAATTGCGTGTACCGGCTGCTCGACGATCGCAGTCAGTGGGAGGCGGTCGTCGCTGATCGATCGCTGTTGCCGAACGCCATCGAGGAGTCATTGCGTGTGGACTCACCGGCCCAGTTCATGGTTCGCACGGCGGTGGAAGACGTGACTCTCGCCGGGTGTCCCATTCCTGCGGGCAAGAAGGTCTACCTGAACCTCCAGTCCGCCAACCATGACGAGGAGCGATGGGGTGACGATTCGCGTACGTATCGCGCCGACCGGCCCGACGCCGCGGCGCACCTCGCGTTCGGCAAGGGAATCCACGCGTGCATCGGTGCGCCGCTGGCTCGGATCGAAGCCCGGGTGGCGATCGAGGCACTCATGGACGCGTTTCCCGGCATGCGGCTCGCGCCGGACGCCACGTGGGTCAAATGCGAAGGAGTCCTGACCCGGAGGGTCGAATCGGTACCGGTCCGGCTCGACGGAGGGGAAGCCCGATGAGGATCGAGGTCGATCGGAACCGCTGTGAAGGACATGCCATGTGCGAGGCCGTCGCCCCTGAGTTCTTCTCGGTCGATGACGAGGGTGAGCTGACGGTCAAGGCCGAGGAGGTGCCGGAGCCCGAAAAGGCCGCGGTCCATGCCGCCGTGCTCAGCTGCCCCGTCACCGCCCTGAAACTCTCGTCGCGCTAGGCCATCAGGAGGCAACCATGCCGAAGTCCGATCCGAGCGTGGCAGAGATCCGTGAGGCGATCACCGAACTGTTGCGCACCGAAGAGGTCGCGACTCTCGCCACGATCGATTCCGAAGGCCGTCCCTCGGCCTCGGCCATGCACATCGCCGGCGACGGACTCGTCGTCTACATGCACACCTTCCGCCACACCCGGAAAAGCACGCAACTGCGGCAGAACCCGAACGTCAGCTATTCCGTGTGCCATCTTCCCCCTGAAGGCTACGCGGCGCGGCAGGAGACGCGGTCGTTGCAGATCCAGGGGATCGCCACCCTGGTCACGGATCCGGCGGAGATTCAGCGGATCGCGGAGATCAGCCTTGAGCAGTTCCCGTGGGCGGGAGAGACGGCCCTCTACGACCACGTCGAACTGCCGGACCAGGGACAGCAGCTCTTCTTCCGCATCGAGCCGGTCCAGGGGCTGTGGGCGGACAACCGGGTGCGCATGCTCTACCGGGTCCTCCTCGATTTCGGCGACGGCGGCAGGACCATCACCAAAGTCGCGGACTACAACGCCGTTGTCCGCGGGCGAGCCTGACGAGTGCGGGAGGTGTGATGGCAGGGCTTCGCCGGATCGTGGTGGTCGGGGCATCGCAGGCCGGGTGGGCGACGGCCGCGGCGCTGCGTCGGTTCTCCTTCGACGGTGTCATCACCGTGATCGGCGACGAACCGCACGCGCCCTACAGCCGGCCGCCGTTGTCGAAGGGGGTGCTCGGTGGCACCGAGCCCGACAGCAGCGTTTTTCTCGCCGGCGCGGATGATCTCGACCTGCTCACCGGCCTGACGGCAGCCGGTCTCGACGCCGGCCGCAAGCGGCTCTTGTTGAGCGACGGCGACAGCATCGGCTATGACGGGCTGGTCATCGCGACCGGTGCCCGGGCGCGCCGGCTGTCGCCGGACGCCGATGAGATCACGCTGCGGACGCTCGACGACGCGCTCCGGCTCCGGGATCGTCTCCGAACTGCCGACGACCTGGCCGTCGCGGGTGGCGGCTTCCTCGGTATGGAGGTCGCCTCGACCGCCGCGACTCTCGGCAAATCGGTGACGGTCGTCGACCAGGTCACCCCTCTGGCCGGTCGCCTCGGCGCGCTGCTGTCGGACATGTGCCGGACGGCCGCGGCCGAAACGGGCGTGAAGATCCGCACCTCCCCGGAGGGGGTGCGGATCGAGGACGGCCGTTTGGTGTCGGCGGACGGAACAGTTCTCGCCGAGGGCGGGCTCGTGGTCACCGCGGTCGGCGATCTGCCCAACACGGAGTGGCTGCGGGACAGCGGCCTCGTCCTGGCAGGGGGAGTCGTGGTCGACCCCTGCTGCCGGGTGGCGCCGGACATCGTCGCCGCCGGCGATGTCATCAGTCTTCCCGGCGCGGACGGCCGATTCACGCGCAGCCCGCACTGGTGGAACGCGCTGACCCAGGCCACGATCGCGGCTGCGACTCTGCTCGGCCGTGAGCCGGAAGCCCGGCTCGGTAGCAGCGCGCCGATTTTCTGGACGGAGATGTTCGGGCTGCGCATCCGAATCGCCGGAACGCTGCCGCCCAGCGGCGAACCCACCGTGGTCGACGGATCCCTCGAGGACCGGAGTGCGCTGCTCACGTGGCCCGCGAGCGGTCGAAACGCCGGATTCGGCACCGCCGCGGCAGTGAACTTCCCGATATCGGCACCGAAACTCGCCAGGCTCGCCCAACAACGCTGACCGGTGCCCGGCGCGACTGTCTCGGCCGGCCATTGTGGACAGTGTCCCGGTCACGCTCCGCGCTCGTCGGCGGCGCCGGTGTTCTTGAGCACGAGCGGCAGGTGGATGTCGTCGACGATGTCGACGATGACGGCGTCGATGTCCTCGCTCGGCGCCAGCAGCAGATGTTTGATGATCAGGTCGGTCGCGACGGTCACGCGCCGGGTGCCGCGCACACCCGGGTCGATCTCGCCGCGCTCCATGCCGCGTTCCAGCAAGGTCGTCATGATCTGCTCGGCGACGTCGAGCTGCGCCCTGGCCAGTGCCGCGAACTCGGGGTTGCGCGCGATCTCGCTGACCACGGTGCGGATGGCGCTGCCGAAGGGGCCGGCGATCCGCGTCGCCATCTCCCGCAGGACCGCGAGGACGTCGTCGCGGTAGGTGCCGGTGTCCGGCACCGCGAAGTCGGTCATCCGGTGCCGTGCACAGGCGTCGACCACCAGTTGCGGCAGCCCAGGCCACCGGCGGTAGATCGCGGCCTTGCTGGTCCTGGCTCTGGCCGCCACCCGGTCGACGGTCAGGGCCGGATAGCCGACCTCGCTCAGCTCCTCCACGGTCGCGGTGAGAATCGCGTGCTCGAGGGCCTCGCCGCGGCGGCGCGGCCCGCGACGCGGGTCCGTGGTGGCCGGCTCCACGGCGTGCTCCGGGTGCGGTGGCATCTCGCTCCTCGTGTGGTTCGTCGCCGCCTTGCCGAGCGGCCGCGACCAGGCTACTGTAGCAACAAGAGAACGAAATCGTACTCTAAATTGCACATAGTCACCACTGATCACAGCAGGGAGTCAATCGATGTCGACGACCGCAGAGAACCCCACCGCCGAAACCGCGCCCGAGGTGCCGCTGCCGCCCGCACCGCCGGAGGCGACGCTCGCCAAGCCGGACATGTTCATGCCCCTGGAAGCGGACAGCTTCAAGCCGATCGCCGGCTTCCCGGCCGCGGATCTGCGTCCGCTGCCTGCCGTCGCCAAGTACAGCGGGGGTCTGGCCAACGCGTTCGTCATCAAGGCGAACCCGGAGTACAAGTGGCAGGGCGCACCCTGGCACATGCACCACCTCAACGTGCACTTCAACTACATCGTCAAGGGATGGGCCCTCTTCGAGTTCGAGGGAGTCGGCACTGTCCGCCTGGAGGCAGGGACCGCCTTCTACCAGCCGCCGCGCAACCGGCACCGCGAACTGGACGCCTCGTCCGATTTCGAGGTCATCGCGGTCGAGCTGCCCGCGTCCTACCCGACCACCTTCTACGCCCTCGACCCGGAAACCGGCGAGTACCGCGCGACGGTGATCGACGCCGAAACCGAGGGCGGCGAGCTGACGAACGTCGTGAAGGTCGATGAGGCGGGATGACCGAACCGCTGAGCGCGCCACTCGAGGCCCGGGTGGCGCGCCTGGAGGCCCTGGACGACATCCGGGCCCTGCAGATGGCTTACGTCCGCTTCTGCGACGGCGGTTTCCCGCCCGACCGCATCGACGAGCTGTTCACCCCGGAGTGCGTGTGGGACGGGGGTGACCTGCTCGGCCGGCACGCGGGTCACGCGGAGCTGCGCACGCACTTCGCCGACGTCGCGACCAGGCTGGAGTGGTCACTGCACTACATCGTCAGCGGCGACATCGAAGTGGCCGACGACCTGGCCAGTGCGAGGTCCACCTGGTACCTCTGGCAGCCCCTGACGATCAACGGGACGGCCGCGTGGCACATGGGCCGGTACCGCGAGCAGCACGAACTGACCCCGGCGGGGTGGCGGATCAGCGAGCTCGTCCTGACCGTCGACTCGTTCACGCCCTTCGACCGGGGATGGGTGGCTCAACGATTCATGCCCCTCGGCTGACCAGGCCGAGGTCCACCGAAGACCGAAAGGGGTGCGCATGTCGCACGCCATCAGCGAGGACGAGTTCTACGACCTGGCCTCCTCGTGGGGGATCTCGCGCTCCGGTGCGGCCGGCGTCCTGCCCGCGATCGCTCACCTGGCACCGGTCATCGCCGCGATGGACGACCTGCGGGCGGACCCGCCGCCGGTGGCGGAGGCCGATCGCGTCGTGCACGACGACACCGACGCCGGCCGGGACCCGTACAACGCGGTCGTGCGCTGGGTCTCGGTGCGCAAGCCGGGCGCGCGCGGGCTGCTGTCCGGCGTCGGCGTCGCGGTCAAGGACTGCGTGGCGGTGGCCGGTGTCCCGATGACGGCGGGGTCGGCGCTGTTGCAGGGGTTCGTGCCCGACCGGGACAGCACCGTGGTCCGCCGCCTGCTCGACGCGGGCGGGCACATCTGCGCCATCACGAACATGGACGAGATGGGGGTCGCCCCCGGTGGCGACTCGAGCTACTACGGCCCGACCCTGAACCCGTGGGACACCACGCGGACCGCGGGCGGGTCGTCCGGCGGGTCGGCGGCGGCCCTGTACTACGACGGTGTCGACGTCGCGCTCGGCGCGGACTCCGGCGGGTCGGTGCGCATCCCGGCGGCCTGGTGCGGGCTCGTCGGTCTCAAGCCCACGCACGGTCTGGTGCCGCACTCCGGGGTGCTCGGCGGGGAGCCGCTGCTCGACCACGTCGGCCCGCTCGCGCGCACCACCGCGGACGTCGCGGCCGTGCTGCAGGTGCTTGCCGGGACCGACGACGCAGACCCCGACCCGCGCCAGCCCGCGCAGCTGCCCCGGCTCGACGCCGTGGCGGCGGTCGAGTCGGCGCCGGCGTCCCTGGCCGGTCTGCGCGTCGGGGTGCTGGCCGAGGGACTGGATCCGGCGGGCGGGGTGTCGCCGGAGGTCGGCCGGGCCTTCGATGCCTCGCTCGCCCGGCTGCGCGAGCTGGGTGCGTCGGTGGAGCCGGTCTCGGTGCCCGAGCACCGGTTGTGCGCGCCGATCGCGTTCAACATGTTCCCGGAGAGTTTCGCCGGGCAGATGCGCGGCGGCGGGGCGTTGTTCGGCGCGGGCGGCCGCTACTGGCCGGAGCTGGCAGAGGCCCTTCGGCGAGGATTCGAGAAGGCGGGCGACAGCATGGCGCCGACGCTCAAACTCATGCTGATCATGGGCAGCGGAGCGGAACGCGCGGGCGGCGGCAGCCGCTACGCGCGGGCGGCGAACCTGCGCCGCCTGATCACCACCGGGTACGAGAAGGCGCTCGCCGGGGTCGATGTGCTCGCCATGCCGACCGTGCCCGTGGTGGCCCACCCGGTGGCACCCGGCCTCGACCCCGCCGACCGGGCGCTCCGGGCCTGGAGCCTGGTCGGCAACACGGCGCCCACGAACATCACCGGCCATCCCGCGATCACCCTTCCGCTCGGTCTCGCCGAGGGACTGCCCGCCGGCGTCATGCTCGTCGGCCGGAAGTTCGCCGACACCCGGCTGCTCACCGTGGCCGAGACGGTCGAAAGGGCAGTCGGCTGGCCGCGGCGCCCACCCGAAAACCGATGAAGAACGTCGTGAAAGGACAGAAGACATGTCGATGATGCGCGCGGCGCAGTACGACCGCTACGGGCCGCCGGACGTGCTGTACGAGGGCAAGGTCGCGGTCCCGCAGCCGCGGCCCGGTCAGATCCTGGTGCGGGTGCAGGCGACCAGCGTGAATGGTGGCGAGCTCAGCGCCCGAGCCGGGCAGCTGCGCCTGCTGACCGGTAAGCGCTTTCCCAAGGGGATCGGGCTCGACTTCGTGGGCGAGGTCGCCGACCCCGGCTCCGGTGACTCCGGTCTCCGGGCGGGTGATCGCGTGTGGGGTGTGCTCCCGCGCACCGCCGAGGTCGATTCGCGGAGCGGGGCGGCGGCCGAGTATCTGACGGTCGATCCGGATCGCGTGTCGCGCGCTCCGGCCGGCCTCACCCCGGTCGAAGCGGCGTCGCTGGTGGTGGCGGTCGTGCCGATCATCGGCCTGCGCGACAAGGCGCACCTCGCCCGTGGCGAGCGCCTCCTGGTGCGCGGGGCCAGCGGGGGCACCGGCAGCCTCGCCGTGCAGGTCGGCAAGGCGATGGGCGCGCACGTCACCGGGCTGGCCGGACCGTCCAACCTGGATTTCGTGCGCGGCCTCGGCGCTGACGAGGTGGTCAGTTACACGACCGCGGGGCCGGCCGACCTCGGTTCGTTCGACGTCGTGTTCGACACCGTGGGCACCGAGCTCGCCGCGTTCCGCCGGCTGCTGACGCCCACGGGCAGGATGGTGGCGATCTCCTTCGACCGCAAGCACATCGCGCGCTCGCTCGCCTACATCGCCGCGTCGGTGGTGCACGGCTCCCGCCGGGTGCGGTTCTTCAGCGGCAACCCGAAGCGGGAACTGTTCGCCGAGGCCGCCCGGCTCGCCGAGAGCGGAGAGCTGCGACCGGTCGTCGACGGCGTGCACCCGCTCTCCGCCATCGCCGAAGCCCACCGCGCGGTCGAAGCGGGCGGCGTGCGTGGCAAGCACATCATCGACATCGACGGCTCGGCGGCCAGCTGACGGGCCCTCGGCGTGCCTGGCAGAGGTTCCGGCTGGTGGCTGGGATCGAGCTGGTCGTGTCGCGGTGTGAGTTGCTCTCGGATGAGCAGTGGGCATTGATCGAGAACTTGCTGCCGGTGCGGCCGGGTAGGCCGTTCCCGGACGCCCGGGCGATGGTGGAGGGGATCATCTGCCGCTACCGGTCCGGGATCGCGGGGCGGGATGTGCCGGCGGTGTTCGGCACACTGCCGGCCACCGCGGGCGCAGCCGGTGAGATCGACTGGAACCGAGCCGCCTGACCATGCCATCGGCCGCTCCCGGGGCGGCAGCGGCCGCCAACTGCTCACCGCCGGGCAGGCCGCGGACTCGCCGATGTTCGAACCGCTCATGGCCCACCTGCACGTCCCCGGCCCCGGCGCCCGTCCGCCGCGGGCCTGTGCGGGCCGCCCCGCGGCCGCCGACGTACGTCACTACCCGATGCTCTTGATTCACTGGTCCCGCAGGGTCCGGTAGGTGAAGTCGGTCAGGTAGTCGTTCAGCCTGAGGGAGGCTTCGGAGGCCTTGGCCTGATCGCCGTGGCAGATGGCGCGGAGGATGTCCCCGTGGAGGTCGGCCGCTTCGGCCAGTTCCGCCTTCGGGTTTCGCAGGTGGGCGAACCAGAACCGGCGGGAGAGCCCTTGCAGCGGGGCCATCGCCACCGACAGGTACTCGTTGTGCGCGGCCTCGACGATCAGGGTGTGGGTCGACTTGAGCAGCTCCCCGAACCGCCTGGGGTCGTCGCCGTCGAACTCGCTGAGCACCTCGGCGAGCGCCAGGATGCGCTCACGCTGCTCCGTCGTGGCCCGGTGGGCGGCGAGGCGCACCGCGAGCTCCTCCATGGAACGGCGTAGTTCGAGCACCTTGAGTTGCGCCTCGATCGACGTCGGGGCGACGAACACGCCCTGGCTAGGGTGGATCTCCACCATGCGCTCGCGTGCGAGCCGTTGCAGCGCCTCACGCACCGGCGTGCGGCCGAGCCCGGTGCGTTCCATCAGCCGGGCCTCCGACAGCAGCGAACCAGGCGGGAGTTCCTGGAACGTGATCATGCGTTCCAGCACGTCGTAGGCCTGGTCGGCCTTGTTCGCCACGGGTGCCTCCTCCTCGTTCCACGCGCTGGGCCTGGACAATACCGCGACCGGCGATGTACAACCGGTACATGACCAATATATCGCGCTGGTCGCTGACCGGTGGTCCGGCCGACCGGGGACTCGAAGTGCTGGCCGAGGTCGACGTGCTCGTCGTCGGGGCCGGTGCGGCCGGGGTCGCGGCGGCGGTGGTCGCGGCCGAGGCGGGTAAGTCGGTGCTCGTCGTGGAGAAGTACGGCTTCGCCGGCGGCGCGGCGGTCGCCGGGATGTCCGGCACGATCTGCGGCATGTACCTGGCCTCGGATGCCGACCGGGAGCCGAGGCAGGTCGTCGCGGGGTTCACCGAGCGGTTCCGCGGGGAACTGGCCGCCCGGGGCGGCCTCACGGCGCCGCAGGTCTACGGCAAGACCTGGACCGTCGCGCACGATCCGCTCGTGTGGCGCGAGGTCGCGGACGACCTCCTCGAAGGCGCGGGCGTCACGGTGCTCTACCACACGGCCGTCGCCGCCGTCGTCCTTGACGGCGACACCCACCGCGGGGTGGTGGTCGAGTCGAACGCCGGCCGGGCCGTGGTGCTCGCTGCCAGGACGATCGACGCATCGGGCGACGCGGCTGTGGTCGCCCGCGCCGGGCACCGCTACACCTTCGGCGACAACGGCGCGATCCAGAACCCGACCATGTTCTTCCGCCTCGGCAACGTCGATGTCGAGCGGTTCCTGGAGTTCTACGGCGAGGACACCATCTGCCCGCCATACGTGACCGAGGAGATCCTCCGGGCGCGAGGCGCCGGGCTGGACCTGCCGCGGCAGAAGATCTGGATCTTCACCACTCCCAGGCCCGGCGAGCTGCTGGTCAACGCGACCCGGCTGGCCGGCCGCGACGGCCGGATGCTCAACGTGATCGACCCCGCGGACTTCACCGAAGCCGAAATACTGGGCCGGCGGCAGGTCCGGTCGTACGCGCGGTTCCTGATCGATCGGATCCCCGGTTGCGAGAACGCGTTCGTCGTGGACACGGGGGTCGAGGCGGGGATCCGGCAGACCCGCACGATCGCCGGGATCGAGCGGTTGTCCAACGAGGACGTCCTCGCGGCACGCAAGCGCGAGGACGGGATCTGCCGGGTGCCGTGGCCGATCGAGCTGCACGCCGGTGACCGGCCAAAACTGACCTGGTTGCTGGACGACTACTACGAGGTGCCCTACGGCGCGCTCGTGCCCGAGCGCGGCGAGGGCGTCATCGTCGCCGGCCGCTGCCTCAGCGCCGAGCACGAGGCACTCGCCTCGGCGCGGGTCACCGCGCAGTGCTTCGAATACGGCCACGCGGCCGCGGTGGCGACCGTGATGTCGCTGGACAAGGACCTGCCCTACCGCGGGCTCGACGGCCGCGAGATCCGGTCGGTGATGGCCGCCGGCGGAAGCGCCCTTTCCCTTTCCTGACTGGAGAAACACCATGGAACAGCTGCGGAGCAACTTCGAGCCCGGCACCACCCGGTGGGCCGTGCGCCGCGCGCAGTGGAGCGCGATGGGCATCAGCGCCGAGGACCAGCGCAAGCCCAAGATCGCGGTCGTCAACACCTCGTCGAAGTTGTCGGTGTGCTTCGCGCACCTCGACGACGTGGCGGAAGTGGTCGCCGGCGCTATCCGCGAGGCGGGTGGGCTGCCGCTGGAGATCCGGACGACCGCGCCGTCCGATTTTGTCACCAGCGCGGGCCGCAAAGCGCGCTACCTGATGCCGACCCGCGACCTGATCGTCAACGACGTCGAAGCCGCCGTCGAGGGTGCGCAGCTCGACGGCATGGTGTTGTTGTCGAGCTGCGACAAGACGACCCCGGCCCACCTGATGGCCGCCGCGCGGCTCGACCTGCCCTCGGTGGTCGTCATCGGTGGCTACCAGCGCGGAGGGACGTTCTCCGGCTGTTCGGTGGACATCGACTCGGTGTACGAATCGGTGGGTGCGGTCGCCTCCGGGAAGCTGAGCGTGGACGACCTCGGCGAGATGGCCGACCAGGCGATCGAAGGGCCCGGCGTGTGCGCGGGACTGGCGACGGCGAACACGATGCACGTGCTCGCCGAGGCCCTGGGCATGACGATGCCGGGTTCCGCGCCCACCCGTGCGAACTCCCCGGCGATGCTCGAACGCGCCGCGGCCGCGGGGCGGCGCGCCGTCGAGCTGGTCCGGGAAGGACTCACCGCCCGCCAGGTGCTCACACGCGACGCCATCGAGAACGCGGTGGAGGTGGCGCTGGCGCTGGGCGGCTCAGTCAACTGCATCCGGCACCTCACCGCCGTGGCCGCGGAGGCCGACCTCGACCTCGACGTCGTCGCGTTGTTCGAGGAGAAGGGCCGCGGCGCGAAACAACTCGCCGCCATCCGTCCCAACGGGACACATCAGGTGTGGGACCTCGACCGGGTCGGCGGGGTCCGCACCGTACTGCGTGCGCTGGCACCGAGGCTGCACACCGGCGCGCTGACGGTGTCCGGCAGCACCGTGGCCGAGCTGATCGCCGACGTGGCCGGACCGGACGGCGACGTGGTGCACCCGTTGGACGAACCCGTGGCCGACGAGCCGGGCCTGCTGATCCTGCGTGGATCGCTGGCGCCGGACGGTGCGATCGTCAAGGTCGCCGGGGTGGGCGCGGCACGGCGGCAGTTCCGCGGGCCGGCCAGGGTCTTCGCGGGTGAGGACGAGGCCATCGCCGCGCTCGGCCAGGGAGAGATCGAGCCGGGACACGTGATCGTGCTGCGCGGGATGGGCCCGAGGGGCGGCCCGGGCACGGTGTTCGCCGCGAGCTTCGTGGCCGCGCTCAACGGCGCCGGCCTCGGCGGCCAGGTGGCCGTGGTGACCGACGGCGAACTGTCCGGGCTCAACCACGGGCTCGTCGTGGGACAGGTGATGCCCGAAGCCGCCGACGGCGGGCCGCTCGCCGGAGTGCAGGACGGGGACGCCATCTCGATCGACCTCGACGCACGGCTGATCGACGCGGAGCCGATACGCGACGGGAAGCCCGTCACCGCCGGTGATCCCGGCAGCGAACGCGGCTGGCTCGGCCAGTACGCGGCACTCGTCGGCCCGATCCAGCGGGGCGCGGTCCTGCGCCGTCCCGCCCGCCACTGACCTTTCCCCGGCCACCGAAGGAGCTGCCTTTCATGACCGAATCCCGACGGCACGCCCGTAGAGCCGGGATCGCCGCCCTCGTCGGTACCACGCTCGAGTGGTACGACTTCCTGATCTACGGCACGGCCGCCGCGCTGATCCTGAACAAGCTGTTCTTTCCCGCGATCAGCCCGGTCGCGGGCACACTGGCCACGTTCGCCACCTACGCCGTCGGATTCCTGGCCCGGCCGCTGGGCGGCATTGTGCTGGGCAATCTCGGCGACCGGCTCGGCCGCAAGACGATGCTGGTGCTGACGATCGTGCTGATGGGCGTCGCGACCGCGCTGATCGGTGTGCTGCCCACCTACGACCAGATCGGCGCGTGGGCGCCGGTCCTGCTGATCCTGTTGCGGCTCGTGCAGGGCTTCGGCGCCGGAGGCGAGTACGCCGGCGCCGTCGTGCTGTCGGTCGAGCACGGCGACCAGCGGCGACGCGGGCTGGCCGGTGCGTGGGCCCCGGCCGGGTTCGCGCTCGCCACCCTGCTCGCGACCGGGATCTACCAGCTGTTCCTGCTGCTGCCCGACGAACAGTTCCGCCAGTGGGGCTGGCGAGTGCCGTTCCTGCTGGGGATCGTCATGCTCGCGATCGGCTACTTCATCCGCAGCGGCGTGGACGAGACTCCCGCGTTCAGGAACGCGAAGCGGGCCGAGGAGACCAAGACGGGACTGTTCGCCGCGCTGCGGTACCAGCCGAATAGCTTCCTGGTCGTCATCGGTGCCCGGTTCGCCGAGAACGGCTTCGCCTACCTGTTCCCCGTGTTCGCGGTCGCGTTCCTGACCAAGCAGCTGGGCCTGTCCGACTCGCTCGGGCTGACCGCGGTGATCATCGCCTCGGCCGTCCAGGTGGGTGGGGTGCCGCTGTTCGCCTGGCTGTCCGACCGGTGGGGACGGCGGCCCGTCTACGCGGCCGGCGCGGTCGCGTCGGCGCTGTGGACCGTGCCGTTCTTCCTCCTGCTGGAAACCCGCGAGCCGGTGGCCGTCGTCGTCGGGTTCGTGGTGGGACTCGGCATCTGCTACCCGGCGATGCTGGCGCCGCAGGCGGCGTGGTTCGCGGAGCTGTTCGAGACCAGGACCAGGCTCGCCGGATTCGCGTTCGCCCGCGAGATCGGTTCGGTGCTGGCGGGCGGGTTCCTGCCGCTGATCGCGACCGCGCTGCTCGCCTGGTCCGGCCACTGGTGGCCGGTCGCGGTGTACCTGGGGGTGCTGACGGTGCTCACCCTCGTCGCGCTCGCCGTGGGCCCCGAAACCCGGCGCCGCGACATCGAGTCCGCCGGCACGCGCCCGACGGTCACGACGGGGTAGCCCAGGGATCGACGGGGACGACGCGGGTGCTGCGGCCCAGCTCGTCGACGATCCGGCCGTGCACCTTGACCTGCCGCAGCACGATCCTGCGGTCCACCACGGACGCCTCGGGGCAGTCCACCGCGATCCGGGTGAGCAGCTTTCCGAGGTGGTCCAGAGACCGCAGGCTCACGATCAGGGAGAGATTCGCCGGACCGGGGACCGCGGCGCAGTGCCGGGTCTCGGGCCAGGCGCCCAGCCTGCGGCCCGTCTCGCGCACGTGAAGGTCCGGCACCGCCAGCCACAGCAGTGCCATGGACTCCCACCCCGCGAGCGGGCGGGCGACGTCGCACCGGAACGTGATGTCGCCGTGCCGCCGCAGGCGGTCGAGCCGGCGCTTGACCGCCTGCGGCGACGTGCCCAGCTCCGCGGCCAGCTCCGTGTACGGGCGCCGCCCGTCGTGCCCCAGCGCGAGGAAGAGCGCGCGGTCGGCCGGGCCGAACGGACGGATCTGCTCCGGTGCCGGCCCGGCGGGCTCGCGGACCAGCTCGGTCTGGGCGCGGTTCATCACGCCGAGCCGCCACACCACCCCGCCGAAAAGTCCACTGTAGACGTACGAGCGGGCGTTCACGACGTCCGGCGGCATGGGCAACGTGCGCACCAGAACCTCGGCGATGGCGGGCAGGGTCGGTGCCAGCACCAGCGCGAACACCCCGAACTCGCCGGTGGTGACTCCGACGGTCGACACGTTCGGCAGCTCGGCGAGAGCCAGTGCGACGCGCTCCGCCGTCCCCGGACGGCACGTCAGTTCCAGCAGCGCGCCGCGCATCGCGCTGTTGCTCAGCGCCACCGTGACCCAGGCCGAGCCGGACTCCACCAGGTGCTGCCAGCGCCGCGCCAGCGTGACCGGCGCGAGGTCCAGCGCTTCGGCGAGGCTCGTCCAGCTGGCCCGCGGGTTGACCTGGAGCGCGTCCACCAGCGCCAGATCGGTCTCGTTCAGCAGCTGGGTGTCACTATCCATCGTCCGGCGCGCCTCCACCGCCATTATCCGTCGATTTTCCGAGGAACTCCGGGTTCTTCTGGAGTGTAATCGGAAATCACCGGACCAGGGAGTGACCATGGTCGACATCTCCGGCAAAGTCGTCCCGGACGCGCTGTACCGCAAGGTCGGCCGCCGGATCCTGCCGTTGCTCGTGGTGTGCTACGTCTTCGCCTACCTCGACCGCGTGAACATCGGCTTCGCCAAGCTGCAGATGACCACCGACGTCGGGATCAGCGAGTCGGTCTACGGGCTGGCGGCCGGAATCTTCTTCCTCGGCTACGTGCTCTTCGAGGTGCCGAGCAACCTGCTGCTGCAGCGGATCGGCACCCGCAAGACGGTGTTCCGCATCATGCTGCTGTGGGGCCTGACCTCGGCCTCGATGCTGTTCGTGCACGACAGCACCAGCTTCTACGTGCTGCGGTTCCTGCTCGGCGTGTTCGAGGCCGGGTTCGCGCCCGGGATCATCTTCTACCTGACCTACTGGTACCCGCCGGCGCGGATGGCGGCGGCGATGTCGGTGCTGATGATCCCGGGGCCGCTCGGTTCGATGATCGGTGGGCCGCTGTCGTCGCTCGTGATCACCGCGTTCGACGGCGGGTTCGGGCTCGCCGGGTGGCAGTGGATGTTCCTCGTCGAGGGCCTGCCGTGCGTGGTCCTGGCGTTCGTGGTGTGGAAGGTGCTGCCCGACGGGCCCGCCGAAGCCCGCTGGCTCACCCCGGCCGAGAAGGCCCGGATCGCCGCGGACGTGACAGGGCCCGAAACCACGCGCCACCACAGTTTCCGGCGGGTGCTCACCGATCCGAAGGTCTACGCTCTGGCCGTCGGCTACTTCTGCCTGATCAGCGGCCTGTACGCGGTGAGCTTCTGGCTGCCGACCATCCTGCGGGAGAACGGCCTCGCCAGTACCGTCGAGATCGGACTCTGGACTGCGGTGCCGTATGCGTGCTCGCTGGTCGCGATGTTCTGGCTGTCCCGCCGCTCGGACCGCCGCGGGGAACGCCGCCTGCACAGCGCGGTCCCGGCGCTGGTCTCCGCCGCCGGGCTGGCGGTGGCCGCGCTCACCGCCCAGTCGTTTGCGGTCTCGATGCTCGCGATGATCATCGCCACGGCCGCGATGTGGGGCTCGTACACGGTTTTCTGGGCGATCCCGTCGGCGTACCTGACCGGCACCGCCGCGGCGGGCGGCATCGCCCTGATCAACAGCATCGGGCTGCTCGGCGGCTTCTTCAGCCCCACGTTGATCGGTTACGTCAAACAGGCCACCGGGAGCACTGAGGCGGGTCTGCTGTCAATGGTCGCCCTGTTGCTGGCCGGGGGGCTGCTCATCCTGTTCACCACACTGCGGAACGAGGCACGATGAAGATCCTGGCCGCTGGTTTCCAGCACGAGACCAACACGTTCGCCGACACTCCCGCCGGTTACGCCAACTTTCAAAACGGGGAGGGGTTCCCGGCTCTGTGTCGTGGCGAGGACGTGCTGCGGCTGGCGAACGTGAACCTGCCGATCGGCGGTTTCCTGCGCGCGATGCGGGACGTGACCGTGGTGCCGGTGATCTGGGCGGCCGCGTCGCCGTCCGGGCCGGTGACCGCCGACGCCTACGAGCGCATCACCGGGGAGATCCTCGGCGCGGCCCGCGCTGCCCGGCCGGACGCGGTGTACCTGGATCTGCACGGCGCGATGGTCACCGAGCACCACGACGACGGTGAGGGTGAGCTGTTGCGCCGGCTGCGCGCGGTCGTCGGCGACGACGTGCCCGTCGTGGCGAGCCTGGACCTGCACGCGAACCTGTCCGGGGAGATGTTCGCCTCGGCAGACGCCCTGGTCGCCTACCGCACCTACCCGCACGTCGACATGGCGGAGACCGGCGCTCGCGCGGCGGGGCTACTCGCGCGGCGGATCGCCGGTGAGCAACTCCGGCCGGTGTGGCGGCGGGTGCCGTTCCTCATCCCGATCAACGCCGGCTGCACCGATCTGGAGCCGGCCTCAACCGTCTACCGTGGACTGGCGGAGGGAATGTCCTTCGCCGCGGGGTTTCCCGCCGCGGACATCCCCGATTGCGGTCCGGTGGTGTTCGGCTACGGCGGCGACGGGGTGGCCGAGGAGGTCGACCGGGTCCACGAGCACGTCACCCGCCGCGAAGCGGACTGGGCGATCGCGCTGCCCGACGCCCGGCAGGCGGTCGCCGAGGCGATCCGGCTCAGCACCGACGGGCCGGTCGTCATCGCCGACACCCAGGACAACCCAGGGGCTGGCGGGACCGCGCGGACCACCGGGCTGCTCAAGGCGTTGCTCGCCGCGGACACCGGCCCCGCGGCGATCGGCCTGTTCACCGACCCGGAGGTGGCCGCCGCCGCTCACGCGGCCGGGGTCGGCGCGACGATCACCGTGCCGCTCGGCGGGGAACCGGCCGTGCCCGGTGACAGCCCCGTGCACGGCCGGTTCACGGTGGAGCACCTGTCGGACGGCCGCTGCCGCTTCGACGGCCCGATGATGCACGGCAACGTCGTCGACCTCGGCCCCTCGGCGTGCTTGCGCCACGGTTCCGTGCGGATCGGCGTCACGACCGGACGGACGCAGGTGTTCGACCGCAACCTGTTCCGGATGGTCGGGATCGAGCCCGAGCGCCAGCGGATCGTCGTGGTCAAGAGCTCCGTCCACTTCCGCGGCGACTTCGCCCCGATGGCCGCCCACATCCTGGTCGCGAAGGCCCCCGGGGTGATGGCCGCCGATCCGGCGGATCTGGTGTGGACGAAGCTGCCGCCACAGGTGCGGATCACCCCCGCCGGGCGGGTGGCGGATCGCGGACCTCAGCGAGCGTCGTGACCGTCTCCGGGCCCCGGGACGGTCGGCGCAGGTGCGCGCCCTCAGCAGGGGAGTGCCCTGGCGTTCGGCGGCACCTCCCCGCAACATGCACTCGGCTGGGAGCAACGGCCCCAGCCGCAGCGCATGACCCCGGTGCTCACAGGGCGTTCCTAGGTCATGGCCGATCAGCCTTTCCTGACTTCCGGGGGCGAGGCCCGGGCGACCGGCTGCCCGCCGGATCGGTGGCCTCGCTGACATCGATGGTGCTCACTCGAACCCGGAGGCAGTAAAGCACGGCGGACGCCGGTGCACAACCGGTTGTGCAGTCCGCGCAACCGGTTGTGCCGGCGGTGTCCGATCGCGATATGCTCCAGCCCATGGCCACGTTGCGGGAGGTCGCCGAGGCGGCGGGGGTGTCCAAGGCGGTGGCTTCGCGTGCTCTGACGGGCGACTTCAGGACCCGGATGAGCGAGGAGACCCGCCGTCGGGTGCGCGCGGTCGCCGAGGAGCTCCAGTACGTGCCCAATCACCGGTCGCGGGCGTTGCGGTTCGCCAAGTCGGGCGCCGTGGGCCTGATCGTTCCGGACGTGAACAACGCCGTGTTCGCCGAGATGCTGGCGGGCGTGCAGGACCGGGCGGGCGAGGCGGGCATGTCGGTGCTGCTGGGTCAGATCGACCCGCCGCCGGCTGGCCGCGACCAGTTGCGCCGGCTGGTCGCCGAAGGCCGGGTGGACGGGGTTCTCCTGCAACGGCGTGAGGATTTCGACGACCAGCGCCTGCGTGAGGTGCTCGCCGGTGATCCGCCGGTGGTGCTGATCAACTCCAAGCTGGCCGGGCGCGCGGGCTCGGTCGTCCTCGACGACGTCCGTGGGGCCGCGACGGCGACCCGGCACCTGATCGACCTCGGTCACGAACGCATCGGTCACCTCGCCGGTGTGGCCGACCACGACACCGCCGTCCGTCGTCACCGCGGTTTCACCGAGACCATGCGCGCGGCGGGACTCCGGGTGCGTCCGTCGTGGGTCGAGCGCTCCGGCTGGGAGGCGCCTGGTGGTGCCGCGGCCGTCACCAGGATGATGCAGCGGAAAACGCGGCCGACCGCGCTGGTGGTCTCGAGTGTCAACGCCGGAATCGGGGCGTTGTCGGCGCTGAGCCGCCTGGGTGTCCGGGTGCCCGAGGACCTGTCGGTCGTCGCGATCAACGACACCTGGGTCGCCGAAACCTGGGCCCCCGCCCTCACCACCGTGCGGATGCCGCTGCGCGCCCTGGGGCGCCGCGCGTGTGGAATGCTGCTCGACCACCTTGCGGGGCAACGACTCGGCGACGTCGTGGTCGAGGAGCCGGCGCCGGAGCTGATCGTCCGGGAGTCGACGCGGCCGGTCCCTTGACCGAGAGGCGGCCACCGCTTACCATCGTCGGCAGTGTCCACTGTGGCACTTCACTCGAGCCCGGACATTTCCGTTCGGAGCCCCGGGATCGTTTCGCAGCTGCCCCTGCCCACACAACCGCGATCCCTTGCCGATGTGCGTCGGCTGAGGCTCCTCGTTGACAGGACGAGGGCGACAATGCTTTCCGGAATCAAGATCGTCAGTTTCACCCATTTCCTGCAAGGCCCCTCGGCGACGCAGATCCTGGCCGACCTCGGCGCGGACGTCGTGAAGGTCGAACCGCCGCAGGGTGCCTTCGAGCGCGGCTGGTCCGGCCCGGACGCCTACGTCGAGGGTGTGTCGGTGTTCTTCTTGCTCGGCAACCGCAACGTGCGCAGCATGGCGGTCGATTTGAAGAACGACGAAGGGAAAGCGGTGCTGCGCCGGCTGATCGACAGCGCCGACGTGCTCATCGAGAGTTTCCGCCCAGGGGTGATGGACCGGCTGGGGCTCGGCTACGAAGAGCTGCGCCGGACCAACCCCCGGCTGGTCTACTGCTCGCTGTCGGGTTACGGGTCCGACGGCCCGTACAAGGACCGCCCCGGGCAGGACGTGCTCATCCAGTCGTTGTCCGGGCTCGCGTCGGCGACCGGCCCGGCGTCCGGGCCGCCGACCCCGGTGGGCGCCTCGCTGGTCGACCAGCACGGTGCCGTGCTCGGCGCACTGGGCATCCTCGCCGCCCTGCACGGACGCGAGCGCACCGGCGAAGGCACCAGGGTGGAGAGCAACCTCCTCAACGCCGCGCTGGACCTGCAGATCGAACCGTTGTCGTACCACCTGAACGGCTTCCGCGGGCAGCGGAGCACCAGCGGGATCTCCTCGCCGTTCTACAAGGCGCCCTACGGCGTGTTCGCCACGGCCGACGGGCACCTCACGATCTCCCTGACCAGCACCGACGCCCTGAGCAAGGTGCTGGAGGAACCGTGGTTCCGCGGAGTCGAACCCGACGCCGAGTACGCGATGCGCGAGGAGATCAACACGCGTATCGCCGAACTGCTCGCCCGGAAGAGCACGAGGTACTGGACCGAGCGCTTCGCCGAGTTCGGTATCTGGCACGCGCCGGTCAACAGCTATGACGACGTGGTGGCAGATCCGCAGGTGCGCCACAACGAGACGTTCCTGTCCTTCGACCACCCGTCGGCAGGTCCGGTCCAGGTCCTCGCCCACCCGATCCGTTACGGCGGGCAGCGCCCGGGAATCCGCCGCCTGCCCCCGGCGCTCGGGGAGCACACCGGGGAGGTCCTCGCCGAACTCGGGTACTCCGCTGGGGAAATCGCCCGCCTGATGGAAGGCGGTGCGGTGCATGGCTGACACGGCGCCCTGCCCGGTGCTGGTCGAGCGGTCCGCGCCCATCGCGGTCGTCACGATCAACCGGCCGGAGAAGTACAACGCGATCGACGCCGCTGTCGTGGACGCGCTCGAAAACGCGCTCACCGAACTGGAGGGCGATCCCGCCATTCGCGCGATCGTGCTGACCGGCGCGGGCAAGGCCTTCGCCGCCGGTGCCGACATCGCGTTCTACGCCGACGCGGACCGCGTGTCGTTCGACGCCTTCACTCAGCGGTGCAACGAGTTGTGCGACCGGATCGCGAAATGTGCGGTCCCCGTCGTGGCGGCGGTGAACGGTCTGGCGCTCGGGGGCGGGTTCGAACTCGTGCTCAGCTGCGATGTCGTGGTCGCGGCGGACGAGGCGTCGTTCGGTCTGCCCGAGGTCTCCCTCGGGCTGCTCCCGGGGTGGGGCGGTACGCAGCGGCTGACCTGGCACGTGGGACCCAACCGCGCCAAGTGGCTGGTGATGTCCGGCGAGCGCCTCGACGCGGAGGCGGCCGAGGCGGCAGGCATCGTCACCCACCGCTGCGCCCAGGACGAACTCGCGGCCCGGGCGGCCCAGATCGCCACCACCCTCGCCGAGCAGGCGCCACTGGCCGTCGCCGCGATCCGCGAGGCGGTCACGGCCGCCGTGCCGGCCGCGGCGGAAGCGTCGGCTGGCGCGGGTTTCCAGCTGGAGAGGGCGAAGCTGTCCGCTCTGTTCGAGTCGGCGGACGGCAGGGAAGGGATCGCGGCGTTCGTCCACAAGCGACCGCCTCACTTCCGCGGTCGCTGACCCGCCACACTACTTCTGACCGCCCGTCCACGGACGGTGCCGCGCGCCGACCGTTTCATCCGCGCTGCACAACCGGTTGTGCAGTTCCTCATCGACAAAGGAGTCACCCATGCGAGCACAGCAAGCGAGCCCGCCGCCGAGCGGGCTGCGCAAGGTCGTGGCGGCCTCGATGGCCGGCACCGTGGCCGAGTGGTACGAGTTCCTGCTCTATTCGGCGTCCTCGGCACTGGTTTTCGGCGCGTTGTTCTTCCCGCAGTCCGACGAGCCGCTCGACGGTGTGATCAACGCATTGCTCGTCTACGCGGTGGGCTTCGTAGCCCGCCCGCTCGGCGGGATCGTCTTCGGGCACTTCGGTGACCGTCTCGGCAGGAAGAAGCTCCTGCAGCTGAGCCTGTTGCTGGTCGGGGCGGCGACGTTCGCGATCGGCTGTGTTCCCGCCTTCGCTTCCATCGGGTACTGGGCGCCGATGATCCTGGTGCTCCTGCGGTTCGTACAGGGCTTCGCCCTCGGCGGCGAGTGGGGTGGCGCGGTGTTGCTGGTGGGGGAGCACAGCCCGGACCGCAGCCGGGCGTTCTGGTCCAGCTGGCCCCAGGCGGGGCTGCCGATCGGCAACCTGGTCGCGACAGTGGTCCTGCTCGGGCTGTCGGGAGTGCTCTCACCGGAGCAGTTCCTGTCCTGGGGCTGGCGCACCGCGTTCTGGGCCTCGGCGGTCATCGTGCTGATCGGTTACTACATCCGCACGCAGGTGGAGGAGGCTCCGATCTTCCTGGAGTCGCTGGAGAAGGCGCAGGCGCGGGAGAACGAGCGGACTTCGATCATCGAGGTGGTGCGGCAGTACCCGCGCGGTGTCCTCGTGGCGATGGGCGCGCGGGTCGGTGAGAACATCCTGTACCAGGTGGTGGTGACGTTCTCGATCACTTACCTGGCGCTGCGGGTGGGCAGCAGCACGACCGACATCCTGTTGCTGCTGGTGTTCGCGCACCTCGCGCACATGGTGCTGGTTCCGTTGTTCGGCCATCTCGCGGACCGGTGGGGCCGCCGTCCGGTGTTCCTCGCCGGTTCGGTCGCCATGATCGGGTGGGGTTTCGCCGGGTTCCCGCTGATGGACACCGGATCCCCGGTACTGATCGTGCTGGCGCTGGTGCTGGGGGTCGCCGTGCACGGCCTGATGTACGCGCCGCAGCCGGCGATGATGGCCGAGCTGTTCCCGACGCGGATGCGCTACGCCGGCGTGTCACTCGGCTACCAGACGACGTCGATCTTCGCGGGCTCCCTGGCGCCGTTCATCACCGCGACGCTGCTCAAGAGCTTCGGCTCGTCGATCCCGATCGCGCTATACCTGGCGGTCGCCGCGATCATCTCGACCATCGCGGTGGTCGCGACCCGGGAGACGAAGGGCATGTCCTTGTCCGCATTGGACAGCCCGGTCGAGAGCCCGGGCGCAGGCGCGGGCTGCGGCGTGCCGGCTTCCGCGAAGCCAGGCGAGGGCGGGTGAGCGCCGTCGAGCGTGGGTGCCCCGAGCCGGCTGGTCTCGGGGCACCCACACCAGGTGATGACGATCTTCGGAGATCGGCAGCGAACCTTCGCCGAGGTGTCCGACGGGGTTGCGCGGGTGCACCGGCCGACGGGTGCGCCAACGGGCAGCCAAACCTCGCGGGTTCGCCTCAGGGAGGTGGGTCGCCCGGGCGGACGAGACCGTTCTGGTAGGCGAAGACGACCAGTTGAGCCCGATCGCGGGCGGCGACCTTGGTCATAGCGCGGTTGACGTGGGTCTTGGCGGTCAACGGGGACAGGTGCAGACGCTCGGCGATGTCGTCGTTGGACAGTCCGTGTGCGACGAGGACCACGATCTCACGTTCCCGGTCGGTGAGGTGGTCGAGTGCGGCGGCCGGCTGGGCGACGGGCTGGCCGAGGACGTGCTGCACGAGGCTGCGGGTGGCTTTCGGGGACAGGAGCGCATCACCGGCGGCCACGACGCGGACTGCGTGGACCAGCTCGTCGGGCCCGGCATTCTTGCCGAGGAAGCCGCTCGCCCCGGCGCGGACGGCGTGCAGGACGTTCTCGTCGTTCTCGAACGTTGTCAGGACGAGGATGCGCACGCCGGCCAGGTCGTCGTCGGCGGCGATCCGGCGGGTGGCTTCGATGCCGTCGACCTCGGGCATGCGGATGTCCATGAGCACGACGTCGGCACGGGTCGTACGGGCCAGGAACACGGCGTCGCGTCCGTTGACGGCTTCCCCGGCGACCTCGATGCCGGGTTCGGCGTCGAGGATCATCCGGTAACCGGCGCGGATGAGCGCCTGGTCGTCGGCGAGCAGCACCCGGATCGTCATAGTGCGGCTTTCAAGGTCGGGGCCGGCAGTTCGGCGTGCACGGTGAAGCGGCCGTCCGGCCCGGCCCGGACGTCGAGGTTGCCACCCGCGGTGGCGGCGCGTTCCCGCATGCCGAGGATGCCGTAGCCGGAACCGGCAGGAGCGCGTCCGTCGGCGATGAAGTTGACGATATCGAGGGTGATCTTCTCGACCGCGTAGGTGATGGTCAGGCGCGCCGTGCCGGTGCCGTACCGGTGTGCGTTGGTGAGCGCTTCCTGCAGGATCCGGTACGCGGCGAGGTCCACGACAGCGGGTAACGGCCGTGCGTGGCCGATCTGCTCACGTTCGACGACGAGACCCGCGGCGGCGAGCGCGTCGAGCATGTCGGTGAGCCGGGCCAGCCCGCGCACGGGTTCGGTGCCGTCCTGGTCGTCCGACTGGCGCAGCACGCCCACGATCGACGAGAGCTCGCCGAGCACGGTTTCGCAGGCGTCGCGGATGTGCGCGAGCGCCCGGCCGGCCTGTTCGGGGTGCCGATCGAGGACGTGGCTCGCGGCCCCTGCCTGCACGTTGATGACCGCGATGTGGTGCGCGACCACGTCGTGCAGTTCCCTGGCGATGCGCACCCGCTCCTGGACGACCCGGCGGGCGGCTTCCTCGTCGCGGGTCCGCTCGGCGCGCCGGGCCCGCTCTTCGACCTCGGCGATGTAGGCGCGCCGGCTGCGGACGGCGTCGCCGGCTGCGGTGGCCATCCCGATCCAGGCGAACAGTCCCAGACTCTCGGGAGACCAGGGTGATCCCGTGCTGACGAACGCGTCGACGGTGTACAGGCAGGCGGCGAGCGAACCCGCGAGCGCCAGCGCTGAGCGGCGGTCGGTGCGCAATGCCATCGTGAAGGTGACGATCCCCAGGGCCACGAACAACACCGGCTGCTCCACGCCGGTCGCGACGACGAGTACCGTCGACGCGACGGCGGTGGCCGCCAGATTGAGCGGTGGGTGGTACCGGCGGGCGGCCACCGCGAGCAGCGCGACGAGCAGCGCGACCACATCACGGGTGGTGAGGACCCCGTCGGTTTCGCCCCGCATCCCGCTCAGCTCACCCGCGGCACCGAAGGTGACCACCACACACGCCAACAGGATGTCCCGCGTCAGGGGGTGACGAGACGTCCAACGCCGGGTCGCCAGTGCTGCCATACTGGTCAAAGTAGACGCTCGGCGCGGTCCGTGAGTCTGCCGGCCGTGGTAGACCGCCCCTGCGGGGCATACCACGAACGTGGTAGCCGCGTCAGGCCGACTGCCTGCGACGAGACGACGCGCACCGGTGGCGGTTCCCCGGATCGTGGACACCATGATCGAGCTACGGCAACTCACCAAGACATACGGCGGCAAGCGCGCCGTCGACGGCATCACCGCCACCATCCGCCCCGGCGTCGTCACCGGGTTCCTCGGCCCCAACGGGGCAGGCAAGTCCACCACCATGCGCATGATCGTCGGCCTCGACCGGCCCACCTCCGGTAGCGCGCTCGTCAACGGACACCCCTACGTCACGTCCCGCGCACCCCTCGCCGAGGTGGGCGCGCTGCTCGACGCGAAGGCGGTCGACGGCGGCCGCAGCGCCCGCAACCACCTGCTCGCCCTGGGCGCCACCGTCGGCATCGATGCTCGCCGCGTGGACGAGGTCCTCGCGTCGGTCGGCCTGACCGACGTCGCGCACAAGCCGGCGAAGTCGTTCTCCCTCGGGATGGGCCAGCGCCTCGGCATTGCCGCGGCACTGCTCGCCGACCCGGCCGTCCTGCTCCTCGACGAACCGGTCAACGGCCTCGACCTCGACGGCATCCAGTGGATCCGCGAACTGCTGGGCGAACTCGCCGCGGAGGGGCGCACCGTGCTGCTGTCCTCCCACCTGATGAGTGAGATGCAGCTGGTCGCCGACCACCTGCTGGTCATCGGTCAGGGCCGCATCCTTGCCGACACCTCGATCGCGAACTTCATCGAGGAGTCGCCCGGGGGCAACGCGGTGGTCGTGGTCTCCCCGGACGCGGGCGCGCTCGCGCCGCTGCTCGCCGGCGACGAGGTCACCCTGACCACCCGGGAGCCCGGCCGGTTCGAGGTCCGCGGCATGACCGCGGCCGACATCGGCGACATCGCCACCGCACACCGGCTCCGGATTCACGAACTGACGCCGGTCACCGCGTCACTGGAGTCCGCCTACCTCGAACTCACCCGCGACAGCGTGGAGTACGCCGCAACCGTCCAGCACAACACTCACGAGAAGGCGGCCTGATGACCACCACGCTCCCGTCACCCCGGCACGCTGCGGCGACCAGTCACACCCCCGCGCAACGCCAGACCCTGGGCCGGGCGATCCGGTCCGAACTGATCAAGATCCGCAGCCTGCGCAGCACCTGGATCGGCATGCTCTCGGTCGTGGTCGCCATGATCGGGTTCGGCGCGATCGCGGCGGCCGTGTCGAGCGGCTCGCTCGCCGCGCCCGGCGAGGACGCCGGCCCGTTCGGCGGTGGCGGACCCCTCACCACCGTCCTCACCGGCTCCACCTTCGCCGTCCTCCTGGTCGGTGTCCTGGCCAGCCTGGCCGGGGCGCGGGAGTACAGCTCACGGATGATCAGCGCGACCGTCGCGGCCGTGCCCCGGCGCTGGCAGGTCGTCGCCGCAAAGGCCGCCGCGCTCGCCGCCGTGGTGGTCCCCACCTCGGTGATCGCCGTCCTGGGTTCCTACGGGGCGGGAATGGGCATCCTCTCCGCCAATGGCGCTCCCACGGTGGCCCTGACCGACGACGGCGTCCTGACCTCGCTGATGGGTATGATCGGCTACATCACCGCGATCGCCCTGATCGGCCTGGGCACGGGGGTGCTGCTGCGCAGCGTCGCCGGCAGCATCGGCGTCGTGGTCGGCGGAGTCATGATCCTTCCGAACATCGCGGGCGCGCTGCTGCCCGACAGCTGGGACACCCTGCTGCGCTTCCTCCCCAGCTCCGCCGCCGCCTCGTTCACCGAGGTGCAGGCCGCCGGCAGCAGCACCCTCGGTCCGGGCGCGGGCGCCGCGGTTGTCACCGCGTGGGTCGTGGCCGCGCTGGGCGCCGCCACCATCACGATGCGGCGACGGGACGTGTGACCGACGAACCGCAGAGTCTCCCCGCGCGCGGGCCGGCGCGGAAGTGGCGAGCTCCGGCAAGACGGAGCCCGGCACGGAGCCTGCTGATGCCGTCGGGTCGAAGGTCGCGGGAGGTACCGGGATCAGCGCCGATCCCGAGGGATTGAACCCGCGATATCCGCGGGTTCACCCACCCTGCGGTCGGTCTGGGCCGACGACCGAGGATGAGCCGGCGTGAGGGTCATTTCTCGAGGTTCCGGACGGTCTGCCGCAGCAGCTCGATCAGCCGTGCTGGTGCGTCGTCAGGCAGGCCTTCGAACGCCGCCTCGTTGATGCTCCGGGCGATCGCTTCGACCTGCGGCAGGACTTCCTCGGCCGTCGGAGTGAGGCGTACGATCGCCCGGCGCTCGTCGGCCTTCGCCTGGACTCGGGTGATCAAACCGTCGCGCTCCATCCGGCGAAGGGTCAGCGCCATGGTCGGCTGCTGTATCGCCGACGCTTTCGCCAGTTCGCTCTGCGTCGCCTCGCCCATCGCGGAAAGGGTGAACAACGGGGGAAGGTAGGCCGGCTTGAGCCCGAGGGGGCGGAGAGCCGCGGCCATGCGGCGCTCGAACACCCGGGCACACCAGTTGATCATGAAGCCAGCCGAGTCGAAACGGTCGAATTCCATTGCTTCCTAACGGCTTCTCATCGGTGCCCGCCACTCGTACAGCTCACGATGCACTCGCGCGGCCGGTAGCCGATCGAGTGCGCGTACCACGATATCCGTGAGCCCGGCGGGACCGCAGAGGTACCACTCGGCGTCCTCTGGCTGACGCGCCACGAGGCGGCTCACAGCCTCGCTGTCCAGCCGTCCACCCAGCGCGCTGAACGCCGGTGTCAGCGTCAGCCACGGTTTCGTCGCGGCCGAAGTCGACAGTTCTTGCCAGCACGGTACGTCCGTGGCATCCCTTGCCGCGACGACCAACTCGACCTGCCCCTGCTGCATCCCGTTCGCGCTGCGCAACGAGGAAAGGAATGGGGTGATCCCCGCGCCACCAGCGATCCAGACCTGAGGCGCTGCGGTGCCGGCATTCACCGACGGCGTGAACGCACCGAACGGCCCGTCGACACGCACGCGGTCACCGACGGTGAGGCGGGTCTGGGCGTGGCGAGACCAGTCGCCGGACGGGCGGATCAGCACACGGAGGTCGTCGGCCCCCGCCGCGCTCGTCAGCGTGAAGGGATGCGTCTCGGCGTTCGCGGTCAGGAACATGAACTGGCCGGGACGGTGCCGGGCGATTCGCCGAGCCCCGTCCGGGTGCAGCACGATCTCGCGTCCCCGCTCTCGTCCCAGGGTTTCGACAACCGTGTAGGGGATGCCGCCACGCGCCTTGTCCCACACCCGGACCGCCAAGCTCGCGAGCCCTAGCAACGCGAACAGGATCAGCAGGCAACCCAGGGGAGTGGTCAAGGACAGCCACCTGCTCGCCGCGATGAGGATGTACGCCGTCCACACGAGGAATGCGGCCCCGGTGGCCAGGTGTACCCGCAGCCACCGGTCGTAGGGCACCTTCGTGTTGATCGACAGCGCGATCGAGGCGAGTAGCAGGAGTGTGCCGAGCGCACCGAGCACAGCAGCCACGCCGAGGCTGTTCAGAACGTTCTCGCCGTGCTCGACGGCCGACGCGATCGGGGTGATCACCAGGTGCAGTAGCAGCACACCGACGAGACCGGTGCCGATCACGCGATGAGCGACATACACGCGGTCGAGTGGACCCAGTAGCTTCTCCAGCACCGGTCGCCGGATCGCGAGGAACAGGTTCGCCGCCATCATCGCGTAGGCGATCGCGCCCGCGAGGAAGGCCAGGCCGGTCAGCCATCCCGACGTGGGGACGGCGAGAAACAGGACGCTTGCGGTCAGGCCGAGGGACAACCCGCCGAGTGCCACCAGGTTCCAGCGCACCTTGTCCGACATAGATAGCATGCTATGTAAAAGCGAGTGGTTCGTCCAACGCCGTCACTCGTCGTGGGCAGCCACCGCCCCCGGCATGCGGTTCCCGTGACGATCGCGGCGCCCTGTGAAGCGCCGGCTGCGCCCGTTGAATGCGGGGCGAGGGCTGGCGAACGACGCCCGGTTCCTGCCGTGATGGTCGTCACGAGCGCGGGCGTGATCATCCTCGTGGACGAACGGCTGCCGCTGCCCGCGCGTCGCACCGGGACGCAGCCGAGCTCGTCTCCGGACTGCTGCCCGCACTCGACGCGGTTCTGCGGGTGCGTGCTCCGGCCGCGCTGGTTGTGCAGGGCGGCACCACGACGGTCCTGGCCGGCACGCTCGCCGCGTTCTGGCGTGGCATCCCGGTCGTCCATCTCGAAGCGGGTCTGCGCACGAACGACCTCTCCGCCCCGTTCCCCGAGAAAGGGGGCCTGCGGATGGTCTCGCGGCTGGCGGCGCTGCATCTCGCCCCGACCGACGCCGCGGTCGTGGCACTGCGCGGCGAGGGTGTGGCGCCGGGCCGGATCGTCCTGACGGGCAACACCGTCGTGGATGCCGTGGAACACATCCCCGCCCGCGCGTGGCCGGCGAAGAACCGCGCCCTCGCGGAGATGGAGCTGAGGCTGCACGAGCAGGGGCGGCGGCTCGTGCTCGTGACCTCGCACCGCCGGGAGTCCTGGGGCAGCCCCTGCAGCAGGTGCTGTCCACTGTGGCCGAACTGGTGTCGCGGCACCCCGACGTCGAGGTCCTGTTCCCGGCGAACCAAAACCCCTCGGTGCGGCGTCACGTCGGGGCGGTCCTCGGCGGGGTGCCCCGCGTGACCGTCACTGCGCCGCTGGAGTACCCGGACCTGATCCGCGCCCTACGCCTGGCCACCGTCGTGCTCACCGACTCCGGCGGGATCCAGGAGGAGGCACTGAGTTTCGCGACGCCGGTCGTCGTGTTGCGGGACAAGACCGGGCGCCGCGAGGCAGTCGACAGCGGGCACGCCCGGCTCGTGGGCACCAACCCCGCCGCGATCCTCGGGGCCGTCGAAGACGTGTTGTCGGGGCGGTGGCGCCTGGCGGGGGCGGCCAACCCGTACGGGGACGGCAAGGCCGTGCTCCGATCCGTGGAAGCGATCGCCGAGCTGCTCGCGCTGCCCGCACACAGCGCCTTGCTCGGCGAGGCGGAACCCGTGCCCTGAGCCGTCCGCCCGCTTCGAGAACCGGGAGAACGGATGTGCGCCGACGATGATCCGCTCACTCCGTACCTCTCCGCGTGGCGCTCGGCCATCGACAGCGTGCCGTTCCCGGCCCCCGTCGAGGCGCCGCCGGCGACCATTGACCCGATCTCCGCCATCGGCGAGGATGACCACGCCATCGGACGGTGATTCCCACGGTCCCTCACCGGTGATGGCGCCCTTGGCGGGAGCCCTCTGGCCCGGTCGCGCGAGGGGGCTCCCGGCCGTGGCGCCCTTCCGGGGCCGCAGCGGGCCGAGGACGTGCCCGAGACGGCGCAGCCGGCCGGGCGCTTCGGCCCCGGGTGGCGATGGCGCGTTGGACGCGCGCGGTGCTGCCGGTGTCCTGGTCGACGACCGGCACGCGCGACAGCTTCCTGTGCGACCTCGACGAGCGCGGGCGCGCCGTGCTCGCCGAGGCCCGCCCCCGAACCGGGCCTCGGCCTCGCGATCGCCAACCCCGCCGCCGGCCCCACGGCATGGGGCCGGCGGCGGGGTTGGCTCCTACTCGATCCGGGCGATCACCGCGCCCTGCTTGACCACCTCTCCCTCCTCGACGAGCAGCCGCAGCACACCCGCGGCCGGGGCGGGCACCTCCACGTCCACCTTGTCGACCGCGACCTCCGCGATCAGGTCGCCCTCGCCGACCTGCTCGCCGTCGGCGGCGAACCACGTGGCGAGCACGCCCTCCGCGTCGGGCTCGTTGTCGGAGATGTGGGGGAAGGCGATATCGGTCATGCGCTCACCAGGCCGAGGACAGCCCGGCGGATCCGGTCCGGCGTCGGCAGCACGGCGTACTCCAGCGGGCGGGCGTAGGGGATCGGAACATCGGGCACCGCCACCCGGGCGGCCGGAGCGCGCAGCAGCCCCGGGTCGCGCTCGGCGACGCGCGCGATGACCTCCCCGGACAGCCCGAACGACAGGTAGTCCTCGTCGACGACGAGCAGCCTGCCAGTGCGGCCCACCGACTCCAGGACCGTGTCGGTGTCCAGCGGCACCACGCTGCGCAGGTCCACGACCTCGCAGTCGACTCCCTGCGGCGCGAGCTCCTCGGCCACGTCGAGTGCGTGGTGCACCGACAAGGACAGCGTCACGATGGTGACGTCGCTGCCCGGCCGCACGACGTTCGCCTTGCCGATCGGCACCACGTGGTCGCCCTCCGGCACCGGCCCGATCGACCGGCGGTTCTTGGCCATCCACGGCAGGCCCATCACGCCCTTGTGGAACAGGTACACCACCGGGTTGTCGTCGCGGATCGCGGCGGTCATCAGGCCCTTGGCGTCGGCGGGGTTGCTGGGCGCGACCACCTTCATCCCGGGCAGGTGCGCGAAGGTGCCCCACAGGCACTGCGAGTGCTGCGCGCCGTCCGAATAGCCGCCGCCCACCGCGGCGGTCAGCACCATCGGCACGGTGACGTTGCCGCCCGACTCGAAGTGGATCTTCGCCATGTGGTTGTAGATCTGGTCCATGCACACGCCGAAGAAGTCGACGAACATCAGCTCGACAACCGGCCGCATGCCCTCCACCGCGGCGCCGATGGCCGCGCCGATGAACGCGGTCTCCGAAATGGGCGTGTCCATCACGCGCCGCGGCCCGAACTTGTCGAGCAGGCCGGTGGTGGAGCTGAAGATGCCGCCGTAGGCGCCGACGTCCTCGCCGAGCACGAAGACGTCCTCGTCGCGCTCCATCTCCTGCGCGATGGCCTCGACCATGGCCTTGGCGGTGCTGAGCTTGCGTTGTACGGGTGCGGAGGACGATGCCGAGGCATCCGTGAGCGTCATTGCTTCTCCTCGTCGGTGGTGGGATCAGGCCTGCGCGAACACGAAGTCCAGCGCGGTGCCCGGGTCGGGCTCGGGGCTGCGCTTGGCGAACGCGACCGCGGCCTCGACGCGGTCGCGGGCCTGCGCGGCGATCGACGACACCGTGGCTTCGTCGAGCACGCCCGCGGCGAGCAGCTCCTTCTCGTAGGTGGGCAGCGGATCGCGGCCCGGCACACCCTCCAGATCGGACCGGTAGCCTTGCGCGTCGCCCTCGAAGTGCCCCCACAGGCGCAGCGTGTGCACCTCGATCAGGCTCGGCCCCTCGCCCGCACGCGCCCTCGCCACCGCCTCGCCCGCGACTTCGTGCACCGCCTCCACCGAGTTGTCCTCGACCCGGTGACCGGGAATGCCGTAACCGGCGGCACGCACGGCGTTCGACGTCACGCACGTCGAAGCGCTGCGCGGCACCGAGATGCCCCAGTCGTTGTCCTCCACCACGAACACCACCGGCAGCTGCCACAGCGCCGCCAGGTTGAGCGCTTCGTGGAACGCGCCCTGGTTCGCCGCGCCCTCACCGGTGACGGCGACCGCGACCCGGTCGGTGCCGCGCCGCTGGAACGCCAGCGCCTGCCCCACCGCGGGCGGATAACCCTCGGCGATGATGCCCGAGCACGAGAAGTGCGTCGCGGGGTCGAACAGGTGCATGTGCCCGCCACGGCCCCGGCCGAGACCGTCCACCCGGCCGAAGATCTCGGCCGTCATCTTCTCCAGGTCCACCCCGTGCGCGATGGCGAAGTGGTGCGGCCGGTGGGTGGCGGTGACCGCGTCGTCGGCGCTGAGGTGCGCGCACACCCCGGCGGCGACCGGTTCCTGCCCGGCGGAGAGGTGCATCTCGCCCGGGATGAGCCCGGCGCCGATGTCGAACACGGGTTTCTTGTCCGCGTGGTACTCGCGGAGGATCGTCTCCTCGTAGGTGCGGATCAGGACCATCATGCGGTACAGGCCCAGCCTGTCCTCCGGTTCCATGTGACCTCCCAATCGGTGTGGGAGTCACTGTCGCGGCGGGCGCGGGCCGCGGACAACGGTGCGGATTTCAGATGGTGATAAACACCGGTTTCCGCAGGTCAGGACAGCAGCGCGAAGGCACGGGACACCCGCCGCGACGCCCGCTCCAGGGACACCGGCTCCACCGCGGGCAGCCGGCGCGCCGGCAGCGAGATCGCCACCGCGCCGACCACCCCGGGCGCGCTCACCGGGGTGGCCAGGCAGGCCGTGCCCAGCAGGTACTCCTCGCGGTCGTTGAAGACCCCGCCGCCCTCGGCCAGCCGCTGCTCCAGCACCCGGGTGTCGGTGATGGTGTGCGGGGTGAGGTCGGCGAGCCGGTACCGCGAGAGGTGGTCGCGCCGCGCCTCGGGGTCCAGGCAGGACAGGATGCACTTGCCGAACGCGGTGGCGTGCGCCGCCTCCTGCACGCCCACCCACAGGTCCACCGCGGGCAGCTCGGGAGCGTCGACGATGTCGATCAGCTTGATCTCACCGCCGGAGTACAGCGACAGGTAGGCCGCGCCACGGACCTCGTCCCGCAGCGCGCGCAGCACCGGCCGGATCTTGGGCAGCAGCGCGTGCAGCGAGTTGTGCTTGCGCAGCGCGCCGACCTGCTCGCCGAGCACGTAGCCGTCATCGAGTTTGCGGAGATAACCCTCGTGCAGCAGGGTGCGCAGCAGGTGGTACGTCGTCGGCAGGGGGAGGCCGACACCGCGGGCCAGCGCCTTGGCCGTGACCGGCCGTTCACTCGCGCCGACCGCGTCGAGCAGGTGCAGTGCCCGCTGTACGGAGCCGATCAGTGTCGGTCCAGCAGCCATCCCGCTTCACCTCCGCCGCCCCGTTGCCGCGCACCCAGGATGCCCGGTGCCGCGCGCCACCGGCAAGGCACCAGGCCCGACCCGGTGACCCGCGGCGGCCGGCATGCTTACGTCGTGGAGACGGATTCCCGCCGCCCGTAGACAGCCGCGGCCCGGGAACCTACCGTCCGGAATCGTGACGGATGGGCCGTTGTCGATCCGGCTGCTCGGGCAGTTCCAGGTGCTTCGGGGTCACGCTCCGGCGCCGCTGGATTCCGCCCGCGCCGAATCGCTGCTGGCCTTCCTCCTGCTGCACCGGCACCAGCCGCAGCCGCGGCAGCGGGTGGCGTTCACGCTCTGGCCGGACTCCACCGAGGCGCAGGCGCTGACCAACCTGCGGCACGTCCTGCACACGCTGCGCCACGCGCTGCCCGGTCTCGACCGCCACCTCGAGGTGACTCCGCGGACGCTGACCTGGCGGCCGGACCCGCCCTACCGCCTCGACGTGGCCGAGTTCGAAGCCGCGCTCGATCGCGAGTCGTGGCGGGAAGCCGTGCAGGCCTACACCGGGGACCTGCTGGCCGGCCGCTCCGGGGACTGGGCGGACGCCGACCGGGACCGGCTGCGCCGCCGCTACCTCGGCGCTCTCGAGCGGCTGGTCGCCTCGGCTCAGCAGCGAGGCGACCTCGCGGAGGCCACGCGGCACGCCGAGCGGCTGCTGCGCGAGCAGCCGACCCACGAGGAGACCTACCAGCTGCTGATGCGCCTGCACGACGCCCGCGGCGACCGGGCCGGCGCGGTCCGCGTGTACCACGAGTGCGCGGCGACGCTGGAACGCGACCTCGGTGTGGAGCCCGCGGCCACTACCCGAGCGGTCTATGACGCCCTCCTCGCGCGCGACGACGCCGAGACCTCCACCCGCGTGGGCGGGACGCCGTTCATCGGCCGCTCCGCCGAGCGCGCGCAGCTGATCGCCGCGTGGCGGCAAGCCCGCACCAGGGCGCGGGTCGTGCTGCTCGCCGGGGAACCCGGAATCGGCAAAACCCGGCTGGCGGAGGAGTTCCGGGCCTGGTGCGGCCACCGCGGCGCCGTCACCGCACTGGCTCGCGCCTACCCCGGGGAAGGCGCGCTGGCGTACGGACCGGTCACCTCCTGGCTCCGCTCGGAACGCCTCAACCGGTCGCTGCGCGGCTTGCCCGCCCCTTACCTCACCGAACTCGCCCGGCTGCTGCCGGAACTGCTGACCACCGTGCCGCGCCCGCAACGGCTGCCCGAGAGCGAGCAGCGGCAGCGGCTCTACGACGCCGTGGCCCGCGCTCTGGCCGCACCGGGCGCCCCGGTGTCGCTCGTGGCCGACGACGTGCAGTGGTGGGATCGGGAGGCGCTGCAGCTCCTGCACTACCTGGTGCGGACCAGGCTGCCGGTGCCGGTGCTGGTCGTCGCCACCGCACGCCGCGAGGACATCGACGGCACGGCGCCGCTGCGCGACCTGCTCGGCTCCCTGCGAGCCGCCGAGACCCTGACCGAGATCGACCTGGACCGGCTCAGCCGGGCCGAGACCGCGGTGCTGGCCGAGCAGCTCGGCGGGAGCCGGCTCGCCGATGTCGACGCTCTCTACCAGCAAACCGAGGGCAACCCGCTCTTCGTCGTCGAGGCGGTGCGCGCGGGCGACGTGCTCACCCCGAAGGTCCAGGCGGTGATCCGGGCCCGCGTGGCGCAACTGTCCCACCCGGCCCGGGAACTGGTCGAGATCGCGGCCGCCGTCGGCCGGGAGTTCACCGCCGAGGTGCTCACGGCAGCCGGCGGACTCGGCGACGAACCGGTGGTCGGCGGGCTGGACGAGCTGTGGCGGCGGCGCATCATCCGCGAACACGGCACGACGGCCTACGACTTCAGCCACGACAAGATCCGCGAAGCGGTGTACAGCGCGCTGAGCCGGGTGCGGCGCCGCTACCTGCACGGGCGGATCGCGCACGCCCTCGAGAACGCCTACGCCCACGACCTGGACAGCGTCAGCGGAAGCCTCGCCCGGCACTACGAGGAGGCGGGACGGATCGAGCAGGCGGTGGACGCCTACGCCCGCGCCGCGGACGTGGCGCAGCAGCTGTACGCGCACGGCGAGTCCGCCCGGCTCCTGACCCGCGCCCTGGAGCTGGTGCGGACCCGGCCCGAGTCGGCGCCGCGGTGGCACCGGGAGCTGGAGCTGTGCACGGCGTTGCTCGCGCCGCTGGTCGCCGGCGAGGGCTACGCCTCGCCGCAGATCCACCAGACCCACCAGCGCGCGCTGGTGCTCACCCGAACCCTGCGTGCCGAGCCCTCGCCGCCACTGCTGCGGTCGCTGGGACTGGGCAGCCTGGCGCTCGGTGACTTCGCCGCGGCGCGGGAGTACGGCGCCGCGCTGCGCGAGCGCGGGCAGCGGGACGACGACGACATCCTGCGCGTCGAAGGGGAGTACCTGCTCGGCGTCACCGCGTTCTGGGCCGGTGAACTGACCGCCGCTCGCGACCACCTGGAACGGGCGGTGGCGACCTACCGCGACGAGAACCGCCGCGAGCACTTGCTCCGCTACGCGCAGGATCCCGCCGTGATCTGCCTGACCCGGCTGGCGCTGACGCACTGGTTCCTCGGCGACGAGCGGGCGGCGATCCGCGCCCGCGACCGCGGGCTGACACGGGCGGAGGAGATCGCGCACCCGTACAGCCTGGCCACCTCACTGCTCTTCGCCTCGCTGCTCGCGCTGGACATGGGGGACGTGCCGGCGATGCGGCAGTACGTGGCACGCGGGAAGGAGGTGCTGCGGCTGGTGAGCGGCGCGCAGGTCGAGGCGGCCATCGCGGCCCTGGACGGCTACCTCCGGGTGCTCGACGGCGAGACCACGGCGGGCATCGCGGAGATCGAACGGATCCTCGACAACACCCGGCAACGGGACCAAGCCGCGCCCGGGCTGCGGTCTGCCCTGCTGCGCGTCCTGCTGGCCGCCTGCGACGCGGCCGGCGACGGGGACACCGGGATGCGCGCGGCCGCGGAACTGTCCGCGCTCACCAACTCGGCGGTCTGGCGCCCGGAGGCGGAACGTCTCCGGGCGAAGTTCCTCGCCGCCGGGCACCCGGCGAACGCCTGACGGAACGCCCGCGGAACGCCCCCGGGGCGAGGCTGGTGGACGGACCCGTTCCCCAGGGAGGATGCCATGACCACCGAATACGACGCGATCGTCGTCGGCGCCCGGTGCGCCGGATCGCCGACCGCGATGCTGCTGGCCCGCCGCGGCTACCGGGTGCTGCTGGTCGACCGGGCCACCTTTCCCAGCGACACGCTGTCCACGCTGATCATCCAGCCGCCGGGGGTGGCCGCGCTGGCCCGCTGGGGGCTGCTCGACCGCGTGACCGCGACCGGCTGCCCGCCGCTGCGGACGTGGACGCTCGACTTCGGGGACGTCCGGCTGAGCGGGACGCCGCGCCCGGTGGAGGGCATCGGGACGGCGTACGCGCCGCGTCGCAGCGTGCTGGACAAGATCCTCCTCGACGCGGCCGCCGACGCCGGCGCCGAGGTCCGGCAACACTTCAATGTGGACGGACTGGTCGTGGCCGACGGCCGTGTGGCAGGGATCCGGGGCCACGGCGCGGATGGCCGCACGGTGACCGAGCGGGCCCGCGTCGTGATCGGCGCCGACGGCCGCACATCGCACGTCGCCAAGTGGGTGGGCGCGTGGCAGTACCACGACAAGCCCAGGTTGCAGTACGGCTACTACACGTTCTTCCGCGGCCTGCCGGTGGACGGCGTGGAGTTCGTCGTCCCGCCGGGCCGGGCGATGGGCGCGATCGCCACCAACGACGATCTCACGCTCGTCGTCTTCGGCCGGCCGGTCGCGGAGATGAAGGCGCTCAAGGCCGACCCCGAAGCCGCGTTCTGGGAGACGGCCGAGGCGGCGCCGGCCTTCGCCGAGCGGGTCCGCGCCGCGACCCGGGTCGAGCCGTTCGTCGGTGGCGGCGTATGGAACTACTTCCGCACCCCGTACGGCCCGGGCTGGGCACTGGTCGGCGATGCGGGCTACAACAAGGACCCGGTCGTCCCCAAGGGCATCAGCGACGCGTTCGCCAGCGCCGAACTCTGCGCCGCGGCGCTGGACGACTACTTCACCGGCCGCCGTCCGTATGCGGACGCGATGGCGGAGTACCAGCGAGTGCGCGACGAGCGCGGGCTGCCGATCTACGAGTTCGCCACCGCGATGGCGACGATGGAACCGCCACCGCCCGAGATGCGGCACCTGTTCGCCGCGATCGAGGGCAACCAGGACGCGATGGACGAGTTCGTGAGCGTCCCCGCGGGCACCATCTCGCCCGACGAGTTCTTCGCACCCGGCAACATCGCCCGCATCCTCAACGGAGCGGCTGTGGCCGGCTGACATGTGTGTATAGCGTGTGTATGGCGAGGTTGAACGTCTACGTGCCCGATGAGCTGGCCGAACGCGCCAGGGCCGCGGACCTGAACGTGTCCGCGCTGGTGCAGGCCGCGATCGCCGACGAGCTGCAACGCCGTGCCACCGACGCCTGGCTGGACGCCCTCCCGCCGCCGCGGCGAACAGTTTCACACCAGGTGGCTCTCGAGGCCTTGGACGGCGCCCGCGCTGAGCTGGCCGGTGCCGAGGATGAGTGACGCGCCGGCGGAAATCGCGGTCCTGGACGCGTCGGTGCTCGTGGACCTGCTGGCCGGCACCGACTACGCCCCCGCGGCGAGGAAACGCCTCGCCGGCACTGTCCTGCACGCGCCGGCGCACCTGGATGCCGAGGTCCTTGCCGCGCTGGGGCGGCTGGAGCGCGCCGGGAAGCTGTCCGCGTCTGAGGCCGACGCGGCGCTGAGTGCGCTGGCCACGATCCCGGTCACGCGCCATCCCGTTGTCGAACTCGCCGCCGGCGCCTGGGCACGCCGGTCTGATCTGCGCCTCGCTGATGCGCTCTACGTCGAACTCGCCGCGCGCCTGCACGCCCGGGTCCACACCACCGACCACCGCCTCGCGCGGGCGACCTCCCTCGCCGACGGGATCACCCAGTAGCCCGCGGCCGAGGGGCGCGGCGGATGGAACACCGGGGGAGCGGGCGCGCTCGGCACGTGTGGGCCCCCGGCGGGTGGGCGGATGTGCCAGCAGCGTCTCCTGAAACGAGCGGCCGGCGCTCGGCGACAACCTTCTCCACCACGCCGTGGCGGCGCGGGCTCAGATCCGCGCCGCGGTCACCAAACGGCTCAGGGCCGCCGCCGCCTCCCGCACGGCGGCGGCCCGTGCTTCGCCCTCGTCGCCGGTGAAGTCCTCGCTCCGGCCGCCCACGCTGAGCGTCGCCACCAGCGAGTCGTTCGCGCCCAGCACCGGCGCGGCCACCGCGGACACCCCGTCCAGGTAGTCGTCCCGGCTGAACGACACGCCCTCGGCCCGCACCTGGTCCAGGTAGGCCGCCAGCTCGTCGCGGTCCGAACGCGTCGTCGCGGTGAAGGCGGGCAGCGGGCCGTCGAGCACCCGGGCCTGCAGTTCCGGGTCGAACGCCGCCATCGCCACCGGCGCCGCCGCCGCGTGGTAGGGCAGCACCGCGCCGATCCCGATCGCGGCCAGCACCAGCGGCTTGCCGCCCTCCACCCGGTCGATGCACACCGCTCCCGCGTCGGCGGGCACCATCAGGAACGCGGTGTCCCCGAACCGCCGCGCCAGCTCCTCCAGCACCGGCCGCGCCGACTCGCGCAGGTCGAACTCGGCGAGCGCGGCCGCGCCGATGGTGAACACCGGCATCTGGATCCGGTAGGCCCCGGCGTGGTCGCGGTGCACCCAGCCGGCCTCGACGAACGAGCTCATCAGCCGGTGCACCGTGGGCTTGTTCAGCCCGCTCGCCGCGGTCAGCTCGGCCAACGTGATCACCGGCCGGTCCGGGCCGAACTGGCCGAGCAGCTGGCACGCCCGCAGGACCGCGGTGACGGTCTCCCGGGTCCCGTTGCCCTCGGGCACCGCTTCGGCCACCGGCACCTCCTCCATCGCCCGCCCGGTTCGCCCCAGGTTATCCACCGGCGGCGAAGCACGTCTTGACACGCCCTGCCCCTCTCGCGCACAGTTTCGGAACGCGTATCGCATCACGATACACAGAGAGGTGAGTTGTGGAACTGCGCGAGATGATCTCCGACCGTCTGGTGTTCGCCCCCGGTGTCTGGGACGGGCTGACCGCCCGCCTCGCCGAACAGGCGGGCTTCTCCGCGCTGTGCGCCTCGGGCTTCGCGATCTCCGCCGCGCTCGGCTACCCCGACGCGGAGCTGTACACGATGTCGGAGAACCTGACCGCCGTCCGGACCATCCGGGAAGCCAGCGGCCTGCCCCTGATCGCCGACATCGACACCGGCTACGGCAACGCCGTCAACGCCGCCCGCACCGCCCGCCGCTTCGCCGACGCCGGGGTCGCGGCCGTGTTCCTCGAAGACCAGCGCTCGCCCAAACGCTGCCCGCTCATCCCCGGCGCCGAGGTCGAGCTGACCGACCTCGCCGAGGCCGAGGGCAAGGTCCGCGCCGTCAAGGACGCCGCCGGTGACATGCTCGTCATCGCCCGCACCGACGCCAAGGGCGAGGAGGCCCTGCGCCGCGCCGAAGCCTACGTCCGCGCCGGCGCCGACCTGATCATGCCGGTCACCAAGACCTTCACCACCGTCGAGGAATGGGCGCGCTGCCACGAAACCGTCGGCGTCCCGCTGATGGCCACCCTCACCGCCTCCGCGTGGACCGAACGCGAATTCACGCCAAAGGTCATGGAACAGATCGGGGTGCGCATCGCGCTGCTGCCGACCCAGGTCCTGATGGCCGTCACCGGCGCCGCGCAAGCCACGCTGCGCCGGCTCGCCGCGGGGGAGCCGCCCGCCGAGGTGAGCGCGGATGCGTTGCCACACCACGACTTCGTCGCCCTCATCGGCATGGACGAGATCGAGCGCCAGCAGCACAAGTACCTGCCGGCGGCGGTCTGACATGGGCCACACGATCGCCGAAAAGATCCTCGCCCGGGCGGCCGGGCGCGACAGCGTCCGCGCGGGGGATAGCCTGCCGGTGCGCCCCGACTACATGATCGCCTACGACTTCCCCGGCTACACCGACGTCATGTTCCGCCAGATGCACGACGACTTCGGCATCCGCGAGCTGGACGAGCCCGGTCGCTACGTCGTGTTCATCGACCACATGCTCACCAAGGGCAACGACAAGGAACAGCAGGTCCACCAGGTGACCCGCGACTGGTGCGAGTTCTACGGCATCGAGCTGCACGAGGCGCGCGGCATCGGCCACCAGGTCATGGCCGAACTCGGCTACGCCCTGCCCGGCAACTTCCTCATCCACTTCGACGGCCACATCTCCGGCGCGGGCGCGTTCGGCGCGCTCGGCTGGGGCGTGCGCCGCGACCTGCTGGAAGCGTGGGTGTCCGGGCAGATCTTCCTCGACGTGCCCGCCACCACCCGCTTCGAGCTGACCGGCGAATTCGCGCCCGGCGTGGACAGCCGGGACCTGGTGCACCAGATCATCGCCGACCACGGCGCCGACGGCTGCGCCCACCAGGTCATGGAGTACGCCGGGCCGGGCGCGCGGGCGATGTCCATCGACCGCAGGCAGGGCCTGTGCGGCATGGCGATGTTCACCGGCGCGGTGTCGGCGGTGTTCGAACCGGACGACGCGGCGCTGGCCTACGCGCGCCGGGTCGCCCGCACCGAATTCACCCCGCAACAGCCCGACGCCGACGCCGACTACGCCGCCGTGCACTCCTACGACCTGTCGCAGGTGCGCCCCCGGGTCGTGCTGCCCGGTTCGGCCCGCGCCGCCAACACCCGCGACGCCGCCGAACTCGCCGGCACCCCGGTGACCAAGGCGTTCATCGGATCCTGTGCCAGCGGCCGGATCGAGGACATCCGCGCCGCCGCACTGGTTCTCGACGGGCGGCAGGTGGCGCCCGGCGTCGAGCTGAACGTGGTCCCGACCTCCGAGGCGGTGCACCGCCAGGCCGAGGAGGAAGGCCTGTTCGACGTGCTGCGCGCCGCCGGGGCGAAGATCGCCCGGTCCAGTTGCGACTTCTGCTTCGGCTACCAGAAACCGTTGCAGGACGGCGAGAACTGCATCTCCACCGGGGTGCTCAACATCTCCGGCCGGATGGGCAGCACGCAGGCCAACATCTACCTGGGCTCGGCCTTCACCGTCGCCGCGAGCGCGGTCGCGGGCGCCATCAGCTCCGCCGAGGAGGTGGGACGCTCGTGAGCGCCGCGCGGGACTACCCGCCCCCGCCGGACGACATCCGCGGCCGGGTCGCCTGGGTCTTCGGCGACGACTTCGACATCGACCTGGTCATCGGCGTCGAGAACATCAAGTCCTACGACGCGGACTTCCTGCGGGGCAAGGTGATGCGGGCCTACGACCCCGGGTTCGCCGACCGCGTCCGGCCCGGCGACGTCATCGTCGGCGGCCGCAACTTCGGCTACGGCCACCCGCACTACCCGCCGATGGTCGCGCTGCGCGACCTCGGCATCGCCGCCGTGATCGCCGAATCGTTCTCCCCGGGGTTCTGGCGCGGCGAGACCTACAACGGCGTCCCGCTGATCACCGTGCCCGGCATCGCCGCCGCCGTCACGACCGGCGACGCCATCGCGCTGGACTGGCGCGCGGCCACCGTGGACCTCGGTGACGGCCGCGTCCTGCACGGCACCCCGCCCAGCCCGCGGGTCGTCCGCGTCATCGAAGCGGGCGGATCGCTCAAGCTGCTGCTCGCCGAACACGCCCGGACCTGAGAACCGCCCCACCGCTCAACGAGGAGCCGACATGGCCGAAACCACCGCCCGCGCGGGCACCTCCGTCCCGACCCGCACCCCGTCCGCGCGCCGCGCCGCGATCGCCGGTGGTGTGGGCACCCTGATCGAGTACTACGACTTGAGCGTCTACGCCTTCCTCGCGGTCACCCTCGGGCCGCTGTTCTTCCCCAGCGACCAGCCCGCCGTGTCGGTGCTGCTGACCCTGGCCGTATTCGGATCGGCCTACGTGATGCGCCCGCTGGGCGGCTGGTTCTTCGGCAGGCTCGGCGACCGCCGCGGACGGCGGCACGCGCTCGTCGTCACCGTCGTGACGATGGGCGTGTTCTCCGGCGTGCTGGGGATCCTGCCCAGCTACGCCTCGGCCGGGGTGATCGCGCCGGTGCTGCTGGTGCTCGTCCGGCTCGCGCAGGGCTTCTCGGCAGGCGGCGAGATCGGCGGCGCCGCGACCTACGTGGCCGAGTCCGCGCCGCCGGGCAAGCGCGGCCTGTTCGGCTCGCTCACCCCGGTCGGCTCCACGCTCGGGTTCTCCGTCGCCGCCGCGGTCGTCGGGCTGATGACCGCGGTGACCACCACCGAGCAGATGTCCGCGTGGGGCTGGCGCGTGCCGTTCCTGATCTCGCTGCCGCTGGCCGTGATCTGCCTGTGGGTGCGGGTGCGGCTGGAGGACACCGCCGAGTTCGAGGAGATGGCGCATCGGGCCGAGGTCGTGCGCAGCCCGCTGCTCGCGGTGGTCAAGGAAAAGCCGCTGTCGGTGCTGCGCGTCATCGGCATCGCGATCGCCATGAACGGCACCGGCTACATCGGGCTCACCTACTTCTCCACCTACCTGATCCAGACGCAGGGGTTCGGCAAGCAGGCCGTGTACTGGGCGTCGGCGATCGGGATCGCGCTCGCGTGCGCCACCTACCCGCTCGCCGGGATGCTCACCGACCGCTTCGGGCGCAAACCCGTGCTCATCACCGCCTACGTCGCCTACCTGGTGCTGGCCTGGCCCGCGTTCGCGCTGCTCGGCGCCACCTCCAGCATCGTGGTCGTCACCGCGATCTACGTGGTGTACATGGCGGTCAACGGGCTCGCGCAGGTGCCGGCGTTCCCGCAGTTCACCGAGCTGTTCCCGCGCCGCATCCGCTACACCGGAGTGGCGCTGGGCTTCAACGTCGGCACGATCATCGCCGGCGGCTCGGCCCCCTACGTCGCGGCGCAGCTCGTGGAGAGCACCGGCAACCCGATGTCGCCCGCGTTCTGGGTGCTCGGCGTGGCGGTGGTCGGCCTGATCACGGTGCTGACCCTGCGCGAGACCGGTCGCGACCGGCTGCCGGTCTGATGATCATCCGCAGTCCGTTCCCGGACATCGACATCCCGGACGTCACGCTCACCGAGCTGCTGTTCTCCGGCGAACCGTCCGCCGCGCCCGCCCTGATCGACCCCGAGGGGCGGGTGACGACCCGGCGGCAGCTGGACGAGTCGGTCCGCCGGATCGCCGCCGGACTGCACGCCCACGGCATCGGCCGGGGCTCGGTGGTCGGGCTGTTCGCGCCCAACTCGCCGGACTGGGTCGCCGCGTTCCACGGCATCCTGCGCGCCAACGCGATCGTGACCAGCGCGAACGTGTTGTACACCGCCGATGAACTGGCGCACCAGCTGGCCGATTCCGGCGCCTGCCTGCTGGTCACCACCGCGGACCTGCTCGACGTGGCCGAGGCGGCCGCGGCGAAGGCCGGCATCGAGGAGGTGCTGACGCTGGACGACGCGCCGGGGCGCCGGCGCCTCGACGCGCTGCCCGGCGGGGAGCCGCCGCCGCTGGTGACCGGGCCCGGCGACGTCGCGGTGCTGCCGTACTCCTCCGGCACGACCGGCCGCGCCACGGGTGTCGTGCTGACGCATCGGAACCTGGTGGCCAACGTGCTGCAGTTCTCCCGCATGGGCCGCACCGCGCCCTCGACGGTGCTGCTGGCAGTGCTGCCGTTGTTCCACATCTACGGGATGACCGTGCTGATGAACCACGCGCTGCACCAGCGGTTCCCGCTGGTCACGATGCCGCGGTTCGACCTGGCCGGCATGCTCCGGCTGATCGAGCGGCACCGCGTCACCAAGCTCTACATCGCGCCGCCCACCGCGGTGCTGCTGGCGAAGAGCCCGCTCGTCGACGGGGCCGATCTGTCCAGTGTGGAGCTGGTGTTCAGCGGCGCGGCGCCGCTGGACGGCGACCTGGCGCGGGCGGTCGCGAAACGGCTGGACTGCAAGATCCTGCAGGGCTACGGGATGACCGAGATGTCGCCGGTGTCGCACGCCATTCCCGAGGACCGCCCGGACACCGACCCGGCGAGCGTCGGGTACGCGCTGCCCAACGTCGAATGCCGGCTCGTCGACTCCGCCGGGCGGGACGCCGACCGGGGCGAGCTGTGGGTGCGCGGACCGAACGTGATGACCGGCTACCTGAACAACCCGGCGGCGACGGCGGCCACCCTCGACGCCGACGGCTGGTTGCACACCGGCGACATCGCGACTGTGACGGGAGACGGCGTGTTCACCATCGTCGACCGCGTCAAGGAGCTGATCAAGTACAAGGGCTACCAGGTGCCGCCCGCCGAGCTGGAGGCGCTGCTGCTGACCCACGAGGGAATCGACGACGCCGCGGTGGTCGGCGTGCCGGACGAGGAGGGGGAGGAGATCCCGAAGGCGTTCGTGGTCCGCCGCCCCGGCGCCCGGCTGGACGCCGCGGAGGTCATGAGCTACGTCGCGGCGCGGGTGTCACCGCACAAGAAGGTGCGGCGCGTCGAATTTCTCGACGCCATCCCGAAATCCGCGTCCGGCAAGATCCTGCGAGCGGTCCTGCGGCGCCGGCCGGCAGTGCAACAGGTGCCTTCGGGCACTCAGCCCGGACCGCCGGGATGGGCGAGGTCGTAGGCGCGGGAGACCTTCTGCGGCACCACCATGCGCCACGCGTCCACGACGAGCTCGCGGGCCTCGGCCGGCTCCAGCGCGGCGAGCACGGCGCGGACCCAGTTGAACCGCATGTCCGACTGGGCGGGCAGCCGGAACTTCTCCGGTTCACCGGCGACGAGCGCGGCGCGTTCCTCCTTCGGGAACGCGAACTCCATCACCGTCTCGTCGGCGGAGAAGGCGACGTAGACGATCTGCCCGACGCGGAACTTCAGCCGGCCGCGCACGTAGACCGGATACGAGCGCTCGAGCTCCGTGCCGAGCGCGCGAACGTCGTCGAGCACCGCCATGACGCACCTCCCCAGCCGGAAACCGGCCATCGTAGTGTCCTCGGGCGGGTCGCGCTTTAGGATCGGGGCGCGGACACCACCGAAGGAGGGGGGGTTGGGCGGCGGCCAGGTCGAGACGGAGTTCCTGCGGTCGCTCGGCCAGTTCAGCGGCCTGGTGCGGGGCATCGCCCTCGCCGTGCTCAGCGTCTTCGGCGTCCTGTCCACCCCCACGGCCGCGCTGCCGCTGGCCTTCGCCCTGCTGGGGCTCGCCCTCGTCAGCGGCGCGGCGGACTGCCACCACGCGCTCACCGGCCGCGGCGGCGCGCTCGCCTGCGTCCTGACCGTTGCCAGAGCGGCCGCGATCATCGCGACGCAGCCGTGGACGGTGCCCGGGCTGTGGGCGCCCAACGTCCTGACGATCACCGGGATCACCATGCAGTGGCAGTGGCCGCCGCGGGTCACCGTGCCGGTCCTGACCGGGCTACTGGCGCTCGAAGCCGCGGTGATCGGTGTCGCCGACGCGGCGCCGACCCTGTTCCGGGTGGTGCTGGAGTCCACGCTGGCGTGGCTGGCGTTCGCGTTGCTGGTGCGCGTCACCCGCTGGATCGAGCGAGTGCGGGACCGGCAGGCGGCGCTGGAACGGGCAGAAACCCTGGCGCTGGAGCGGCGGCGGCAGGAACGGGAGTACCTGGCGCTGCTGCACGACACGGCGTCCGCGACGTTCCTGATGGTCGCGCTGCACGACGCGGAACCGGAGGCGGTCGCGGGGTACGCGCGGCGGGATCTCGCGCTGCTGACGGGCGAAACCGGCGGCTCGGCGGCGCACGACAGCCTGGTGGACCTGGAAGCCGCGCTGCGGGGTGTCCTGGCGCAGAGCGCACTCCGGGTCGATCTCGCCTGGACACCGGTGCCGCTGCTGCCCGCGTCCGCCGCCCTGGCGGTGACGCGCGCGGTGCGGGAGGCGCTGGTCAACGTCGAACGCCACGCCGGGGTGACCGAGGCGCGGGTCGCCGTCGCGCCCCACCGGCACGGGGCCGTGGTCACCGTGCGCGACGAGGGCGCCGGGTTCGAGCCGGAGGCGGTGCCGGGGCACCGGCGCGGCATCCGCGGATCGCTCGTCGAACGCATGGCGGCGGCAGGCGGCAGTGCGACCGTGACCTCCCGGCCCGGCGCCGGGACGACCGTGCGGCTGGTGTGGCCGGATGACTGACCAGGTCCTGCTGGAGCGGGTGCTGACCGCGATCCGGATCGTGCTGCTGGGCACCACGGCGGTGCTGCAGGCGACCATGTCCGGGGCGGCCCTGTTCGGCAACCGCTCCGCCTACCACCCGCTGTGGCTCGCCGAGGCCGCGTTCGCCGTCCTGGCGCTGGTGCTCGTGGTCGCCGCGGGCTGGATCCTGCGCGGCCGCCGCGTGCCGGCCGGGGTCGCGCTGCCCGCCGCGGGCGTGGTGCTGCTCGCCTCCGCCTCGGCGACCGCGACCACCCCGCCCGAGTGGTACCTGCTGACCCGGCACTGGGCGTTCGGTCTGGTCGGCTGGCACCTGCTCGTGTTGCTGCTCGAACGGACCCGGCCGTTGCTGGCCGCCTTCGCGCTGCACGCCGCGCTCGGCACCACGCAATTCCTGCTGGTGGTGCCCCTGGACCGGGTCTCGCTGGGGGAGACCGCCATCGCGATCGTCAGCGTGCTCGGGTTCCAGGTCGCGATCGGGCTGATCACGCAAGTGGTGCTGCGCCGGCTCCGCGCGATGGCCGGCGTGCTGCGCGAACGGGACCGGGCCGCCACCCGCGCCGCGCTCGCCGAGCAGTGGGAGCGCGACCAGCGTGTCCGCGCCGCGGAACAGCTCGGCACCCTGCTGCCGCTGCTCGCCGGGCTCGCCGACCGCACGCTCGACCCGCGCGCGGACGAGGTGCGCCACCAGTGCGCGCTCGCCGCGGCGCGGCTGCGCCGGCTGTTCGCGGAGAACGATGACGTGCCGGACCCGTTCGTGCACGAGCTCGCCGCGGCGATCGACGTCGCCGAGCGCCGCGGGGTGGTGGTGTCGTTCGCGGTCAGCGGGGAGGCGGTGCCGGTGCCCACGCACGTGCGCCGCGCGCTGGCCGATCCGGTGCTGACCGTGCTGTCGGCGGCGGGCACACGGGCCAGGGTGAGCTTGTTGCGCACCGCCGGAGAGGTCCGGCTCGCCGTGATCGCCGATCGCGCCGTCATGACCGGGAGCCCGCCGCGTTCCCCCGACGTCGAAGTGGTGCTGCACACCCACGGCGACCGGACCCGCTTGGAGGCGAAATGGCAGGTGACGAGCTGACCGCGGTGGTCGTGGACGACCACCCGGCGGTGCGGGCGGGCGTCGCGCACTGGCTCGCGTCGGGCAGCCCGCCGATCCGCACGGTCGCCGAGGGGGACGACGTGCGGGTCGCGTGGCTCGACGGCGCGGACGCCGACGTGGTGATCCTCGACCTGCACCTCGGCGGCGCCACGCCCGCGCTGGGTGACCTGCGGAGGCTGGCCGCCGCGGGGCGGCGCGTGGTGGTGTACTCGATGCGCGCCGACGACGACATCGCGCTGCAGTGCCTCGAACTGGGCGCGCTGTCCTACCTCACCAAGGCCGAGGGCGCCGAGCACCTGGTGGAAGCCGCCCGCGCGGCGGCAGGCGGGCGGCCGTACACGCCGCCGTCGCTGGCGGGCGCGCTCGCCGGTGACCGCTCCGCGAACCGGCCCGCGCTGTCCGCCAGGGAGACCGAGGTGCTCGTGGAGTGGTTCCAGTCGGAGTCCAAGGACTTCGTCGCCCACCGCCTCGGGATCTCGCAGAACACGGTGAACTCGCACCTGGAGCGGATCCGCGTCAAGTACGCCCAGATCGGCCGGGAGGCGCCGACGAAGGCCGCGCTGGTGGCGCGGGCGATCCAGGACGGCTTGATCAGCGTCGACGACCTGTGAGTGCTGTGGTGCGAACGGCCCACACGGCGGATGGTCCGGGCGGGTTAACGTCCGCGTGAGGGGGCTCGCCGGACCGGGAGCCGAGGACGTTCAGGGGTGGCGTGTGCGGTCGAGGGGCGTGCTGCGGCTGGTTGCCGCGGCCGTGCTGGCGGTTCTGGTGACCTCGTGCGCAGGGGAGGACGAGGAACCGGAGCGGCCGCGGGCGACGGTCAATCCCGCGTTGCCCGCGGCCACCGCGCTCACCGACCCGGCCACCCCGGTCCCGGCGGGCGCTTTCGGCGTGGTCAAGCTGCACGCCGGCGGTGACACACCGCCGGACAGCGTGCTGGCGCTGCGGATCGGCAAGGTGCGGCGCGGCGAGGCCGGTGACTTCCGGGACGTGCGGGGGCTCGGTGCGAGCACGCAGGCGGTGCGCGATGCGGTGCCGTACTACGTGAACGTCCACTTCGCCGTCCTGGCGGGCGATCCGCACGCGAACCCCCTCACGAAGATCACCGCGACCGATCCGGCGGGGGGCTACGCGCACGCGCTGAGCGTGCCCCGCTCGCTGGAGAAGTGCGAGGATCCCCCCACCGAGCAGGGCGTCACCGAGTTGCGGGCCGAACAGGTGCGTTGTGCCGTCCTGTACTTCGACGATCCCGCGGCCGTCCCGGCCGGGTTCGTCTACGTCGACCGCACGGCCTATCCGGAGGGCGACCACGCCGTCCGGTTCGCGGCCTGAGGTTCTTTCCACGTGAGGAGTTCCATGAAGCACGTCCGTTCCGTCCTGCTGGCCGCCCTGGTGGCTCCGGTGTTGCTGACCGCGTGCGGCAGCGACGACGAGTCCGCCGCGCCGGCGCCGAGCACCACGACCGCGCCGAGCAGCGCCTCGGCCGAGTCGTCGCAGCCGTCCGCGCCGGCGAGTCCCGCGGCGGCGGGGGAGACGACCGCGCCGGGCAGCGAGCTCAAGGTGGGGGAGCGGGCGGTGGTGCCGTTCGAGTACGGCAACTCGAAGTCGGGCACCATCGCGATCACCGTGACGGCCATCGAGCGCGGGGAGAACGCGGACCTGGCGGCCTTCGGCGACCGCGCGAAGGGGCTCACCCCGTTCTACGTGCGGGCGACGGTGGAGAACGTCGGCGGCACCGACCTGTCCTACAGTTCGGTGCGCCTGCGCGGCCTCGGCGCGGACGGGCGCTCGACGGGCGTGATCATCAGCGGGGACACCGCCAAGTGCGAGTCGGAGAGCGCCGGCCGGGAGTTCACGACCGCAGGCGCGAAGTACGAGACGTGCGTGCTGACCGCTGCCCGCGAGGGGGCCAGCGTGACCGCGGCGGAGTTCAGCGACGGTGACGCGTACGAGGATTCGCCGGTGGTCTGGAAGGGCTGAGCCTGCCGTCTTCAGGGGCCGGGTGGAGGGCACTCCACCCGGCCCCTTCTGCATGCTGGCTGTTCAGTCGTCCGCGCGTAGTCCGGCGAAGGCGGCGTCGATCGCCGCGGTGGCGGTCGCCGGGTCGGTTCCGGTGCGCGTCAGGAGCGAGGTGCCCTGGGCGAGGACGAGCAGGAGCTGCGCCTGCGCTTCGGGTGGGGAGGCGGTGCTGACTTCCCCGCGTTTCTGGGCCTGCCGGAGCGGCTCGATCAGCAGGTCGGCGAACCGGGCGAACGCGTCGGTGACGAGGGCGGTGGCTTCGGCGTCGTGGGGGACGAGTTCCGCGATGGTGTTGCCCATCATGCAGCCGTGCGGGGCCTGCGGATCTGACGCGACGGTTCCGAGTTGCGCGGGCATCACGACGACCTCGCGCAACGCGGGAAGCAGCGGGATCTGCGTGAGCGCTGCCTGGAGGGTCTTCTCGTACTCGGCCCAGTACAGCTTCACCGTCTCGAAGTACAGCCGGCGCTTGTCGCCGAAGGCGGCGTACAGGCTCCCGCGTTCGAGCCCCACGCCGTCGACGAGCGCCTGGATCGAGGTTCCGCCGTAGCCGGACGCCCAGAAGATGCCCTGCGCCGTGGCCAGCGCTTCCGCCGGGTCGAACGCTCTCGGCCGCCCTGTCCTTGCCATGTCCCCAGTCTACGACTTCTTGACTGCGCGTTCAAGAAGTCGTAGGGTCGCGGACGACTTCTGGAACGCTTGCACGGAAATCGGGGCGTTCCCCGGCACAGACAGGAACCACCATGAAAGACCTGCGCACCTACGGTGCCTACGCCGTCGTCACCGGAGCGTCCTCCGGCATCGGCGAGCAGTTCGCGCGGCAGCTGGCCGCCGCGGGCGTGAACCCCGTCCTCGTCGCGCGCCGGAAGGACCGTCTCGAAGCGCTGGCCGCGGAGCTCTCCGGAGCCTATGGCGTCGACAGCAAGGTGGTCGCGCTCGATCTCCTCGACGACGGCGCGGTCGACGAGCTGTCGAGGCAAGTCAGCGGCCTGGACGTCGGGATCGTCGTCGCGAACGCCGGCATCTTCCACGCCGGTCCGTTCGTGGGCAACGAGCTGTCCGACGAGCTGGATGTCCTAGCCCTCGACGGGGCGTTGCCTATGCGGCTGGCGCACCGGTTCGGGCGGGAGTTCGTCGGCCGCCGTCGCGGTGCGCTGATCCTGGTGGCGTCGAGCCTCGCGGCCACTCCGGTGCCCTTCCAGGCCAACTACGCCGCGGTGAAGGCGTATGTGCTGTCGCTCGGGCAGGCGCTCAACCACGAGTGGAAGAAGCACGACGTCGACGTCCTCGTCGTCTCCCCGGGGCCGACGCGGACCGAGGGGCTGGACAACGCGGTCGGCATCGATTTCGGCAAGCTCGGCGGGCGCAAGATGGACCCTGCCGTGGTCGCGCGCACGGCGCTGCGGCAGCTCGGCCGGAAGGCGCATGTCATTCCCGGCCTGATGAACAACCTCGCCGACGTGGCGGGGAAGTACCTGCTGCCCCGCTCGGCGTCGGTCCGGTTGTACGGGCGGATCATCGAGCAGGCCCTCACCGGACCGGGGACCGCGGCATGAGCCGGGCCGTCCTGCGTGGACAGTTCGGCGGGCCGGAAGTGCTTCAGGTGCGCGAGGTTGCCGAACCCCATGCCGGTCCGGGCGGGATCCGTGTCGTCGTCCGCGCGGCCGGGCTGAACCCGATGGACTGGCAGATCGCCGGTTCCGCCCGCCACGCGGCCAGGTTCGGCATCACCGGGCCGTCCGGTTTCGGCTGTGATTTCGCCGGCGTCGTGGACCAGGTCGGGCCAGGTGTCACCGAGTACGCCCCGGGCGACCGCGTGTACGGCGGGGTGCTGGTCGGCGCGGTCGCCGACCACGTCGTGCTGCGCGTGCCGCCGGCGCCGCCGAACCTGTTGCGGCGCACCCCCGACGGCGTCGACGACGCCACCGCGGCGGCGTTGCCCACCCCCGGGCTAACCGCGGCAGCCGCCCTCGACGCGATTCGCGTCAGGCCGTCGGACACCGTCCTGGTCGGCGCCGCCGCGGGCGGTGTGGGCGTCCTGGCGGTGCAGCTCGCCCGCTTGGCCGGCGCGACCGTGATCGGCACCGCGTCCCCGGGAACGTTCGACTTCCTGGAGCGCCTCGGCGCCGTGCCGGTGGCCTACGGCGCCGGCCTCGCGGACCGGGTAGGCGCACTCGCCCCGGACGGCATCACCGCCGCTGTCGACCTGCACGGCACGGAAACCGCCGAGACAGCCCTCGCGCTCGGCGTGCCACCGGCGCGAATCTCGACCATCGCCGCGGACCGCCGGCTTCCGGGCGTGCACGCGACGGGCGCCTTCGCCGCGGACCTGGCCGCACTGGAGCGCATTGCCGATTTGGTCGCTGTCGGAGCCGTTACCGTGCCCATCGCGGAGTCGTTCCCACTCGACCGGATCCAGGAGGCCGTCGCGCTGCAGGCCGAGGGGCACGTGCACGGGAAGATCGTCGTGACGCCGTAACGACGGGGCTGGAGCGCCGTTGCCGCACAGCTTTGCCTGAAACGCACATCGTCAGGGTCTCCATCACCAGTGTGCGGTTCATGGTGTCCGTCCAGGAGCCGGCTCTGGGCCTGACGCGCGTGTTGGCGCTGATCGCCTCCGCGCGGGAGGCACTTGCCGGGCACAGGAACTGGTCGGCGAGGCCACGCAGGCGTGGAAGGTTGCATTGCACGGCACTGCCGATCCTGAGCTCGCGCAACTACCTGTGCGGGGCGAGGCGGCAACCTCGGCGATGGCGGAGCGGATCGCGACGCTGCAACGAGCCGAGCAGGCGCTACGTGCCTATCTCGGCAGTCTCGGTGTCGGTGAGGACTCGCCCGCTCCTCCGGTCGCAGAGCCACATCGGAGGAGTCCCGAACTCGGTGTGCCGCCCGCCGTGACCCGGCTGGCGCGGCACGTCGAGGTCAAGGTGGCGGTCGCGATGCGTGAACAGGGGTTGCGGGACGAGACGGTGGTGATCGACCGCCAGATATGCGGGACGCGACCATTCGACCAGGCGCAGCCATTCACCTGTGACAAGTACCTTGCGCGTCTCCTCCCTCCGGGGGGCGCGGTCGCGCGTGGTGCAGGCGGACGGCACGGTAGCTACCTACACCGGGAAGGACGAGGGATCGAATGACGCTCATGGCGGCTGTGCCCACGTTTCGCGATGGTGTGCCGGGTGGTGAGACCGTCGACGTCACCAGTGACGAGGACGTGGCGCGTTTGGTCGAACTGCTGGCGCAACCGTGGACGGACACGATATCTCGTCACCGACGGGGATCCGGATTCGCCCTCCGCGCCGTCGGAGACGGGGTTTCCTGCTGGGAGCGGGCTTCCTCTTGAGCGGATCACCGAAGCGGTTCGTGAATTCGTTCGGACCCGGCGCCTGCCAGGTGCTGTGCCCTGGCGTGCGGTGGGTGGGTGACACTGGTGGAAAGGGGCTGCCGCCCCCGGAAGGCAGGAGGAGGCAGCCCCGGGACTGAGGTCAGCGGACGCTGTTGCGGCGGCGGCGCAGCGCGAAACCGCCACCGGCGAGCGCCAGCGCCCCCGCCGCCAGCGGCGCCGCGAACATCGGCACCACCACGGTCGTCACCGTGTTCGAGTTGTCGTTGCCCGGGTTCGGATCCTCCTCGTTGCCCCGCACCTTCGCGGTGTTGAACAGGGTCTCCACGCTGCCGTCGGCCGTGCCGGAGACCGTGATCGTCGTGCTGTCACCGACACCGAGCGAGCCGCCGGTGCAGGTCAGCACCATGTTCGCCACTCCGCAGCCGGGTGAACTCGTCGTCACGTTCGTCAGGCCCGCCGGAATCGAATCCGACACGGTGTAACCGGTCGACGTGCCCGGGCCGTTGTTCAGGACCGTGAGCGTGTAGGTGACGGTCTCACCGTTGTTCACCTGGGCCGGACCGTCCTTGATGATCCCCAGGTCCGTCGGCTGCGCGACGCACGAGGCCGCGTCGTTGCCGCCGGAGGCCGGGCCCGTCTGCGTGGAGATGATCTGGAACGCCGGGCTCGCCGAGGCGGGGTTGGTCACCTGCAGCCGGTAGAGCGTGCCGTTGTTCTCGTACATGCCGAGGTCGCCGTTGCCGTAGGCGAACGCGCCGCCGAAGGTCCCGGCAGGCAGACCGGCGTTGAAGTTCTCGACCGCGCCGGTGTTCGGGTTGACCCGCGTGACGGTGCCGTTGGTCGCGACACCCCACAGGTAGCCGTCGGCGAACACGAAGTCGGCGTACGAGGTGCTGCCGTTGAGGTCGATGCGCTTGACCACGCTGTTCGTCACGGGGTTGACGACCCAGATGTACGGCGCGGTCCCCATCGTGACGTAGAAGTTGCCCTGGTCGTCGAACGTACCGACGTTGTAGCCGGTGATCGTCACCCCGTTGACGACGGTGCCGGGCGCGGGCAGCCCGGCCGGTGGGCCGAAACCGGTCGCGGTGCCGTCGGAGTTGATCCGCCACAGCCCGCCGTTGGTGCCCCGGATGCCGTAGAGGTAGTTGTCGACCGTGTTGTAACCGATCGCGTTGTAGTTGTCGATCGCCGGAGCCCCGATCGGGCTGAAGGTGATGTTGCCTTCGCCGAAGGTGCCGCCGTAGAGCTGTCCCTGCGTGTTGTTGTTCACCGCCTGCGCCAGGAAAACCTGGCCGGTGCAGACGAACGGCGCGGCCGACGCCGTGCCCGCGCCGGTGAACACCAACCCGCCCGCCATCGCGGACGCGGCCAGGGTCAGCATCCCCGCGCGCTTCAACTGTTGAACGACCACTGATCTTCCTTCCGGTGTGCGGAACGGTCATCCGGAAGGACAGGACGTCCTGGCGCGAACATGTCGCGTTCCCCCGCGAAGGGGAGGTCCGCCGGGGTGTCCTTTGTGGCTGTCGCCTCTCCTGCCGCTCGGGGCAAGGGGCGCCCGTTCGTCAGGTTCCCCGCGCGGGCTCCTGTCTGCCGTCGAGTGCGGCCGCGGTCATGGCGACGTGCCGAGCCAGTAGCTCGGCCGCGGTGTCGGCGTCGCGGGCCAGCGCCGCCTCCTCGAGCCGGCGGTGTTCGTCGGAGCCGTCTCGGTCGGGATTGCGCTGCGTCGACCAGCGCCGGGCCAGTTCGCTCGCCGTCCACATCCGGTCGAATGTCTCCAGCAGGACGGCGTTGCCGCAACCTTCCAGCAGCGTGCGGTGGAAGACCCGGTGGGCCTCCGACCACGCGCTGCTGTAGTACTCGCCCTCCTCCGGCGCCCACACCGGGGTGCGCACCAGGCGGTGGTGGGCGGCTCGCACCCGGGCCTCCCAGTCGAGGTCCCCGCGTTCGATGGACATGCGCAGCACGGACGGCTCGAGGACCTGGCGGGCCTCCGCGAGCTGCTGCCAGCGGCGGTCCGAAAAAGCCACGACGGCGAAGCCGCGGTTGGGCAGGCGCTCGGCGAGCCCGTCGCCGACCAGCTGCACGAGCGCCTCCCGCACGACCGCCAGGCTTACGCCCTGTTGCTGGGCGAGCTCCTGGGGTTTGAGGGCGGCCCCGGGGCCGTGCTTGCCGCGCATGATCGCGTCCCGAAGGTGGGCGTAGACCTGCTCGGAGAGCATCTGCTTCCCCGGTGCCCGGGATGTGGGTGCCATGCCCCAAGCATAGACGATCTGGTCGATAATCGATTATTCGTGCTATCGTCGATCTCGTGCGGCGAAGTGCGCCGCCAACACGGTCTGAGAGGAATGACGCGATGAGCGCCAACGACCCGTTCGCCCGCCTCCCGGAGGTGGCCTCCTTCACGCTCACCAGCGCCACCATCGCCGACGGTGCCGCCTGGTCGCGCGAGCAGTATTCCGGCCTCTTCGGAGTGCCGGACGGGAAGGACGTGTCCCCGCAGTTGTCCTGGTGCGGGGCCCCGGAGGGCACCAAGAGCTACGCCGTCACCGTCTACGACCCCGACGCTCCCACCGGTTCGGGGTTCTGGCACTGGGCGGTCGCCGACATTCCCGCAGCGGTCACCGAGCTGCCCGAGGGCGCCGGCGACGACTCCGGTTCGGGCCTGCCCGCCGGCGCCTTCCAGCTGCGCAACGATGCCGGTCTGGCTCGCTTCATCGGCGCCGCGCCGCCCGCCGGGCACGGGCCGCACCGCTACTTCGTCGTGGTGCACGCCCTCGACGTGGAGTCCGTGGGCGTCGCGGCCGACGCCACCCCGGCCGTCCTCGGCTTCACCATGTCCGGGCACACCCTCGGCCGCGCGGTCCTGATCGCCACCGCCGAAATCCCCGCTTGACGGGCAGCATGTCCGGACGGATCGGCACCACGGAGATGTACCTGCGCATCATCCTGGAGCTCGAGGAGGAAGGCGTGGTCCCCCGGCGTGCCGGCCTCGCCGAGCGTCTGCACCGGAGTGGCCCCGCCGTCAGCCAGACCGTCGCTCGCATGGAGCGCGACGGCCTGCTCCACGTCGCCGCCGACCGGCGCCTCGAGCTGACGGCGGAGGGCAGGCGGATCGCCACACGTGTGCTGCGCAGGCACCGGCTCGCGGAGTGCCTGCTGGTCGAGGTGATCGGGCTGGAGTGGGAGCACGTCCATGCCGAAGCGGCGCGCTGGGAGCACGTGATGAGCGAGGCCGTCGAACGCCGCTTTCTGGAGCTGCTGCGTCATCCGACGGCGTCGCCCTACGGCAACCCCATCCCGGGCCTGGAGGAACTCGGCGGGACGAGCAGCAATCTCGACGAGACCACGCTCAGCCTCAGCGCGCTGAAGCCAGGACCGGGCGGCGCCAGCGCGCTCGTGCACCGCATCGGGGAGCGGATCCAAGCGGACACCCGGCTCCTGAACAGTCTGCGGCGCGCAGGGGTGCGGCCCGGCGCGGTCGTGCGTGTGAGGCCGTCACCCCACGGCGTGTTCGTCGGCACCGGCGGGGAGACCGCCGAACTCCGTCCGCCGACCGCGTCGCACGTCTACGTGGTCAAGCGGTGACCTGGCTCGTCGGGCCGGCAACGGGGCCGGCCTCGACGAGACGCCGGGAGTCGGTTGTTGCCCGGCTCCTCGGCGAGTGCCCCAACGCCCGATGCGCTACACGGATTGTTCGATGTGCTCGAAGATGTCCGCGTCCGTGGCTTTCTGCCAGTCGGGGAGGTCGTGCCAGTCGGCGACGTAGGAGGGTTTCGGGTCGGGGAAGTGCTTGAAGATCTGGCCGATCCAGCAGAGCGCGACGAACCGTCCTTTTTGGTCACGGGTCAGCTTGCTGGTGGCGCCGCCGGTCGCGGCGACGAAGGCGCGAATTTGGTCGTACACCGCGGCGGCCGCGTCCCGTTCCCAGTCCGGGGTGTCCTCCCAGGGGGCGATGTAGCCGGGCTTGGGCTGGCCGGGGTAGTGCTTGTGGACGCCGGCGATCCAGGCTTCCCGGAAGATGCGGCCACCGTCGTGTGTCATTCGTGCTCCTTGCTCAGATCGGGGTGCTGAGTGCGTGGATGTCAGCGGTCAACTGCCGGATCCGCGGGTGTGCGGGCGTGCGGGGGAGGTGCTGCTGGAGCCCCTGTAGTTTGCGGATCACGACGGCGGAGCCGGTCTGGCGGGCGATGGACACGGCGGTGCCGGCGTAGGCGGCGACTTGGTCCGGATCTTGCCGCTGCAGCCCGAGTAATGCGAGGTCGGTGACCACCGCGGCTTCGCGCCGCGGGGTCAGGCCCGACTGGAGCGCGTCGGTCAGCGCTTTTTCGGCCAGGTCGGTCCGGCCGAGGGAGAGGTAGCAGGTGCCGCGCAGCTCGGGTAGGCGGGAACCGTCGAACCGCAGCCAGCCCCGGTTCGGCGGCGGTTGCGGGAGCTGCAGCACTTCGGCCGCGGTGTCCAATGCCCGCTGGCAGGCATCGAGGTCACCCAGCCCGGCGTGAGTTTCGGCTTGCACAGCGGCGATCCAGTGCCGGGTGGGCAGACCGGGATCACCTTGCCGAGCGAGGGTTGCGGCGAGGTCGAGGAGAGGGGCCGCGTCGCTGAACCGTCGTTCGTAGACGGCGATGTAGGCGTGCCGGGTCAGCGCGCAGGCCCACAGGTCGATCGCGCTCGATTCTTTGCCGGCGGTGGCCGCCAGGGTGTAGCAGTGCGCGGCGTCGCTGTAGCGGTCCGCGTCGAAGAGGATTTCGCCGGCCAGCTGGAAGAGGTCAGCCGCCAGCGTGCAGAGGTGCTGACGGGTGCCGGGGGTCTGTGCTTGCGCCAAGGCTTCGGACAGGATCTCGAGCTGCGCACGAACCGGCGGCAGCACCGCGCCCTTGCTCGGAGCGAGCGCGTAGGCCCGCCACAGGTACTGGTTGAGCTGGGAGTACGCGGCGACTGTGGTCGAGTTGACCGTGGTGCGGCCGAGGGATGCGGGGACAGCGTCCGCGGGTTCCGGGAGACTCAGGAAGGCTCCGGCCATGCTGAACAGCCGTAGCAAGCTTCGCCGGTTCATATCGTCTTCCTCCGACGGGTCGCCGGATGGCACGTTCACCACCCGGTGCTCCGAAGGGGCCGGCCTCTGGCTGTTCTGGCCGGTGCCCGGAGACAGCAAGGCTCCGAGTTCCTCGAGCGTGACACCGAGGGCTTTGGCGATGCGCCCTCAGCGCCAGGGCTGCGGGGTCAACTCGCCGCGTTCCCACCGTCCCACCGTGGTGAACTCGACACCGACCGCCGCCGCGAACGCTTCCTGGGTGTAGCCCATCAGGCAGCGTTGCGCGATGAACGCATCCGTCGCTCACCCATCCCGGCTTCCCCTCTCGTCCTCGGGAGCCACGATAACGAGCAACCGGAGGTCACTGATCACCGACCGGGCATCGGCACCTGATCGGACCAACGGGCGCGCTGACGTTGTTTTCGCAGCTCAGCGCAGTGCCGCCGCTTCAACGCCGTGTCGACGCATCCTTTTCGCCCTGGGTGCGGGGATGAGCACCCGCTCTGCTGGATCGGTCAGCGGCCGGGCAGCGGCCGGGGACAACCGATCGAATGGAGGAGCGCATGACCGCGGTGATGAATGGTCCGGTGACCGGCCGCTCGCTCGTCTCGCACGAGCTGCTCAACCGCCTTGCCCGTCGCCTCGCCGTCGAGGAGAAGCTGGATCCGGGCCTGTCGGAGCGCATCGTGGATCAGGCTCTGGCCTTCCTGGCGGCCTGCGCCACCAACTGCGGCGCACCGCTGGCTCCCAGTGAACTGGTCGACCTGGGCTGGCACACTTTCGTCCTGCACACCAAGGACTACGCCGAGTTCTGTGACCGCGTGGCGGGACGTTTCCTGCACCACGTGCCGGCCGACGAGAACGATCCGCGCGTCGGCGGCCCCGCCGCCCGGGACACGCTGGTTCGCACGATGTCCGCGATCAGGGCAGCGGGCTACACCCTGGACGCCTGCCTCTGGCCGCACCCGGATGCCGATCACGTCAACTGCTCACAATGCCAAAATGGCTGCTACGACGACCCGCCGCCGCAGCGCTAGAGGGGGATCCAATGGCCAGTCGCCCGTGGGATGAGGTGCCCGTCGCGGCGCGTGCGGCGATCGAACGGCGAACGGGGCCGGTTGTGCGGGCCGAAATTCCCTCGGCTGGCCGGAACTCGGACTTCTCGGCGACGCTGCGTCTGCGTGATGGTGGCCGGGTTTTCTGCAAGGGCATCGCGGACGCTGGTGATCGGGGCGCGATGCACCGTCACGAGGCCGAGGTCAACGCGTGGCTGCCCGGAGCGATCGCGCCCCGGTTGCTCTGGCGGGTCGAGGTCGGGGAGTGGCTGCTGCTGGGGTTCGACTGCGTTGCCGGTCAGCACGCCGACCTCGCGCCGGGGTCGCCCGATCCGGCGAAGATCGTGCCCGTGCTCGACGTCATGGCCGAGGAGTTGGCGGCGTGCCCGGGGCACGTGCCGTCCCTGGCTCAGCAGTGGGGGCGGCTGGCCGCGTGGCGCAGGCTGGCGAAAGACCTTCCGTCTGATGTGGACCCGTGGGCCCGGGGCCACCTCGACGAACTGGTGGCGGGGGAGGCGCGCGCGATCGAGCTGGTCGCCGGTGACCACCTGGTGCACACCGACCTGCACTCGCTCAACATCCTCGTCGCCGACGACGGCGCCCGGGTTGTGGATTGGGCCTGGTCGCGGCGGGGCAACCCAGCCGTGGACACGGCGTTCCTGATACCGCGGCTCATCGCGGCGGGCCACGAGCCGGAGGCCGCGGAACGGTGGGCCGAAGGCGTGCTGTGCTGGCAGGGCACTCCGGCCGCGACCCGCACCGCGTTCGCCATCGCCATCTGGGGTATCTGGCAGCTGCTCGAACGGGACCACCCGCTGCCGCACCGCACGGCACTCACTGCTGCCGCGCGGGCCTGGGCGCTCCACCGCCTCGACCAGCGCATTTACGGTCCGACGAAGGGTGGCCAAGGTTGACCAACCATGGTTGGTCAAGTACCGTTGACCCGGTGGAACGGACGGTGAAGGTGCAGGAGGCCAAGACGCGGCTGTCCGCGATCCTGGCTGACGTCGAGCGGGGCGAGGAGGTCGTCATCGCGCGCGGCGACGTGCCGGTGGCCCGGCTGGTGCCGTTTCAGGAACCACCGGAAAGGGAGCTGGGTTTCGTCCCCTACCGCGTTCCGGACTCGTTCGACGAGCCGCTTCCCGAGGACGAACTCGCGGCATGGGAGTCGTGACGCCGCGACGGTTGATGCTCGACACGCACGTGCTGCTGTGGGCGTTGACCGAACCTGACCGGCTCTCCGATCAGGTCCGCGCCGCGGTCGCCGATCGCCGCACGGAGTTGTTCGTCTCCGCGGCCTCGGCGTGGGAGATCGCGACCAAGCAACGACTGGGCAAGCTGCCGCAGGCCGAGGTGCTGGTGCGCGCGTACCGGCAGCACCTCGCGCGACTGGCGGTGGACAGTGTGCCCGTCACGGACGAGCACAGTCTTCTCGCGGGCTCGATGGAGTGGAAGCACCGCGACCCGTTCGACCGGATGATCGCCGCACAGTGCATGACGGAATCGCTGCCACTAGTGACCGCCGACGACGCCTTCCAGACCGTGGCCGGGGTTCAGGTGCTGTGGTGACCGAACCGAGTTGACCAAGCACCGCGCCGGAGAGCGCACACTGGCCCTCACCGGACACGAACTGTGGGAGGCGCTCCGGACGCGTGGCTGACCGGCCCGCTTCCGGGCGCCCCCGCTACACGACGATCCTCATTGGATTCTCGATGATTCCCCGGAACGCCGTCAGCCACCGGGCGGCGAGGGCGCCGTCGAGGGCGCGGTGGTCGCCGGAGAGGGTGACGGTCATCATGGTCGCGACGCCGAGCGCACCGTCCTCGTCTACGACAGCGCGCTTGGTCGCGGCGCCGACGGCGAGGATGCCCGAGTGCGGCGGGGAGATGATGGCCGCGAAGCGCTCAATCCCGTACATGCCGAGGTTCGACACCGTGAACGAGCCGCCTTCGAGCTCGGCTTGTTTGAGCCGGCCCGCACGGGCGCGGGTGGCCAGGCTCGCGGTCGTCCGGCTGATGTCGCTCAGCGAACGGCTGCCGACATCGCGGACGACCGGCGTGACCAGCCCGCCGTCGACGGCCACCGCAACCGCGATGGACACCGACTCGAACCTGCGCACCGCGTCGGGCGTCCAGATCACGTTCGCTTCCGGCACCTCCGCGAACGCCACGGCCACGGCCTTGACCACGAAGTCGTTGACCGAGGGCGTGACCGCGATCGACGGGTCGTTCTTGATCGTCTCCCGCAGCCGCAGCAGCGCGTCCACCCGGCAGTCGGCCTCGAGGTAGAAGTGCGGGACCGTGTTCTTGCTTTCGGTGAGCCGCCGGGCGATGGCGCGCCGCATCCCGGTGTGCGGGACGTCGACGTGGCCGTTCTCTCCCGCGGGGATGCTCGCCGGCTCCACCTCAGCCGGGGGCGGACTCGCCTGCGGCACGGCGGCGGGCTCGGCCCGCGCCGCGAGGTGACGCTCCAGGTCCCGGCGCACGATCCGCCCGCCGGGACCGGATCCGTTGATCGCGGCCAGCGCGACCCCGTGTTCCCGGGCGAGCTTGCGGACCAGCGGGGTCGCGAACTGCCGCTGCGGGGGCGCGGGCGGCTCACCCGCGGCGTCGTCCGGCGCCGGGGGTTTGCCGGACGGGGCTCCCGGTTCGGCGAAACCAGCCATGGCGGCGTCCACCGACTCGCCGTCCTCGGCCAGGACGAGGAGCGGGGTGCCGACGGGGACCGAGGCGCCGCTGTCCACCAGGACTCCGGCCGCGACGCCACCGCGATCGGCTTCGATGTCGACGGTGGCCTTGTCGGTCTCGATCTCCGCGACGGCCTGGCCCGCGGCGACTTCGTCACCGGGGGAGACGTACCAGGTGAGCAGCACCGCCTCGGCGGCACCGGCGAGCAGTTCCGGCATCCGGATGACGGCGGGCATCAGGCACCCCCGCCCAGCTCGGTCCTGCACCGGCGCAGCGCCGCGACGATGTCGCCGGTTCCGGCGATGGCCGCGGCCTCGAGGACTCGGGAGATGCTCGGACTCGCGTCCGTGCCGGTGACGCGCTGGACCGGCAGGTCGAGCCAGTCGAAGTAGCGGCGCTGGATCTCGTCGGCGAGCCAGCCGCCGTAGGAGGTGCCCCTGGCGCCCTGTTCGACGATGAGCACCGCGTTGGTCTTGCGGATGCTGGCGCCGATGGTGTCCCAGTCCAGTGACGCGCGGTCCAGCCAGCGCAGGTCGATCAGCTCGGCGTCCACTTCGGACTGGGTGATGGCTTCGGCGGAGCGGCCCACCATGGACAGGTAGCTGAGCACCGTGACCTCCGACCCGGTGCGGCGTACCGCGGCCTTGCCCAGGGGCAGGAAGTAGTCGAGATCGTCCCGCGGCACCTCCTCCCGCAGCGGGTAGAGGTCGACGTGCTCGATGACCAGCACCGGGTCCTCCAGCGCCAGGGCGGTGTTGAACAGTCCGATGTAGTCGGCCGCGGTGGACGGGGCAACGATCCGCCATCCCGGGCTGGTGGCGAAGATCCCGGCCGGGTCCATCAGGTGCTGCGAACCGTAGCCGGTGCCCATCGCGACCTTGGTGCGCAGCACGAGCGGAACGGTGTTGTGCCCGCCGAACATGTGCCGCGCCTTGCCGATCTGGTTGAACACCTGATCCGCGGCCACCCAGAGGAAGTCCGGGTACATGAACTCGACCACGGGGCGGAACCGGCCGTCCAGCGCCATCCCGCCGGCCAGGCCGGCGAACGCGTTCTCGCTGATCGGGGTGCCCAGCACGCGGTCGGGCGCGACCTTGAGGGCCTGCTTCGTGACCCCGTTCGTGCCGCCGCCGAGCCGGTGGACGTCCTCGCCGAGGACGACGACCCTGGGGTCGGTTTCCATCCGGCGGGCGAGCACGTCCGAGGCGATGCCGACGAACCGGGCGGAGGTCGTGGGGCCGTCGTATCCGGCCGGATCCAGGGTGCGGACGCCGGCCAGTTCCGCGGCGTCGCCGCGCAGCCCCTCGTCGACGGTCGCCGGGTCCGGCCACAGCGCGGGCCGGATGCGCCGCTTCCCCTCGTCGTCCGGATCGGGTTCGAGCAGCTCCGCGGCGACCTTTCGCATCGCCTCCAGCGCCTGCTCACGGACGCCGTCCGCGGTCGCCTGGTCGAGGTGGCCGAGGTTCCGCATCTCGGTCGCGACCCTGGCGATGGGATCACGTTCGCGCCAGGCGGCCTCTTCCTCCTTGGAGCGGTAGCCGAACGCGCTGCCGGGATACGCCCCGTTCTGGTGGTAGTACCGGTACACGTCGGCCTCCACCAGCACCGGGCCGTCGCCCGCGCGCATGATCTCTTCGGCCTGCGTCATCACCAGGTGCACCGCGAGCGGGTCCATCCCGTCGACCTTCCAGGACGGGATGCCGAAACCGAGGCCACGCCCGGACAGCCGGTCTTCCCGCGTCACCTCGGCGACCTGTGTCGAGACCGCGTAGAGGTTGTTCTCGATGAAGAAGCACAGAGGCAGGTTCCACGCCGCCGCGAGGTTCATCGTCTCGAGCGCGGACCCGATGTTGACCGCGCCGTCGCCGAAGTAGCTGACCGTGATGTCGTCGGTGCCGGCCCGTCGTTGCGCCCAGGCGTTCCCGGCGGCCAGCGGCACTCCGCCGCCCACGATCGCGTTGCTGCCGAGGGCGCCCGCCTCGAGCCACTGCAGGTGGATGGAACCACCGCGGCCACGGCTGAACCCCTGTGCCAGCCCGAGGATTTCGGCGAGGGTGCGGCGGAGCAACGCGAGCACGGCGTCGTCGACCAGCGCGTCCAGGTCCGCCTTGCCGCCGGTGAGGTGGGTCAGCGACTTGGCCAGGAACTGGTGGTGGCTGCGGTGTGAGCCGTTCATCCCGTCCGAGGTGCGCAGCCCGATGGCCGAACCGACGGCCCCGCCCTCCTGACCGATGCTCGAGTGCGCCGGACCGTGGACCAGTCCCTCGGACGCGAGTTCCAGCACGGTCTCCTCGAACGCCCGGATGAGGTGCAGCTGGCCGAGCATCCCGGCCAGCAGGGCCGGGTCCGCCTCCTGCCAGTCGGCCCGGGTCGTGCTCAGGTGCACCCAGGGCCGGATCGGTTCCAAACGTCGTTGTCGTGGCATCAGCTTTCCTCGCGGTCCTCGATCCAGGAAAAGGCATTTCACGCCGAGCGCGCGTCATCAACCCTAGCCACAGATCGGATACAATCACAAGAGTTGCTCAGGCGGTGTCCAGGCTTGACACGCGTAACCCGGCGGCTAATGTATCCAATCAACGGTGCGAGGAGGACCTATGCCACTGCCTGGGCTGCGCGGCGCGGAACACGTCGGCTTCACCGTCCCCGACCTCGAGGAGGCCGATGCCTTCCTGGTCGGCGTGCTCGGGTGCGAGCGCGTGTACGAACTCGGGCCGTTCGTGCACGACGACGACTGGATGCGCGAGCAGCTCAACGTGCACCCGCGTTCGGTGATGCGGAAGTTGTACTTCTACCGGTGCGGGTTCGGCCCGAACTTCGAGGTCTTCCAGTGGGAGGCGGCCGACGGTCAGCGCGAGCAACCGCGCAACAGCGACATCGGTGGCCACCACATCGCGTTCTACGTCGACGACCTCGACGAGGCGGTGGAGTACCTGCGCGGCCGTGGCGTGCGCGTCCTCGGCGACCCCGTCGCGAGCGCGAACGCGAGCGCGGGTCAACGCTGGGTCTACTTCCTCGCCCCCTGGGGGATGCAGTTCGAACTGGTCAGCTTCCCCGGTGGCAAGGCCTACGAGGCCGACACGACGGTGACCCTGTGGCACCCCGCGGACCCGGCACGTTAGGCATCATGTCGCCATGACCGAGGAGCACGAACCCAGCACCGGGAAAACCGGCGTCGGCAACACCAGCCGCCGCATCGCCGACGCGGTGCGCGCCGCCATCCTCGCCGGTGAACTGCCGCCCGGCAGCCGCATCCGGCAAGAGGAGATCGCCGAGCGGTACGGCACCAGCCGCATTCCCGTCCGCAGCGCGCTCAGCATCCTGGAGGCCGACGGCCTGGTGAAGCTCGTGGCGAACTCGGGCGCCTGGGTGTCCCAGTTCGACCTGTCCGAATGCGAGGAGTTCTACCGGATCCGCGAGCAGATCGAGCCGCTGCTGCTGCGCGCCAGCCTGCCCGGGCTCACCCCCGAGGTGTTCGACCAGATGGAATCCCTGGCCGACCGGATGGCGGCCACCAGCAGCGCCGAGGAGTTCCTCACGCTCGACCGTGAGTTCCACGGCCTGTCCTACTCCGGCGCGAAGACCGTCGTGCTCGACGAGATCGTGCAGCGGATGTGGAACATGACCCACCACTACCGGCTGATGTTCACCCGGGTCTTCCTGGAACAGGGCGACACCATCGTCCACGACGAGCACCGCATGCTGGTGCGCGCCCTGCGGGAGAACGACGCGGACCAGGCGAGCCTGGTCGCCCGCGGCCACATCCGCCGGACCCGGCTGCAACTGGCACACCACCCCGAGCTGTTCTCGGCTCACCACAGAGGTTGAGCCCCACGCAGAAAGGCACGAGATGACGACAACCGCCGGCCCCCCGGTCACCCGCCCCATCGCCGTGACGAACCCGGCCACCGGCGAGGTGGCCGACCGGTTCGCCGCGCACGATCCCGCCGAGGTGGAATCGCGGGTGCGGGCCGCCCACGAGGCCGCCCGGCGGCTCCGCGCCACCGGCTACGCCACCCGGGCGTCCTGGATGCGGCGGGCGGCGGACATCCTGGACGCCGACGGCGAAGAGGTCGCTCGCGGCATCGTCATCGAGATGGGCAAGACGATCGGCCAGGCCCGCGCCGAGATCGCCAAGAGCACGCGGACCATGCGTTTCTACGCCGAGCACGCCGAGGAGTTCCTCGCCGACGAGCCGTTGCGCGCACCCGAGCGGGTCGGCGCCCGCCGGGCCCTCACGAAGTACCAGCCACTCGGCGCCGTGCTGGCGATCATGCCCTGGAACTACCCGATCTGGCAGGCGATGCGGTTCGCCGCCCCCGCGCTCATGGCAGGCAACGCCGGCCTGCTCAAGCACGCCTCGAACGTGCCGCGGTCCGCGCTGTACCTGGACTCGCTGTTCACCAGGGCCGGCTTTCCGCCCGGCGCGTTCGGCTCGCTGCTGATCGGCTCGGAGGCGATCCCGAGCATCATCGCCGATCCCCGGATCGCGGCGGTCACCCTGACCGGCTCCGAAGGCGCCGGGCGCAGCGTCGGTGCCGCAGCCGGCCGCGCCATCAAGAAAACCGTGCTCGAACTCGGCGGCTCGGACCCGTTTCTCGTGTTTCCCAGCGCCGACGTCGAGCGGGCCGCGACCACGGCCGTGGCGGCGAGGATGAACAACAACGGCCAGTCCTGCATCGCCGGAAAGCGCTTCATCGTGCACACCGACGTCTACGCGGAGTTCGCGGCGCTGTTCGCCGGGAAGATCGCCGCGCTGTCGGTCGGCGACCCGCTGGGGGAAACCACCGACATCGGTCCGCTCGCGACGCTGAGCGGCCGGGACGAGCTCGCCGCCCAGGTCGAGGACGCCCTCGCCCACGGCGCGCGGGTCCTCGCCACGGCGGCCGTCCCCGCGGACAGCCCCGGCTGGTATTACCCGCCGACCCTGCTCGAGAACGTCGGCCCGGAGTGCCGGCTCTTCCAGGAGGAGGCGTTCGGCCCCGTCGCCGTGCTGTACCGGGCGGCCGACGAACAGGAGGCGGTCGAGCTGGCCAACGGCACGTCGTTCGGGCTCAGCTCCGCGGTGTGGACGGGCGACGAGGAACAGGCCCGGCGCATCGCCGACGCGCTCGAAGCCGGCGCCGTGTTCGTCAACGGCATGTCCGTGTCGCACCCGGAACTGCCGTTCGGCGGGGTCCGCGACTCCGGCTACGGGCGCGAGCTGGGGGCGGCGGGCATCCGCGAGTTCTGCAACCTCAAGACCGTCTGGATCGGGTGACACCACAGGAAAAAGCCGCCGGCCTTTCCGGGCCGGCGGCTTCTTCGTGCTCGCGCTCAGTCGAACGGGGTCCGGCGGCCCTCCCGCACGTAGTCCCCGCTGCCGGAGATCTGGTCGTCGCTGTGCACGGCCTTGCCCTTGGCGAGGTGACCGAACATCTGGATGCCGAACCCGCCGTCGAGGTCGTCGACGATCCGCTTCTTCCACGGGCGCCGGATGATCTGCGTGGTCAGGCGGCGGACGGTCCGCGGCTGCCGCATGATGTGGTCGGCGATGACGTGCGCGCGCGTGACCAGCTCGTCACGCGGCAGGACCTCGTTGACCATGCCGTACTCCAGCGCGGTGGCCGCGTCGATCGCCTCACCGGTCAGCAGCGCGTAGGCGGCACGCTTGACGCCCAGCAGTTCCTGGAAGCAGCTGTGGATTCCGTCGCCCGGCACCGAGCTGATCCCGTAGTGCAGGTCGTAGATGCGCGCGTCCTCGGCCATCAGCGTCAGGTCGCACATGAGCAGCACCTCGGAGTGGTACCCGTCCCCGTTGATCAGGCCGATCGTGGGGATCTCCAGGTCGTTGACCAGGCTGCTGACGTTGATCCGGCCGTCCTTGTAGGCGTACTCGTAGGCCCAGTACTCGAGGTCGCGCTCCTCGATCTCGAACCCCTTGGGGTCCGAGCCCATCATCCAGTCCCGCCCCGTGCCGGTAAGGATCAGCACCTCGTTCTCCGGGTCCGCGCCGACGGTCTTGAGGAACTGACCGAGCGCACGGTGGTTCTCCACGCTCAGCTTGACCGAGTCACCCCGGGTGTGGGCCTGGGCGAACAGCACGCCGTCGTCCCGGCGATCGAGCAGGAAGAAGTCCTTGAAGTGCTCCTTGTACTCGGCGAACTTCGGCGTGGGCAGGAATTCCTGAAGTGACATGTGCGGGTAGCTCCCTGTGGTCGGAAAGCGGTTCAGTTCGTGAGCGGTTCGGTGGCGCGTCGCCTGGTGATCTCGGCGACGCACGCCCAGTCCAGGTCCTCGCCGACGTGCTCGATGGCCGATTCGAAGACCTCGCGCAGCACTGCTCCGGTCGGCAGCTCCACGCCGAGAGTCTCGGCGGCGCGGATCGCGAGCATGAGGTCCTTGTGCCCCAGCGTGGTGGTGAAGCCCGGCGGGGTGTACGTGCTCGTCGCGATCGCGCGCCCGTAGCCGCCGTAGACCGGTCCGGGGAAGATCGAGTCGTTGATCACCTCGACGAACTTCCCGGTGTCGATGCCGGATCCCTCGAGCAGGGTCACCGATTCGGCGAGCGCCTGCAGGGCGTGCACGATCAGGTAGTTGGCCGCGATCTTGACGGTGGGCGCGGCGTCCACGGCGGGCCCGAAGTCCCACACCCGCTTGCCCATCGCCTCGAGCACGGGCGTCACCGCGGCCAGGGTCCCCGGGTCGCCGGAGGCGAGCACGGTCATCCGCCCCGCCGCGACCGCGTCCGGCCGCCCCAGCACGGGGGCGCTGAGGTAGTGACAGCCGTGCTCGCGGGCGAGCCGGTCGAACCCGGCCGCCGCACCCGGGCTGACGGTCGCGTGACCGACGTGGACGAAACCGTCCGGCGCGGCTCGCAGCCGTTCGCCCGTGAACACCGCGCGCATCGCGTCCTCGTTGCTCAGCATCGAAAAGACCAGGCCGGTGGCGATCGCGTCCTCGGGGCCCTCGCCCCGGGTCGCACCCCGTGCGCAGAGCTCGTCGGCCTTGCTCGGCGTCCGGCTCCAGACCGTGACGTCGTAACCGGCCTCGAGCAGGCGTGCCGCCATCGCGGAGCCCATGTGGCCGAGCCCGATGAAACCGACACGCCGATCCGCTGTGGACATCACCCATCTCCTCCCAGAAAAGCGGCCGCGTTGCGGGCTCGCGCGGCGTGCAGGCGCCGCACCGCGACCGTACGGTCCATGACGAACTGCATCCCGACGACCAGGAGCAGCAACGCCCCGGTCGCCAGGCCCGTGACGTAGGTCGGGGCGCCGGCTGCCGTCGCCCCCGCGCCGACCACGCCGAGGATCAGCACGCCCAGCACGACGTTGACCGCGTTGCCGCGACCGCCGTACAGGCTGATTCCGCCGATGAGGCAGGCGGACACCGCGGCCAGCAGCAGGGTGGAGAAACCCCGCGGATCCGCCGAGCCGCCCTGCAGGCAGGCGAGCGATCCGGCGAGCCCGGCACAGGCGCCGGAGAGCCCGAACGCCAGCGTGAGCGAGCCGGTCACGGGGACACCGGCCGCGCGTGCTTCCTGGCGGGCTCCACCGACCGCGTAGATCTCCCTGCCCCACCGGGTGTACGCGAGGAAGACACCGAGCAGGACGAGCACGGCGATGCCGGTGAGCGTCGCGGGCGTGAGCAGCCACCACTGCCGCAGCAGCGGATCGGTCGTGGTGAGCTCCGCCAGGCCGATCGGCCGCTCGCGGGACAGCACCAGCGCGATCCCGCTCAGCCCGATCAGGGACCCGACGGTGACGACCAGCGAACTGATCCGCAGCCACGCGATGAGCAGCCCCTGACTGACCCCGAAGACGAGCCCGGTCGCGGTGCCGAGCGCGATCGCGGGGACCAGCCCGAGCTCCCCGGCGCGGATCGCGACGACACCGGCCAGCGCCGCCATCGAGCCGATCGAGAGGTCGAGCTCGCCCGCGATCATCGTGACCGCGACTCCCGCGGCGGCGATGCCGACGAGGGCAACGCCGTCCAAGGTGCCGAACACCGCCGACGAGGCGGTGAAATCAGGCACGGTCACCGCCAGGAACACCACGAGTGCGACCAGCACCCCCGCCTGGACCCCGTAGGCCCGGCCGGCTCTGCCGACGGTCCGGGAAGTCATGACGCCCACCTCCTGGCCAGGTGCAGGACGGCCACCACCACGATGATCAGGATGCCCTCGCCGAGCACCCGGACCCCGGTGGTCAGACCGTGCAGGAGCAGCACGTTCTGCAGCACGACGATCACGAGCGCACCGGCCGCCGAACGGACCGGCGAACCGTCGCCACCGCTGACCGCCGTGCCGCCCACCAGCACCGCCGCGACGGCGTCGACGGTCAGCTCGGACAGGTTGTTCACCGTGACCTGCCCGAGCTGGCTCGCCGAGAACACACCCGCGACGGTGAACCCGACCGACATGATCACGAACGCCCACGCGGTGGCGGACCGCACCGAGATGCCGCTGGTCACCGCGGCCTCCCGGTTCGCGCCGACCAGTACCAGACGGCGGCCGGGAACCGTCCTCTCGACGAACAGCCAGACGAGTCCGGTGAACGCCACGAACACCCAGACCGGCAGCGGGATCGCCAGCAGCGTCGTGGCCGCCAGCGCGCCCACACCCGAGGCCGGCGCCGAGATCACGGCTCCGCCGGTCACCGCCGCCACCACGCCGTAGATCAGGGCTCCGGCGGCGAGTGTGGTGACCACCGGGTTCAGTCCCGCCGCCACGGCAAGACTCTGCACCAGGCCGATCACGACGAGCGTGACGAGCGCGAGCAGGGCGCCTGCCACGAGCGCGCCGCCGTGCGCGGCCACGGACATGAACAGGATCGACGCGAGCATCGCGGACTGCCCGGTGCCCAGGGAGAAGAGGTTGCCGGAGAGGGTGATCGCGGTCATGCCGACCGCGGCGATTCCGGTCACCGACGTGTTGATCAGTACTCCGCGCAGGTTGTCGAAGGTGAGGAAATCCGGTGTGGTGGCCGTCGCGACCGCGACCAGGACCACGAACACGACCGGCATGGCCCACCGGCTCAACTGCCGTGCGGTGCCGGCGCGCCTGGCGACCGGGACCGCTACGGAGACCTCGGTCATGACGTCACCTCTTCACCCGCCGGCACCGGCCGCGCGTTCCCATCGTGCATGACCTCGCGCACGAGCGCCTCCTCCGTCCATTCCGAACTTGGCCGCACCGAGGACAGGACGCCCCGGTGGAAAGTGCCGATGGCGTCGCAGAGCCCGAAGACCTCGCCGGTGTCCGAGGAGCTGACGACGACGGCCATCCCCTCGTCGGCCAGCGCGCGCAGCCGCCGGTAGATCTCGGCACGGGCGCCGACGTCCACGCCCCGCGTCGGTTCGTCGACGAGCAGGACCTGGGGATCGCGGCCCAGCCACTTGCCGACCGCGACCTTCTGCTGGTTGCCGCCGGACAGGGTGCCGACCTGCACGGGCAGCCGCGCGGTGTCGATCGCGAAGTGCTCCGCCGTCCGCGTCGCGATGTCGCGTTCCCGGCGCGGGAACACCACCCCGAGCCGGGACACCCGCCCCAGCCACGCCGAGGACAGGTTCCGCTGGATCGACAGCCCGGCGAAGATGCCGTCGCGCTTGCGATCCGGCGAGCAGTAGGCGATCCCGCTGGCGATACCCGCCCGGCGATGGCTGAGATCGACGCGCTTGCCGTCGAGCTCGACGGTGCCGGTCAGCGACGGCGCGAAACCGGCCAGCGCCCGGAGCAACGCGGAACCACCGGCACCGAGCTGCCCGGTGAGGCCCACGATCTGGCCCCGCCGGACGGCCAGGTCGACCGGCGCCGCCAGCCCGGGCGTGGTGAGCCCGGTGATCTTCAGCCGGACCGGGGCGTCCTCGGTGTCCCCGCGTTCGGGGAACATGTCCCCGAGATCGCGGCCCAGCATGCGCCGCACGACGTCCTCCGGCGTCAGCTCCGCGGTCACCGCCGGGGCGAAACTGGCGCCGTTGCGGAAGATCGTGACGCGGTCGCTGATCGCGAAGACCTCGTCGAGCCGGTGGGTGATGTAGAGGATGCCGGCGCCTTCGTCGGCGATGGACCGGACGATCTTCAGCACCCGCGCCGCTTCGGCCTGCGACAGCGCCGCCGTCGGCTCGTCGAGGATGAGCACGGTGGCCGACCGCGCGAGGACCCGGGCGATCTCGAGCAGCTGCAGCTCCGCGACCGAGAGTTCCTCGGCGGGCGTGCGCGGGTCCAGGTAGCCGAGCCCGACCCTGGCCAGCAGATCCTCGGCGCGGCGGCGCAGGAAACCGCTGCTCCACCACAACCGCACGCCGCGCCGGCCGAGCAGCAGGTTCTCGGCGACGCTGAGGGCGCCGACAGTGCTGTATTCCTGTTGCACGACGGCGATACCGGCCGCCTGCGACGCCCCCGACGACGACAGCTCGACAGCTCGCCCGTCCATCCGGACGGTGCCGGAGTCGGGGCGCACCAGTCCGGAAAGGACTTTCACGATGGTGCTCTTGCCCGCGCCGTTCTCGCCCAGCAGAGCCATGACCTCACCCGGGCGCACTTCGAGGCGCACCTCGTCGAGCGCCTGCACGGCGCCGTACCTCTTCGACACGCCATCGACTTCCAGGCGCGGGATCCCGTTGTCCGCCATCAGAACTGCAACTCCTGGACGGTGCGGCCCCACACCCGCAGGGTGTCGACGTTGTGCGGGGTGATGGCCGGGTTGGGCATGTAGGTGAAACGGGACGGTGCGTCGGCGGTCACGGGTGGCTGTTCGGCCGAGGCGGGCAGGCGGTCGACGCCGTCGACGACCCGGCCGGTGGCGAGGTACCGCGCCGCGGTCTGGATGGCGAGGATGCCCTCGATGACGGGTGACTGCAGCACAGCGGAATAGATCAGCCCCTGCTTCAGCGGCTGCTGGTCGCCCGAGAAGTCACCCACCACGACCGTCACGTCCTCACCTGGTCGCAGGCCGCCCTGTTGCAGCGCCTTGACGGCCCCGGTGCCGATGTTGTTCGACCCCGCCACGACGAAGTCGATGCCGGCCGCCTTGTACTTCGACAGGATCTGGCTGGTCGCGGTGAACCCGCCTTGCGCGTCGGGGCTCTTGACGTTTTCGGTGGCCAGCACGTTGAAGGTGTCGCCGACGCGGTCGAAGAACGCCTGGTGCCGCACGATGCCGGTCTCGTACCCGGTCGGATACGTGATCTCCAGCAGATTCGGCTTCCCGCCGGGGCCGTGGAACGTGACACCGCGGCTGCGCGCCTCGGCCACGGCCTGCAACGCCATGTTGCCCATCTCGGCGCCGATCGCCTCGTTGTCCTGCCCGGGCCGGGCCGTGATGTAGGGGCCGGCCTGTGGCAGCACCCGGCCGTTGAGCTGGATGACCGGCGCGCGGGCCGCCAGCAGGCGCGCGGAGTTCACTCCCGTGTCGTTGTTGGCGGGCCAGTACACGAACGCCGCGGCGGGTTTGCCGGACGCGAGGAACTGCCGCACCTGCTGGTTCTGCTGGGTCTGGTCGAAGTTGTTGTCGATCACGTCGAGCCGGTAGCCCAGGCGGCCGGCTTCCGCCCGCATCGCCTTGATCTCCGTGCTGACGTAGCTGTTGGCCGTCGAGACGACGAAGGCCACGATCGTCGCGCCCCTCCCGTCCACGGTTCCGGTGCCGGTGACCTTCGCGGGCACGACGGCCGCGTCACCGCAGCCCGACAGGAGGAAGGCGGTCGCAGTGACCGCCGCGAGGAGCACGGCTCGGTACCAGCGGGTCATCGTCGATCCTTTCTGCACCAGTGCAGCCAAGCGAGGAGGCGAGGCTAGCATTGGATACATTCGGGGTGCAATACGCGGAAAACGTCAAGCTCACCTGGTGCACGACCTGTTAATCGGATACATTCAGGTGGTCTTGAGTCAGTGAAGAGGGAGGCGTCCCGTGTCGGCACCAGCACTCGCGGTCAACCACGTCGGCCTGACCGTGCCGGATGTCTTCGGCGCGATCGACTGGTACGGACAGGTGTTCGGTTTCCACTGCATCATGGGCCCGCGCGTCCTGGAAGCGACCGGTCACGGGGAGGCCGCGACGGTGCTGGGCCCCCGGTTCCGCCGCGCGTGGCAGGCCCATCTGCTGGCCGGGAACTCCGTGGGCCTGGAACTCTTCCAGTTCATCGACCCGCCCACCCGCGGCGAGCGCGCGGAGGACGAACGGGTGCCTTATCTGGACCGCGGCCCGTGGCACCTCTGCTTCACACACCCGGACGTGCCGGGCATGATCGACCGGATCGTTGGCGCCGGCGGCACGCTGGTCGCGCCGCCGTACGAGTTCGTGCCCGGCAGGCCGTGGGTCTTGTCCTATGCGACCGACCCGTGGGGCACCGTCCTGGAGATCATGAGCCACAGCTACGCCGAGGCATTCGCCAACTGGCCGCAGCCCGGCCAGCTCACCCCGCCGACACTCGTGCCGCGCCCGGACGCCGCCGGTTGAGGGCCGGCTACCAGCGCAGGCGAAGTTCCGCGCGACGTGATTCGGCCTCGGTCGTCCAGACGGTCGCAGTTGGTACCGGCTCTGCTCATGACGGCGAGGGACTGGTTGACGGCCGCGGCGTGTGTGCTCGCGTATGGTGGCGTCGTGGCCAGGGGGAGTGAGTCAATGTCGTTCCGGGAGGAATCGGCCGGTGAAGGCGGCAGCTGACGCGGGGCTCGACACGACGCCCCTCACCGTTGCCTCCACCCGCGCCGAGATGCGGGAGTTCACCACTCGCGTGCTCGGGCGCCGCACGCGGTGGAACGTCTGGGTCGGCCTGCTCGTTCTCTACCTGGTCGCGACAGCCGCCGTCGCGGCTCTCGTCCTCGTCGCCTTGATCCTCGGCGCGCTGGGGACGGGGACGCTGGCCGAGCGGTTGCGTGATCACGCCCTGCTCCTGTCGGCCGGTACGGCGGCCTGCCTGGTCGCCTCCGTGTTCATCTGGGTCGCCCACCGGATGAAGGGCAAGCAAGAGGAGCTCTTTCGGCTGCACCGGTTCGCGGCCGCCAACGGGTTCGACTTCGCCCCCGAGGTCAAGGAACCCGACCTGCCGGGACTCATCTTCCAGCGCGGCACCCTGCGTCGCTGCTCCGCACGTCTGCGCCGCTTCGGCCCTCGCCCGCTGGAGGTCGCCGACTACACCGCCTGGATCGCGAAGGGGCGCGCGGGCGAGTCGCTGCACTGGTCGTACTTCGCCCTCACGCTCGGTCGGCGGATGCCGCAGATCGTGCTCGACGCCCGCGCCGACGAAGGACGGCTGCTCCGATCAACCCTGCCCGTCCAGCCCGCTCAGGACAGGCGAACGCCGCTGGGCGGCCCGTTCGAGGAAGCGTTCCGGCTGTTCTGCCCGCCCGAGGCGGAGGGCTGGGCCCGTTCGCTGTTCACGCCGGACATCGTCGCCCGCTTCGTCGGCCCCGGCAAGACCGCTTTCGACGTGGAGGTCGTCGAGGACCGCCTGTTCGTCTACTCCCACCTGCGGTCGCTGTCCTGCTGCGACCCGCAGACGTGGCGGTGGATGAGCGAGACCGCGGACGCGCTCTACGCGCGGCTGGAGGATCTGAACGACAACGTGGCCATGCCCGACCCCGTGGGCGCCGAGAGCGAGGCAGCCGAGAGGCCGATCGGTCTCGCGCCGCCGTACGCGCGGCTGCGCCGCCCGTTCCCGGTCATGGCTCTCGTCCCGCTCCTCGTCATGGTCGGTGTCTGGGCCGCCGCGCTCGCCGCCTAACCCCGGCACCACGCCGCCGGCACCGAACGCTGTGGTTCCACATCACGGTGCCGTCGTTTTCCCGCCAGCGTCGCCGCCGCGCCACTCCTACCGTCGTCGCCGTGGACACTGATCTTTCGCCGGCCCAGCCGGTGCTTCGTGCGCCGGTGGTGGGGTTCCTGACGCTCGCTGCCGCTCTGGGCACCGCGACCCTGTATCCGCTGCAACCCTCGATCGCGGAGGTCGCGGGATCGCTGGACGTCCCGGCCGCGGTCGTCGGCACGGTGCTCGCCTGCGGCCCGGCCGGGTATCTCGCCGGGCTCGCGGTGCTGGTCCCGCTGGTGGACCGGTTCCCGCCGAGAACGGTGGTGGCCGCGCAGTTCGCCGCGCTCGCCGTCGCCTTGGCGCTGGCCGCCGCCGTGGGTTCCGCCACGCTGCTCGGGCTTGTGCTCGCCGTGATCGGCGCCGGCTCCGCGGTGGGGGCGCAGCTGAGTTCGGTGGCGGGACGGTTCGCCGAGCCGCAGCGCCGGGCGACAGTGCTCGGGGTGGTGACCGCCGGGATCTCCGCGGGCATCCTCGCCGGGCGGATCGGGGGCGGCTGGCTGACCGGGCTGATCGGCTGGCGTGCCATGCTCCTGGTGTTCGCGCTCGCGTGTGCGGTCATCGCAGTCGCCGCCCGTGCGGCGTTGCCCGCCACGCCCGGCCGCGCCGGAACCGGGTACCTGGCCACACTGCGCGGGCTTCCCGGGCTGTACCTGAGGTTCCCGGCGCTGCGGCTGGCCGCCGCGCGCGGCGCCCTGTGGTTCTTCGCGTTCTGCGCGGTGTGGGCGGGCATCGCGGTCGCGCTGTCCCAGCCGCCGTTTTCGTATTCGCCCGAACAAATCGGCCTGTACGGGGCGGCCGGTCTGCTCGGCATCGCCGCCACTCGGATCGCCGGGGTGTGGACCGACCGCGTCGGCGCGCGGCGGGTGATCCTCATCGGACTCGCGCTCGCTGCCGCGGCGGCGCTGACGCTCGGCCTCTGCCTGTCCAACACGCCCCTCACGCTGGTCTGCCTCGGCCTGTTCGACGCCGGGCTGTTCGCCGCGCAGGTGGCCAACCAGAGCACCGTGCTCGCGCTCGACCCGGCGGCGCCCGCGCGGTTCAACAGCGCCTACATGGTCGTCTACTTCGTCGGCGGCAGCCTCGGCACCGCGGCGGGCGCGGCCGCGGTCGGCTGGTTCGGCTGGACCGCGACCGCGGCGGTCTGCGCCGGGGCGATCGTGGTCGCCGCCGCGATCAGCCGCGTGGGATCACACTGACGCGCGCAACGTCTGTGACAGCGCGTCGACGGTCACGCTCACGATGGCGCGCAGCTGCGCCCGGCTCGCTCCGGCTCTGCTCATGACGGCGAGGGACTGGTTCACTGCCGCCGCGTGCATGGCGAAGGCGTCGGCGTCCTGGTCGGTCAGCTCGCTGGTTTTCAGGGCGGCGCGCAGGCGCAGGCGCTGGCGGCCGAGCGCCTGTTTGGCGTGCGCGGCGACGCGCGGGCTCAAGGCCGGGATCGCCATGGCCGACTGGGCGATCAGGCACCCGTCGGGCAGTGCGGGATCGGCGATGCGTTCGAGGGTGACGTCGAAGAACGCGCGAACGGCGGCGACGGGGTTGGAGTCCGCACGCGACAGGGCGGCGTCGTACTTGTCGCCGTAGCGCGCGGCGTAGCGGTCCAGGCAGCGCAGGAAGAGCGTGTCCTTGTCGCCGAGGGAGGAGTAGATGGAGCTGCGGTTCAGGCCGGTCGCCTTGGACAGGTCGTCGAGCGAGGTGTCGGCGTAGCCCGCGCGCCAGAACTGGATCATCGCCGCGTCGAGCGCGGTGTCGGTGTCGAACTGCTTCTTGCCTGCCACGCGACCACGCTAACACATGTTGAACTGATCGGTTCGAGATGTGTTAGCGTCGCCGGTGTGCTCATGAACGACCTGCCCCTGCGGCATCTGACCGGATTCACCCACCGCTGGGTCGACGCGGACGGCGTGCGCCTGCATGCCGTCCAAGGTGGACGGACGGACGGCCCGGCGGTCGTCCTGCTCGCCGGTTTCCCGCAAACCTGGTGGGCCTGGCGCAAGGTGATGCCCAGCCTGGCCGACCGGTTCCACGTCATCGCGATCGACCTGCCGGGCCAGGGTCACTCCGAGCGGCCGGAGGACGGCTACGACACGCACACGGTCGCCGCGCACGTCCACGCCGCCGTGGCCGCCCTTGGCGTGTCGAGTTATTCACTGGCCGCCCACGACGTCGGCGCGTGGGTCGCGTTCTCCCTCGCCCTCGGCTTCGAGGACCACCTGCACCGGGTCGCGCTGCTCGACGCCGGAATTCCCGGTGTCACGCTCCCGGAGACGATCCCCACCGATCCGGATCGGGCGTGGAAGACGTGGCACTTCGCTTTCCACGCCGTGCCCGATCTGCCCGAGACGCTGCTCGCCGGCCGCGAACGCGAGTACGTCGGCTGGTTCCTGACGGCGAAAACCTTGTCTCCCAGCACGTTCGACGACGCCGAGCTCGACCACTACGCGGCGGCCCTCGCCGCCGACGGAGGACTGCGCGCTTCCCTCGCCTACTACCGGGACGCCGCGGAGTCAGCGCGCAAGAACCGCGAGGCCCTCGAGCGGCGACGGCTGACCGTGCCCATCCTCGGGATCTCCAGCAGCCACGGCTCCATTCCGGACATGGCCGCCTCCCTCAGCCCCTGGGCGGACAACACCACGGGAATCGTGGTGCCCGACGCCGGACACTTCATCCCCGACGAACAACCCGCCGCCGTCGCCGACGCCCTGGCCGGCTTCCTCACCGATGCCCGCTGACGCCCGCCGTGGATTCGTGCGCGAGGGCCGGGCGAGCGCGGCCCTCGCGCACCGGGATCAGCCGACGACGGCCGGCTCCGGGGCCGGCGGCTTCGGGGCGTCGGCCAAGTGCTCGACCAGCGGCTTGGTCGGCGGGGTGCCGTAGGTGAAGTACGTTTCCCACGGCAGTTTCGCGCCGCCGATGGCCAGACCCGTGTCGATGTCGGACATCAGCCATGTCTTGGTCTCCGAGTCCGGCTCCAGGTGCAGGTAACCGGGCTCGCCGAACAGCTCGATCCGGTTGCCGCCGGGCTCGAACACGTACAGGAACGCGCCCTGGGTGATGCCGTGCCGGTCCGGGCCCGCCTCGATGGTGATGTCGTACTCGCGGAACATCTCCGCCGCGTCGATGTTGTGCTGCTGGATGCCGTAGTAGAAGGCGGCGTGGTGCAACCGGCCGTGGGCGCCCAGGTTGTCGCGCATGATGGCGACCTCGTGGCCGAGGATGTTGGTGCTCAGCCAGGCGCCGAACTCGACGTCGCCCTCGACCACCCGTTCCCGGGTGCGGAAGCCCAGGTACCGCTCCAGCGACTGCTTGACCGGGGTGACGTCGCTGGCCAGCAGGTTGAGGTGGTCGATCCGCTTGACCGGGATGCCCTTGAGCGGCTTCTTCGACGCGCGGGTGAGGATCTTGCTCCGCAGCTCCGGCGGGGCCTGGTACTTCTCGGCCTCCCACACCACCTGCAGGTCGTGCCCGTCGGGCGAGGTGAACTGCAGCGTCTTGCCGTAGCCGAGGTCGCCGTCGAGCCACCGGTGGTCGAGGTTGCCGTCCTTGATCGCCCGGTAGCGGCGCTCCAGCGCCTCCGGTGAGGACGCCCGCAACGCGGCGTGATTCATCCGCGGCTCCGGGCCTTCGGTGACTTTCAGGCTCCACTGGTAGGGGTCCTCGTAGCCGCGCAGGTAGACCGACTGGCCCTCGCGGTGGGTCTCGTACATCCCCAGCAGCTCGGTGAAGAACCACAGCGTCCCGTCGGGGTCCGGGGTCACCAGTTCGACGCGGGCCAGGTGCGCGATCTCGTGCCGGATGTCGTGCTCACTCACTCGAATTCTCCTTCGCCACGATGCGTTGTGGCCGATGGTGAACCGGTGGCCGGGCCCGCGGCACCACTGGTTCGCCCATCCTGGACAGCTTTCCGGCGGTGACGCGCGCTGTTCGGATATCCGGGATCGCCGTTGTCGGCGGCCCGCCGCCACGGGAACGTCACCGCCGGACGAAGTTGCACTGGAAGGGCGGAGCGCACATGGCGCCACGAGTGGAAGCGGCGATCGTCGGCTCGGGGAACATCGGTACGGACTTGCTCTACAAGCTCCGCCGGTCCGAGCTGATCGAGCCGCGGTACATGGTCGGCATCGACCCCGGCAGCGAGGGCCTGAAGCGGGCACGGGACATGGGGCTGGAGGTTTCCGCCGACGGCGTGGAGTGGCTGTTGTCCCGGCCGGAGCCGCCGGCGCTGGTCTTCGAAGCGACCTCGGCGAAGGTGCACGCCGCCGCCGCGCCGCGCTACGCCGAGGCGGGCATCACGGCGATCGACCTGACCCCTGCGTCGGTCGGGCCCTACGTCGTGCCCGCGGTGAACCTGGACGAGCACCTCGGCGCGCCCAACGTCAACATGGTCAGCTGCGCGGGGCAGGCCACCATCCCGATCCTCTACGCCGTCGACCAGGCCGCGGACGTGTCCTACGGCGAGATCGTCGCGGCCATCGCCAGTGCCAGCGCGGGCCCGGGCACGCGGCAGAACCTGAGCGAGTTCAGCGAGAAGACCGGCCGGGCGCTGGCCGCGGTCGCCGGCGCCGACTCCGCCAAGGCGATCTCGGTCATCAACCCGGCCGAACCGCCGATGATCATGCGCGACACCGTCTACGCCCGCGTCCGCGAGCCGGACGCGGCGCGCATCGAGCAGGCGGTGCGGGACATGGTCGCCAAGGTGCAGGAGTACGTGCCCGGCTACCGCCTCCGCCTCGTCGAGGTCGACGGCGACCTGGTGACGGTCATGCTCGACGTCGAAGGCGCGGGCGACTTCCTGCCGACGTACGCGGGAAATCTCGACATCATCACCGCCGCGGCCGTCCAGGTGGGCGAAGCCGTGGCGCGCAAGGCAGCCCGGGAAGGAGCGGCGGCATGACCGGCGCGCAGCGGATCCACCTGGTCGACACGAGCCTGCGGGACGGGATGAGCAGCGTCTCGCACAAGTTCACCACCGACCAGGTCGCGGCGGTGGCGCGCGGCCTGGACGCGGCGGGTGTGCGGACCATCGAGGTGGCGCACGGCATCGGGCTCGGCGCGTCGTCCATCCAATACGGCTTCGCCGCCGCCAGCGACCCGGACTACGTGCGCGCCGCGGTGGAGGCCGTCGCCGACGCCGACATCGCGGTCCTCTACGTCCCGGGCATCGCCACGCTCACCGAACTGGACCGGGCGCACAAGGCCGGCGCCGGCACCGTGCGCGTGGCGGTCCACTGCACCGAAGCCGACTGCGCCGAGCAGCCGATCGTGCACGCCCGCGAGCGCGGCATGCGGGTCATGAGCTTCCTGATGATGAGCCACAAACTCCCGCCGGCGCAGCTCGCCGAGCAGGCCGCCAAGCTGGACTCCTACGGCGCGCAGGTGGTCTACGTCGTCGACTCCGCCGGTGCGCTCGTGCCGCGCGGGGCGGGGGAGCGGGTCAAGGCGCTGCGCGAGGCGATCTCGGCCGACATCGGCTTCCACGCGCACAACAACCTGGGCGTCGGGATCGGCAACGCGCTCGCCGCGGTCGAAAACGGCGCGCTGTACATCGACGGGTCGCTGCGCGGTCTGGGCGCCAGCGCGGGCAACGCGCAGACCGAGGTGCTGGCCGCGGCGCTCGAACGTGCCGGCTACGACACCGGGGTCGACCTGTTCCCGCTGGTCGACACCGCCGAACGGGTCATGGCGCCGCTGATGACGGAACCGCAGATCATCGACGAGACCGCGCTGATCCTCGGCTACGCCGGGGTGTACTCGACCTTCTTCCACCCCACCAAGCGGGCGGCGAAGAAGTACGGCGTGCCCGAGCGGGACATCCTGCTGGAGCTGGGACGCCGGGGCGTGATCGGCGGCCAGGAGGACATGATCATCGATGTCGCCGCCCAGCTGGCGGGCCGTTCCGAGGTGGTCGGGGCATGACGGCGCACGAGGTCCGCCACCTCATCGGTCCGGAGTGGACCGACGGCGACGGGGGGACGTTCGAGACCCGGGACCCGCACGACGGCAGCCTGCTGGGCACCGTCGCGCGCGGCTCGGCCAAGGACGGCGTGCGCGCGATCGAAGCCGCGCGGCAGGCGTTCGACACCGGACCCTGGCCGCGGATGTCGCCGAAGGAACGCGCGAAAATCCTGCACGCCGTCGCCGACGCGGTCGAGGCGCACGTCGGTGAGCTGGCCGAGCTCGAATGCCGCGACGCGGGCAAGAACATCGGGCACCTCACCCACGCCGAGATCCCGCGGGTCGCGCAGAACTTCCGCTTCTTCGCCGACTACGCGGCGCTCGCCGCCAACGATGCCTACCCCGACGGCGACCTGCTGTCCTACGTGCTCTACCCGCCCGCGGGTGTGGTCACCGCGATCAGCCCGTGGAACGCGCCGCTCATGCTGGCCACGTGGAAGATCGCGCCCGCGCTCGCCTTCGGCAACACCGCGATCCTCAAACCCGCGCCGCAGACCCCGCTCACCGCGCACCGTTTCGGCGAGCTGGCCCTGGCAGCCGGGCTGCCCCCGGGTGTGCTCAACATCGTGCACGGTTTCGGCGGAGACGAGGTCGCCGGCCCGCTGACCACCGATCCCCGCGTGGACCGGATCACCTTCACCGGCTCCAGCGCGACCGGGGCGAAGATCCTCGCCGCCGCGGCCCCGAACCTGACCCCCGTGTCGGCCGAACTGGGCGGGAAATCGGCGAACATCGTCTTCGACGACGCCGACCTGTCCGTCGCGGTGCCCGAGTCGGTCAAGGCGATCTTCGCCGGCAACGGCCAGGTCTGCCTGGCCGGCTCGCGGCTGTTCGTGCAGCGCGGGATCCACGACGAGTTCCTGGCCGCTTTCACCGCGGCCGCCCGGAAACTCACGATCGGCGACCCGAAGAACCCCGCCAACATCATGGGCCCGCTGATCGAGCAGCGGCACCTGGACAAGGTGCACGGCTACGTCGAACTCGCCCAGCGCGAAGGCGGATCCGTGGTCACCGGCGGCGAACGGGCGCGCGGGACCGGGCTGGACGCCGGCTTCTACTACCGCCCGACGATCATCACCGGCCTGACCAACGACACCCGCACCGCGCAGGAGGAGATCTTCGGCCCGGTGCAGACCGTCATCCCGTTCGACACCGAGGAGGAAGCGCTCACGCTGGCCAACACGAGCCCGTACGGCCTGGCGGGCGTGCTGTTCACCACCAACCTCGACCGCGCGCACCGCATGGTGCGGCGGTGGAAGGCGGGAATGGTGTGGGTCAACTGCTTCTACGAACGTGACCTGCGGCTGCCGTTCGGGGGCGAGGGGATCAGCGGCCTGGGCCGGGAAGGCGGCCAGTACTCCCGCGAGTTCTTCACCGAGCCGCGCGCGGTGACATTGCGCATCCGGGGCGCGGCGTGACGACCGGCCAGGCGGTGGTCGTCGGGGCGACCGGGACACTCGGATCGGCGATCGTGACGCGGTTGACCGGCCGGGGCCTGCCGGTGGTCGCCGTGGCCCGCGATGCCGAAGCGCTCGCCAGGCTCGCCGCCGGCGAATCCCTGATCACCGCCTGCGCGGCGGACATCGCCGACGACTCGGCGATCGAGCGGATCGGCGCGGTGCTGACCGGCCCGGTGCGCATCGCCGTGTTCGCCCCGGGCCTCGGCGCGCACGGGTCGGTGGACACGGTCAGGCCGCGAGCACTGGCCGAGGCGGCCGAGATCAAGCTCGGTGGCCTCGTCCGGCTGCTCCGGGCGGTGCGCGACCGGCTCACGAGCGGCTCGCGGTTCGTGGCGTTCGCCGGTTCGCTCGGCGCGGAACCGAAACCGCACACCGCGGTGCAGGGCGCGGTCAACGCCGGCGTGTTCAACCTGATGCGCCAGATCGCCGACCGCTACGGCCCGCTCGGCGTGACCACGCACGTCATCGCCCCGGGCCCGGTGGACAGCCCGCGCCTGCGCGAACTGGTCACCTCCGCCGCGCGGGAACGGGGCACGTCGGTCGACGAGGTCTGGCAGCAGTACGAGCGGGAGCCCTCCCGCGGCGCCCTGCCGACGGTCGCCGAGGTCGCGTGGGCGGTGGAGCTGCTGCTCGACCCCGAGGCCGCGGTGCTCCACGGCGGCGTGCTCACGCTCGACGGCGGCGTCCGCCGGGGAATCCTGTAGGAGGGAGGCGAACTGATGCCGGTCGTTCAATTCCACCTCGAAGACGGCTCGCTCGACGACGAGCAGGCGGCCGACCTGCTCCGGAGGGCGAGCAGGCTCTACGCGGACGTGCTCGGCTCGCCGGTCGAGCGGGTGCGGGCCTTCGTGGTCCCGCACCGTCCACAGTGGTGCGCCGTGGGCGGCGAGGTGCTGTCCGAGGGCGGTTCCGGGCTCGCGTACTTCACCGCGGTCGTGCTGACCGGACGGCCCGCGGACCAGCGCGAGCGGCTGCTGGCCGGGTTCACCGACCTGCTCGTCCACGTGGCCGGGGTACCGCGGGAGAAGGTGCGCGGCCGGATCGAGCAGGTGCGGCCGGAAGACTGGGGTATCGGCGGTGTGCCGGCCGCCCAGGCGCGAGCGGGCGAGATCGCCGCGCGGGCGCGGTAGCCGGAGCATCGCATGTTGCAGACCATCCAGAAGATCGGGCCGGTGCTCGACCTGTTCACTCCGGAGCGTCCCGAATGGGGCGTGGCCGAGGTCGCCGAAAAGCTCCGCCTGCCGAGGTCGAGCACCCACGCGATCCTCGCCAGCCTTGCCGACACCGGGCTCCTGGCGCCCACCGCCCGCGGCAGGTACCGGATCGGGTGGCGGATCGCCGAGCTCTCCGAAACGCTGCGCGCCTCGCTCGACGTGCGCGCCCACGCGGTGCCGGTGTTGCGGGAACTGGTCGGCACCTTCGGCGAAACCGTGCACCTCGCGGTGATGGAACGCGACAAGGTGCTCTACGTCGACAAGATCGTCGGCACCCACATGGTGAACGTGGTCGGCGCCCGCGTCGGAGCCCACCTGGACGCCCACTGCACCGCCGTGGGCAAGGTGCTGCTCGCCCAGCGGGACCCGGCCGACCTCGACCGGTGGCTTGCGCGGGCGGAGCTGCGCCGGCTCACCCCCGCGACCATCACCGATCCCGCGATGCTGCGCAACGAGCTCCACCAGGTCCGCGTGGCCGGCTGCGCGTACGACGTGGGCGAGGCCGTCGCGGAGGTGCACTGCGTGGCCGCGCCCGTCACCGATGACCGCGGAGTCGTGGTGGCCGCGGTGAGCATGACGGTGCCCGCCAGCCGGTTCCTGCCCCGCAAGGCCGAACTCAAACGCGCCGTCATGTCGGCCGGCGGCCGGATCTCGGCCGCGATCGCCGCGGCGACCGGCGCCGCGCCCAGACCCGCCCGCCGACGAAAGGGAACACACTGATGGACGACAACCAGGTCGCCGGGGCCGCGGAGCGGCTGCTGGCGGCCTACGACACCGGAAAACCGGTCCGCCCGGTGATCGAGGACCACCCGGACGCGACGATCCAGGACGCCTACCGGATCCAGCAGCACCAGGTGCGGGTGTGGACCGCGGGCGGGGAGACCGTCCGCGGCCACAAGGTGGGACTGGCCTCCCGGGCGATCCAACGGCAGATGGGCGTGGACCAGCCCGACTTCGGCCACCTGACCGCGGGCATGTTCCACCTGGAGCACGACCCGATCCCGGCCGCGACGTTCCTCCAGCCGCGGATCGAGCCGGAGATCGCCTTCGTTCTGGGCAGGCGCCTGGAGGGGCCGGGCGTCACCGTCGCCGACGCGGTCCGCGCGGTGGACTGCGTGCTGCCCGCGCTGGAGATCGTCGACTCGCGCATCCAGGACTGGCGCATCTCCATCGTCGACACCATCGCCGACAACGCCTCCTCGGGTGGTGTGGTCCTGGGCAGCACCCCGTCCCGGCTGTCCGATGTGGACTTGCGCATGGCGGGCTGCGTGCTGTACCGCAATGGGCAGGTCGCCGCGACCGGCGCGGGCGGCGCGGTGCTCGGCTCGCCGCTGAAGGCGCTGGTGTGGCTGGCCAACACCGTCGGCCCGCTGGGCACCGCGCTCGAACCCGGTCACGTCGTGCTGCCCGGGTCGATGACCAGGGCGATCTCGATCGCCCCCGGAGACACCGTGGTGACCAGCATCGCCGGCATCGGCAGCGTCACCGCCGTCCTGTCCACCGAGGAGGAAGCGTGAGCATCATGGACGTGCGGACCGCCGCGGAGGTGCTGCTCGAAGCGGAAAGCGCCGCGACCGCGCGGGGGCCGATCACCGAGCAGTGGCCCGGTCTCGACCTGCGCACCGCCTACGCGATCCAGGACGAGGCGCTGCGGCTGCGTCGGCAGCGCGGCGAGACGCTGATCGGGGTGAAGCTCGGGCTCACCTCCCGCGCGAAGCAGCAACGGATGGGCATCGGCTCGCCGTCGCTGGCCTGGCTCACCGACGCGATGGTGCTGCCCGCGGGCGACCCGGTGCCGCGGGAGAAGATGATCCACCCGCGCGCCGAACCCGAGATCGTGTTCGTCCTGGGGCGCCGGCTCGCCGGGCCGGGCGTGACGGCGGCGACGGCGCTGGCCGCGGTCGTTCGGGTGCACACCGGGATCGAACTCATCGACAGCCGCTACGCCGACTTCAAGTTCACGATGCCCGACGTCGTCGCCGACAACGGCTCGTCCGGGCTGTTCGTCACCGGCGGCATCGGGCGGGCGCCGCAGGAGGTGGACCTCACCCACGAAGCCGTGCTGCTCGAAGTCGACGGGGACATCACCGACACCGCCACCGGCGCCGCCGTCCAGGGGCACCCCGCGGAGGCGCTGGCGCTGGCGGCGAACACGCTCGCCGAGCGCGGGCTGGCGCTGGAAGCGGGCTGGATCGTGCTGACCGGCGGCATGACCGACGCGGTCCCGGTCCGCGCCGGCGCCCGGGTGGCCGCCCACTTCACCACCCTCGGCTCGATCACCGTCTCGGGAGACTGACCTTGCCGTTCATCGACATCACCATCGGCGAAGGCCGCAGCCCCGACACGATACGCGAGCTGATCGCCGAACTGCACGACGCGACGTGCCGCGCTCTCGGCGTGCCCGGGGAAAGCATCCGCATCTGCGTGCGGGAAACACCGTTGACCCACTACGCCGCGGGCGGGCGCACCATCGCCGAACGCCGCGCGGCCGAACAACCGCCAGGGAAGTGACGTGACGACACTCGAAGACCCGAAGACCGCGACGGCCGGTCCGGAACGGATCGCCGACCGCCTCCACCACGACCTGCTGGCGCCGGAGGAAACCCGCGAAGTCCGGCGCCGGGTCAGGGACGTCGCGCAGCGGATCGTCGCACCCGTCGCGGCGCGCATCGCCAACGGCGACGAGCGGACCGACGGGTTCCCCCGAGAGGTGTTCGACGCGCTGGCGGCCGAGGGGCTGTACCGGATCCCGTTCGCCCGCGATGTCGGCGGCGACGGCCTGGCGCACCCGGCGCTGGCGACCGCGGTCGCGGTCGAGGAGCTGGCCTACTACTCCAACAGCGTCGCCGCGATCTTCGACGTGCACTGCATCCTCGCCGGCAACGCCCTCAACCAGGGCAACGCCGAACAGCGGCAGCGGTGGCTGAAACCGTTGGTGGCGGGGGAGTTCGTGGGCGCTTTCGCCACGAGCGAGCCCGCTGCCTCCAGTGACCTGTCGCCGCAGGCCGTCGCCACCGTGGCCACGCAGGCGGACGGCGGGTGAGTGCTCAACGGCCGCAAACGCTGGATCACCAACTCGGTGGTGGCCGGGGTGATCGTGGTGCTGGCCCGCACGGGGGAGCGGCTCTCGACGTTCATCGTGCCGGCCTCGGCGGCGGGGGTGTCCATCGGGACGCCCGACCGCAAGCTCGGCAACAAGGGCCAGATCACCGCCGACGTGATCCTCGACGACGTGCGCCTGGGTCCGGAACACCTGCTGGGCGAGGAAGGCGGCGGTCTCAAGGTCGCCCTGCAGACTCTCACCTACGGGCGCATCGGCATCGCCGCGGCGGGCGTGGGCATGGCGCAGGCCGCCTTCGACCACACCGCCGCGCACCTGGCCCGGCGGCACGCGTTCGGCGGCCCGCTGGCGGGCTAGCAGCACTGGCAGTTCCTGATGGCCGACCGGCTCACCGCACTGACCGCGGCCAGGGACCTCTACGTCAAGGCGGCGTCCCGGATGGACTCCGGTGTCCCGTTCCCGGAGCCGGAGGCCGCGATGGCCAAGGACTTCGGCACCCGCCTGTCGGTGGACATGGCGCGCGACGCCGTGCAGGCCTTCGGGGGCTTGGGGTTCACCCACCAGCGCGGCGCGGACGACGCCGTCGGGCCGGTCGAGGCGATCTACCGCGACTCCAAGATCGGTGAGATCTACGAAGGCGCCAACGAGGTCCAGAAGTGGGTGATCGCGCGGCAGATCTTCGGCCGCGACATCACCGGATAGCGTGACCCCCCACGGGCGGAGGCCCGGTCCCCGCGCGGGGACCGGGCCTCCGCCTTTTCGCCCCGGAGTCGTGATGTCCGGACGGTGGGACGGTCCGGCGGCTCGTCGTCCGGGATGCCGGGATGCGCGTTGAGTCCCCGCCGGGGCGGGCCCGATCCTCGTGACACAGCCCACGCAGACGAGGAGGTCTCGCAGGATGACCAGCACGGAGTCCACTCCCAGCACCACCGGGAAGTGCCCGGTGTCGCACATCGGGGAGTCGTTCGATCCGCTCGCCGCGAACGAGATGTACGAGTTCTACGCGAAGGCCCGCAAAGAGGAGCCGGTCTTCTACAGCCCGCAGCTGGACATGTGGGTGGTCACCCGGTACGACGACATCCTGCAGATCATGCAGGACACCGAGACGTTCTCGGCCGCCAACGTCCTCGAGCTCTACCAGGTCCCGTGCGAGGCGGCGCTGAACATCGTGGGCTCCTCCGGCGTGAAGATCGCCCCCAGCCTCGTCGACGAGGACCCGCCGGTCCACACCCGGCACCGCCAGGCGCTGCGCCGCCCCTTCACCCCGGAGCGGGTCAAGACCCTGGAGCCGATGATCCGGGAGTTCGTCGCCGACAAGATCGACGGTTTCATCAAGCGCGGCGAGGCCGACCTGATCGACGACTTCATGTACGAGGTCCCCGCGCTGGTGCTGTTCCGCATGATGGGCATTCCCGACTCGGACGTGCCCATCACCAAGCAGTTCATCAAGCGGCTGGCCGTGTTCGGGTTCGGCTTCCCCGACGAGGAGGAGCAGGTCGAGCAGGCCCAGAACCTGGCCGACTACTGGGGCTACATCAAGGGGCACATCGAACGGCTCCTCGCCAACCCGGGCGACGACGTGATGAGCCAGTTCATCGCCCAGCTACAGTTGCCGAAGAACTCCGACCTGTGGGACCAGGACTACGTCCAGACCATCATGATGCAGCTGACCTTCGCCGGTCAGGAGACCACGGTCAACGCCTCCGGCGGCATGTACCGGGCGCTGCTGGAGAACCGCGACCAGTGGGAACTGCTGTGCGCCGACCCCAGCCTGGTGCCCAACGCGGTGGAGGAGAGCCTGCGCTTCTACACGCCGGTGCCGCAGTGGAAGCGCATCACCACCAAGGCCACCACGCTGGGCGGCGTCGACCTGCCCGCCGGGCAGCGGCTGCTCATCGCCCTCGGGTCCGGCAACCACGACGACGCCGCCTTCGACGACGGCGACCGCTTCGACATCCGGCGGGACAACGCCAACAAGCACATGGCGTTCGGCTGGGGACGGCACCGCTGCCTCGGCGAGGGCGTGGCGCGGCTGGAGATGCGCATCGCGCTCGAGGAGACCGTGAAGCGGCTGCCCCACATGCGGCTCGTGCCGGGCCAGAACTGGGAATTCTCGCCCAACATCGGGCACCGCGGCCCGGAGCACGTGGACGTGACGTGGGACCCCGCCGCCAACCCGGTGCCGGCGGACCGCCCCTGACCCGATCGCCTCTGACCCGATGGCCGGCGGGTGCCCCGTCACCCGCCGGCTCCCTCCCCGCTGCACCTGAAGGACTCACAGCCATGACCTTTGTGATCACCGAGCGCTGCGTCGGCATCAAGGACACGTCCTGTGTGGAGAGCTGCCCGGTCGACGCCATCAAGCCCACGCTCGACGACGAGGAGTTCGACGACGTCGACCACCTGTTCATCGACCCGGCCACGTGCATCGACTGCGGCGCCTGCGTCCCGGCCTGCCCGAGCGACGCGATCTTCGCCGAGGCGGACGTGCCCGACCAGTGGAAGCACTACATCGCGAAGAACGCCGGCTACTTCGCCAAGGCCGGCTGAGGAGGACGTGGTGAACGCGACCCTGCTCCAGCAGATCGTCGAAGAGCACGCGGCGGCCGTCGTCGCCGGGCACGTGGAGAAGTTCACGCGCGACCTCGATCCGTCGCTGCACGAGCGGATCCCGGCGGTGGCGGCGCTGCTCCCGCAGCCGCTGCGGAGCTTCGAGATCGTCGGGCTGTCCAGCACCGGGGACACCGGAACCAGCCAGACCCGGTACGTGGGCGGCAGCGGTTCGGTGACCATCCGGGCGAGCTGGCAGCGCCGCGGTGACCGGTTCGTCGTCGTCGACGCGGCCCCCGTCGGATGAGGAGTGTCATGCGCCCGCTCTACGTCGCCGTCGTCGGCTCGGGCCCGTCCGGGTTCTACGCCGCGGCCGCCCTGCTGAAACAGCGGGAGCCGGCGATCCACGTCGACGTGCTCGAACGGCTGCCCACCCCGTGGGGGCTCGTGCGGTTCGGCGTCGCACCGGACCACCCGAAGATCAAGTCGGTGAGCGCGGTGTTCGACAAGACCGCCGCCCACGAACGATTCCGGTTCTTCGGCAACATCGAACTCGGCCGCGACGTCGAGGCCGCCGAACTCGCGGCGCGCTACGACGCGGTGGTCTACGCGCTCGGGGCGCCCGCCGACAAACGCCTCGGTGTCCCCGGCGAACACCTCGCGGGCAGCATCGCCGCCGGCGACCTCGTCGGCTGGTACAACGGCCACCCCGACCACACCGGCGTTCCGGTGGCCGGGTACCTGACGGCCCGCCGGGCGGTGGTGATCGGCAACGGCAACGTGGCGCTCGACATCGCCCGGATGCTCGCGATGCCCGCGGACGAGCTGCGGGCCACCGACATCGCCGACCACGCGATGCCGGTGCTGGAACGCAGCTCGATCACCGAGGTCGTCGTGGTCGGCAGGCGTGGCCCGCTGCAGGCCGCGTTCACCCCGGCCGAGCTGCGGGAGCTGGGCGCGCTCGACGGCGTGGACGTGCGGGTGGATCCCGCCGACCTGGAAGCCGCCGGCGATGCCGACGCCGAGGCCGCCGGGAGCACCGTCGCCCTGAACATTGCGGCGTTGCGCGAATTCGCCCAGCGCGAACCGGCGCCGTCCGCCAGGCGCACGATCACGCTGCGGTTCTGCAGCTCTCCGGTCGAGCTGCGCGGCGACGACCGGGTGCGCTCGATCGTCCTGGAACGCAACGCCCTGCGCACCGGCGAGGGCGGCCGGGTCGTCGCCGAGCCCACCGGCGAACGGGAGGAGATCGCCGCCGAGCTCGTGATCCGCGCCGTCGGTTACCGCGGCGTGCCCTGCCCAGGGCTGCCGTTCGACGAACATCGGGGCGTGATCCCGAACGTCGACGGCCGCATCGAGGGGCGCCGCCACGAGTACGTCAGCGGCTGGATCAAGCGCGGTCCCTCCGGGATCATCGGTACGAACAAGAAGTGCGCCGGCGATACGGTGAAAACGCTGCTGGCCGACCTCGCCTCCGCCGAGCCGCCCGCGCGCGATCCGGACTACCACCGGCACCTGGCCGAGTGGATCCGATCCCGCCGCCCCGGCCTGGTCACCTACGACGAGTGGCAGGTCGTCGACGCCCACGAGCGCGCCCTCGGCGAGCCAGCCGGCCGCCCGCGGGTGAAGTTGTGCTCCATTCCCGAACTGCTCCGCGTCGCCCACGGCCGGGCTTGAGAACCCACCACAGGAAGGAAAACGACATGAAGGTCACCGTCGACAAGGACCGGTGCGAGGCGCACGGGCAGTGTGTGATGGCCGCCGAGGGCGTGTTCGCGCTCGGGGATGACGACGACGTCGTGACGGTCCTCGACGAGACCCCGGGGGAGGACCGCCGCGCCGAGGTCGAGCACGCCGCGGCGCTGTGCCCGGTGGCCGCGATCAAGGCCGGGGACTGACGGTGGAGCGGATCGTCGTCGTCGGCGCGGGGCTGGCGGGCGTGCGTGCCGCGGAAACGCTGCGGCGCAGGGGCTTCGCCGGTGAGCTCACCGTCATCGGCGACGAACCGCACCGCCCGTACAACCGTCCGCCACTGTCCAAAGAGGTCCTCAGCGGTGCGCAGGACCCGGATTCCTGCCTGCTCCCGTCGGACGGGATCGAGGCGACCTGGCTGCTCGGGCACGCCGCCACCGGCCTCGATCTCGACCGCCGCGTGGTCGGGATCGGCGATGACGAGGTCCGCTTCGACGGCCTCGTCATCGCCTCCGGGTGCGCCGCCCGCCCGTGGCCCGGAGCCGAGGGGATCGCCGGGGTGTACACGCTGCGGGGCCTGGACGACGTCGCCGCGATCCGGTCCGCGCTCGCGGGCCGGCCCCGCACCGTCATCATCGGCGCCGGCTTCATCGGCTGCGAGGTCGCGGCGTCGCTCGCCAGCCTCGGTGCCGACGTGACCGTGGTGGACCAGGCGAGCCGGCCGATGGTGCCACTGGGACCGGCGCTCGGTGCGCGGGCCGAAGCACTGCACCGGCGGCACGGCGTGGGTTTCCGCCTGGACGCCGGGGTCGCCTCGGTGGACGGCGGGTCGGTCACCCTGTCCACCGGGGAAGTCCTCGCGGCCGATCTGGTGCTGGTCGCGATCGGGGCGGTGCCGAACGTGGGCTGGCTGGCCGGCTCCGGGCTGAAGCTGGCCGGCGGTGTCGAGTGCGACCGGTATTGCTTCGCGATCGGCCAGGAGAACATCGTCGCCGCCGGGGACGTCGCCTCCTGGCAGGCCGGCCGGGGCCTGACCCGCGTCGAGCACTGGACGAACGCCGCCGAGATGGGCATCGCCGCCGCGGTGAACCTCCTCGCCCCGCCGGGGGAGCGCGTGGCCTACGACCCGGTGCCGACGATGTGGTCCGACCAGTTCGGGCACCGGTTCCAGGTGGCCGGCCACCTGGCCGACGCGGAGGAATTCCACACCGTCGTCGACGAGGGTGACGTGCTGGTCCTCGAAGGCGTCGCCGCGGGGAGGCTGGTCTGCGCGGCGGCGATCAACGGCGGATCCCGCATCGCCAAGTACCGGCGGAAGCTGATGGCGCGATGACCGAGGGGGCGCACGCGCCCCCTCGGATCAGTTCCGCGTCAGCACGCCCTGCCGCCAGCCTGCGGACGCTGCGGACAGCCTCCGCCCGATCTTGCCCGCCGCCACGCTCACGGACTTCCGCAGCTCCTTGCTGCGCGGGCGGAAGCGCGTCGCCGGCACCGTGACCGACACGGCGGCCACCACCGCGCCGTGCTCGTCCCGAACGGGCGCGGCGACGCACTGCACCTCCGCGACCGCTTCGCCGTCGTCGAACGCCACCTGCCGCGCGCGGACCTGGTCCAGGCACGCCCGCAGGCCGGCGGGATCGGTGATGGTCGTGGCGGTCAGCCGCTTGAGCCGCGCCTGGGCGAGCACGCGGTCGATTTCCGCGTCGTCCCGGTGCGCCAGCAGCACCTTGCCGATCGCCGTGCAGTGCGCGTCCAGCCGCGAGCCGACTCGCGCGCCGGTGACGGTCACCTGCTGGTGGGCCACCACCTTGTCCAGGTAGAGGACCTTGCCGCGCTCCCACACGCCCAGGTGGACGGTCTCGCCGACCTCCCGGGACAACTCCTGGATCGCCGGCTCCGCGCACGTACGCAGGTCCACTCCGGAGCGCATCGCCTCGCTCAGCTCCACCACCCGCCAGCCCAGCCGGTAGCGGCCGCGGCCCCGGCACTGGAGCAGGCCGGTGTCGACCAGGGTCGAGAGCAGGGCGTGGGTGCTGGAGCGCGGCGTGCCCAGGGTCTCGGCGACCTCCGCCACGCCCCATTCCGAGCGTTCCGGGGTGAAGAGGTCGAGGATCGGGCCGATCCTCTGGATGGTCTGCAGCACCGAAGCCTCCGTATCGCCGCTGATACCGATGTCGCGTCGTCCACTTTCGCTGGTCGTGACCGCGGTCACCACGGGATCGGTACGGAGAAACCTACGGAGAGCCGCCCGGCCGCTCGCGCACCCAGGCGGCGATCTGCGTGCGTGAGTGGTAGCCCAGCTTGTTGAGGATGTTCTCGACGTGGGATTCGGCGGTCCGCTGCGACACCACCAGCGTCTCGGCGATCTCCCGGTTCGTCAGTCCCTCGGCGACCAGGTCGGCCACCTGCCGTTCCCGCCTGGTCAGCGGCGACTTCCCGCGCTCGGGAGGCGCCTCGGGCGTGCCCAGCGCGCACGAGACCGCCTCATCGGCCGCGAGGTGCTGTCCTTGTGCGTGGCTCTGCTCGAAGCGGGCGTCACCCAGTGCCGCGCGCAACTGCGAGGCGCACTTCTCGTGGGCTTCCAGATAGGGGGCGAAACCGAACATCGGCTGCCCGACCGGGAGCCACAGCTGGCGGTTCGCGCCGAGCAGCCGGGCGGCGCGCTCGTGGTCGCCGGCCTCCGCCATGACCCACACGAGGACCTCGACCGCGCACGGGATGCCGAACCAGTCGCCGAGTTCCCGCTTGATCCCGATGCATTCGCGCAGCACCTCGAACGTCGGCTGCGGCTCCCGGCGCGACCACCCGATCAGCCCCAGCACCCACAGGGCCCACGAAGCCGCCCAGCGTTCGCCCAGCTCGGCGCTGAGCCGCCGGCACTCCTGGCAGGTGCGTTCCGCCTCCTCCGCCCGTCCGCACACCACCTGGAGCCAGCCCAGGGCCGCGAGCCCGATGAGCGAGACCGAGTCCCAGGACGCGCCGTCCCGGTACGGTGACATCGCGCTGGTCAGCAGAGTCTCGGCCTGGGCGAGCCGGTTGCCGAGCAGCAGGTGGATGCCGAGGAACTGCTCGGCGCGGGAGACCGCCTCGTCATCGCCGAGCTGCCGGGCGCTGCGCAGGCACTCGTTCAGGGCTGCGGCCGAGGCAGCGGCGTCGCCCTGGATCTGGCGTACCCAACCCGAGACCCACAACGCGCGCGACCGATCAGGGGTCTCTTCGGCGAGCACCTCGACCGCCCGGTCGAGCCACCGGCGCCCCTCGCGGCTGGCCCCGCACACCCACAGATAGCCGAGGTCGGTCGCCATGCGCGCGCCGTCGGGCGGATCGTGGTCGAACGCGTGCTGCAGGGCCGCGCGCAGGTTGTTCTGGTCCCGGCGGAGCTTCGCCGACCAGGTCAGCTGAGCCGGACCTGACCACTCGCGCCACGCCTGGGCGGCCTGCCGGGCGTAGTGGTCGCGGTGCCGGGCGCGGGTGGCCGGCTCGGCGCCGCTCTCGTGCAGCACTTCCAGGCCGAACTGCCTGATCGTCTCCAGCATCCGGTAGCGGGCGGCGGGTGCGCTGTGTGGTTCGCGGATCACGACGGACTTGCCGACCAGCGCGGTCAGGGCGTCGATCACCACCGGCGCGGACAGGTCCGCGTCCGCGCACACGGCGACGGCCGCGCCGAGGTCGAAACCGCCGCTGAACACCGACACCCGGGCCCAGACGGCCTGCTCGGCCGGTGTGCACAGGGTGTAGCTCCAGTCGACGGCCGCCCGCAGGGTCTGGTGCCGTTCCGGCGCGCCGCGCACCACGGTGGGCAGGGCCTGGAAGTGGTTCTCGAGCAGGTCGAGGATCTCGGTGACGCCCAGCGCCTGCAGGCGCACGGCCGCCAGCTCGATGGCCAGCGGCATCCCGTCGAGCCGCGCGCACAGCCGGGCCACGCCCTCCCGGTTCTCCGGGGTGAGCTCGAAACCCGGCACCGCGGCCGCCGCGCGCTGGGCGAACAGTTCGACCGCCTCGAACTCCAGCAGCTTGCGGGCCGGCAGGCCGGCCAGTCCCTGCTCGGGCACGCTCAGCGGCGGGACGGCCCACACGTGCTCGCCCGGCGCGTGCAGCGCCTCCCGGCTGGTCGCCAGGATCCGCACGTGCGGCGCCGCGCGCAGGATGGTCGCCGCGAGCCGGGCGCACGCGTCGAGCACGTGCTCGCAGTTGTCGAGGACCAGGAGCAACTTCTTGCCGCGCAGGTGGTCGGTCAGGACAGTCTCGGAGGAGGTCATCGACTGGTCGACCACGCCGAGCGCGTCGACGACGGCGTGCCCGACCATGTCCGGATCGCGCAGGTCCGCCAGCTCCACCAGCCAGACCCCGTCCGGGAAGCCCCGTCGCACGCTCTCGGCCACGTGCACCGCCAGACGGGTCTTGCCCATGCCGCCCGGCCCGAGCAGCGTGACCAGCCGGGCGGCCCCGAGAAGGGCCCGCACCTCGGCGACGGCGGCGCGCCTGCCGACGAAGCTGCTGACCGACTCGGAGCCGGGGAGGTTGCCGGGAACGCGCGCCAACGGTCGCCAACCTCCTCGTCGTCGAGTTCACCGCGCGTGCGCACGCGCGGCGGGGTTGCCCAAGGTTACCGTCCAGCTCAGCCGACGGTCCGCAGGTGATCGGCTTGATCGACTGTCACGAGCTGAACACGCCCCGAACTCCTGTCACAGTCCGCCGACCGGGTATAGCATTTGCTATATGGAGCCCGGTGATGAGCTGGCCGCGTCGTTGGCACAGGTGGCGGCAGAGGCCGACCGGATGCGCGCTACGGCCAGCGCCTCCCTCCGCGAGGCGGTCGGGAAGGCGGCTGACCAGGGGATGACGCAGAAGCAGATCGCCAAGGCCATCGGGCGGAGTCAGCCGGAGGTCTCGCGGTTGATCAGGGCTTATCGCGCCGCTCGGTTCCACCCCACCTCGCCGGCTGGGCGGGTTCTGGCCCGGCACCGGAGCGAGGTTCTGGCGCTCGCGCACGCCCACAAGGCGAGGAACGTCCGCGTCTTCGGCAGCGTCGCACGTGGGGAAGATGATGAGGGCAGCGACATCGATCTGCTGGTCGATCTCGACCCGGGTGCTGATCTGGTCGACCTTGCCGCGCTGGACATCGAGCTGGAGCGGTTGCTCGGCTACCCGATCGACATCGTGCCCGCCCGGATGCTCAAACGCGATATCGCGCCGTCGGCGCTCGCGGAGGCTGTCGAGCTGTGACCAGACGCCGTCGCAAAGACTCTCAGCACCTCGCTGATGCGCGCGACCACCTGCGCGTGTAGCAGGAGCATCTCGCGCGGGGTTCGCTGGCGGACACCCTGATCCGGGACGCGGTGAGTCACCGGCTGGAGGTCGCCGTCGATGCCGTCGCCAAGGTGAGTCCGAGTCTGCTCGAGGCCGAGGCGCCGGAGGACTGGCCCAGAATCGTGGGTATGTCGCTCCGGATGCGGGGCGACGCCGGTGAAACCGGTGTCGGTTCACCACCCGATCTTCAGGGACCGGTCGGGGCGACTGCGGCCGGCCTGGGCCAGGCTGGTGTCCGGTGTCCACGGGTAGAGGTCCCGGGAGGGCGGCTGGGCCATCACCTCCAGCAGCAGCAGGGAAGTGTCCTCGACGGTCCGCGCCAAGGGGCCCTCGGCGCCCGCCGCGAAGAAGGAGCCCGCAGGCGCGAGGCTCAGCAGGCCCCTGCTCGGCTTGATGCCGACCAAGTGACATGCGGCCGCCGGAGTGCGGGTGGAGCCGGCGGCGTCGCTCGCGTGGGCGATCGGGAGTGGACCGGCGGAAACGGCAGTCGCCGCACCGCCGCTGGAGTAGCGACCCGTGTCGTGCGGGGTGACCGCGGGCACGGGAGTGACGGCGTTCCAGGTGCCGAACGATGTGGCGAGGCAGGCTGTCGCGTGGAGGTCCTTGATGCCGATGGGGATACCGCCCAGCGGGGTGTGCTCGCCGCGCGCCAGTTGCTCGTCGGCGTGATCGGCGTCGCGAAGGGCGAGCGCGGGGTCGACCGTGACACGGCATCGAGCTCGCCGTCGAGCTTGGCGATGCGATCGAGGTAGTGCTGGGCCAGCTCCCGTGCGGAGATCTCGTGACTGCGCAAGGCGCGCAGCTGCCCGGCGGCGGACAGGTCGTGCGAGTGACTCATCGCGCTGCCGCCCCGGCCGTGATGACGCGGTACGCCGCGCTGGCCACGGCGTCGAGGAAGTCTGTCACCGTGCTCGACGGCACGCTCCAGGGACCACCGCAGCGAGCCCCTTCGGCGCAGGTCCATGGTGCGGAAGGCGGCCTCGGCTTCGTCGTGGCCGGCCAGATCGGAGAGCCAGCCCAGCAGGCTGTCCATCCAGGGTTCCGACCACGACCGGGCGAGATCACCGGCGTAGGCCTGGAAGTCGGAGAGCAGCGAGCCGGTGGCGACCTCGAATACCGGTGGGAGGTGCACGTCCAGGGTGTCGGCGATCAGACGGACCTGGTGGGCCAGCGCCGATACACGTCGCTGCGGTGCGGCGCCACTTACCCCGCTCCCTCATCAGAGATGTCAGCGTGTCGTCGCAATCAGAGCGTGGACCGGAAGTCGCTCGCGACGGTCAGGAAGGACTGTGGCGCGCCATCGAGCATGACTTCGACGCGCGATCGTGCTCGACAACATGTTTGCCCAGCCTCAACGGCTATCGGTCTGTGCCCGGCTTCGGGAAGCGGATGGGTGGACTCCGATCCAGTCCTCGGCTGAACCAACCACAGCGCGCTGGCGGCGGCGTGCGAGCAGCAGGCGGAACTGCTGCTCGCCCGCGGTCTCGGCCACCTGGGGCAAGCCGGGCCGGTGGAGGCGGACGAGCCGGCCGGGTTCGCCAGGACCATGACGCCCTGCCGTCGTGCCTCCCCAGCCGGCCAGGCGCTGAGCTACGGCCGCAGGACGAGCTTCCCGGCGGCGTGACCGCTCGCGCTCAGCTCCTGCGCCTTCGCGGCGTCCGCCAGCGGAAGGCTCTGCGCGATGCGCACCGTGAGCTTGCCGTCGGCTGCGAGGCGGGTGTACTCGCCGAGGCGGGGACCGAACGGGGCGCCGGGGCCGGAGAAGGTGACGCCCAGCTCGGCGGCCTTCTGATCGGCGATGGTGATGATCCGGTCGGTGCCGCCGCGCAGGTCGATCGACACCTCCAGGTCGCCGGCCCCCGCGGCGTCGTACACGGCGTCGATGCCCTGCGGTGCGGCCTCGCGGACCCGGTCGGCGAGGCCGGCGCCGTAGGCGACCGGGATCGCGCCCAGCGAGCGCAGGTAGTCGTGGTTGCCGGGGGAGGCGGTGCCGATGACCGTGGCACCGCGGGTGACCGCGAGCTGAACACCGACGGCGCCGGACACCCCCGCGGCTCCGTGCAGCAGGAGCGTGTCGCCTTCTCCGACGCCGAGAGCGTCGAGCACGCGGACCGAGGTCTCGACGGCGACGGGCAGCGCCGCGGCGAGGTCCCAGTCGAGGTCTGCGGGCTTCGGGCCGAAGTCGACGGCCAACGCGTACTCGGCGTACGCGCCGGTGACGGTCCAGCCCAGGACCTCGTCACCCACCGCGACGCCGGTCACGCCTTCGCCGACCTCGTCGACGACGCCGGCCGCCTCCACGCCGGGGGTCACCGGGAACGGCGGCGCGAGCTGCGGCCGCCACCCGTTGCGGATCTTGGAGTCGAGCGGGTTGACCCCTGCCGCCACGACCCTCAGCCGCACCTGCCCGGGTCCGGCGTGCGGCTCGTCGACCTCTTCGAGACGGAGGACTTCCGGTCCGCCGAACTCGGTATAGGTGATCGCCTTCATGTCTTGCTCCAGTGCTCGTCGCTCCAGGTGAAAGATCAACCGCCGGGACCGGCGGCGGCCGCACCGGCACTTCGACCAGTTCTGGCTCGGGGGCTCAGGAACCAGCCACGGTCGTGGGTGCGGTCCAGCCGGTGGATTGGATCCAACCGGCCAGGTCGAGGGTGGCCGGCTCGATCGCCCGCACGACCGCACGGTCCGACGGGTGTTCCGCCGCCTTCGCGAACTGGCGGAACATCGCCCGGTCGAGGTCGGTGGGAAGCACGCGCAACGGAAGGGCCTCGTACCGTGCCGGGAGCCCGGCGCGCGCGCCGAACGCCGCGGCGATCTGAGGGCCCGTCAGCTCGTCGCCGACGAGCTCCACGGCTCCGCCGGGTGCCTCCGCGGTGTCGAGCAAGAGCGCGGCGGCGACCCGGCCGACGTCCCTGACCGAGATCATCTTCAGCGCGACGTCCTCCGGCAGCGGCAGCCTCACCACGATCTCTCCGTGCTCCACGCTCGGTGCCATCTCCTCCATGAAGGGGGCCGGGCGAACCATCGTGGCCCTGAGGCCGGACTTCCTCAGGTACTCCTCGATCGAGTGCTTCGAGTCGTGGTGCGGCACACCCCGCTCCCGGTCCGCGCCGAAGACCGAGTTGAACACGACGTGCGGAACGCGTGCCGCGACCGCCGCGTCGACGAGCGCGGTGCCGATGCGGATCTCCGTCTGGACCTCTTCGAGGTTGTTCGCCTCCGGGGTCATGAAGTAGAACGCCTCGATCGCCGTCAGCGCGGCGGCCAGCGACGCCGGGTCGTCGGTCCGGATGGCCGCCAGCTCGACGCCGCGGGCGGCCAGCGCATGAGCCCGGTCGGATCGCGGGTTGCGGACCAGGGCCCGCACCGCGGCCTTGTGATCCAGCAGCGCGTCGACCACGGCCCCGCCCTGCCGCCCTGTCGCGCCGAAGACTGCGATCGTGCCGGTCGTCTGTGTTCTCATCGCTGCCACCCCTCACTCAGGGCGTGCGCGAGGTGAGCACGAGTTCGGTGTCGACCCCGGCGGTGGGGGGAGGAAGACGACGCGGCCGCGACGTCCTCGAGCTTGATCTGTTGTGGCATGTCTTCACGATGCGTCTGCGGCGCCCGGCTCACCACCGGTATCGCGCCAGGCTTTCCCGATAACCCGCCAGTGACGGGTAGCCTCGATCGCGTGTCCGACCCCAGCGGCGAGCCGAGCTTCTGCACCGACGAGGCGCCGTTGTCGGCGCTGCTGGCCCATGGCGCCGACGTGGCCGCGCACTTCCACGACTACGGCCAGCTCCGCTACGCCGCACGTGGGGCCCTGGTCACAGCGACCCAGGTGGGCACCTGGGTGGCGCCGGCCAGCCGGATCATGTGGGTGCCACCCTTCGCGGTGCACAGCAGCAAGGCGTACGGCGAGACGGACATCCGGGTGCTGTCGCTGCCCGTGACGCTGACCGGACAGCTGCCGGCCGAGCCATCGGTCTTCGTGGCGAGCGCGTTGCTGCGCGAGGCCTATCTGGCCCTGATGAGCGAGGGCGAGCCGCTGGAGAGCTCCCGTGCGCGGCTGATGATCGACGTCGTACTCGCCGAGCTCGCCCGCGCCGCACCGGAGCCGCTGCGCCTCCCGGAGCCGAGCGACCGGCGTCTCAAGGCGGTCACCGACCTGCTTCACGCGGACCCGGCAACCCCGGCGACCCTGGCCGAGCTGGGCCAGCGCGTCGGCTCCAGCGAACGCACCCTGAGCCGGCTGTTCGGCAGCGAGCTGTCGATGAACTTCCACCAGTGGCGCACCCTGCTGCGGATCCAACGGGCGCTGATCGAGCTCAGCGACGGCGCCTCGGTCACCGACACGGCGATCCTGCTGGGCTGGTCGAACCCCAGCAGCTTCATCGACGCCTTCACCGAGCTGGTCGGTCAGACACCCGGAAGCTATCGCTTGTCGGTTCGGTCCTCCCGCGGCTCCCATGGGTGAGAGGTTGGCGGGTTAGCCGTAGTTCCTGGCGGACCATCGGTGGCAGCCCGATGCCGGGGGAGCCTACGCTGGAACGGTGACTCCCTCCGCCATCACCCGGCGTTCGCCGCATCGGCGGCCTCGGCCGGTGCCACGCTGAGCGACCTCATCGTCCAGTCGCTGACGCGGCACAGCTCGTCGGAGGCGTTCGTCGCGGGCGACCGGCGACTGACCTACGCCCAGGTGCGGGACCTGGTCTCGCGGTACATGGGTGCGCTCAGTCGGCCCGGCGTCGGTTTGGGGGTGGGCGTCACCATGCTCAGCCCGAACACGTCTGAGTCCTGGATCGTGCAGGCTGCGACGTACCTCCTCGGAGGGCGCTTCACCGGACTCCAGGCCCTGGCCTCGGTGCGGGACCAAGTATCCGGCGCCCCACGACGATGGCGGTCCTGCGGTGCAGGAGGCGGGCGGCGAGGCGTTGCATGATGGCCTGGGTGTGCAAGCCGCTGGCGCACGGAACGCCGAGCGGGGACGAGCGTGCGAGCTGGAAGTGGAGTGGGTATCAGCGTTCGCCGAGGGCGATGATGTCGTCTTCGCACACGGTGAACTCGCCTAGGTCGAACCGGTCGCCTGCGGCCACGTCGTCGGCGTACCGGATCCAGTCGTCACCGTCGGCCGGCGGGTCCTGGACGGGCGCGGGTGGGGTGAATGCTGCGGTGATCAGCGCCCGCAGGTCCGGCCAGCGTGCCGCCTCGGTGCAGGCGCCAGAACTTGCGGAATGACCGGGTTCCAGGGCCTCGACCGCCACTCGCTCGCCGTCCCTGGATACCCGGCGTGACCCCGGCAAGGATCCGGCTGGGCGTAGCCGCTGGCGCTCGTCCTGGTTGAAGTGCGTCGCGACCGAGCTGACGAATCTGCTGCTCGGCACTCAGCCGCGTCGACCCGTTCGATCGCAGCTAGCTAGGGCCGCCGTACGGTTCGCGATCGCGCGGCGCGCCAGTCACGGCCGATTCAGCCCCCTGCAGTCCGGATTGCACTCCGGCCGGAGGGTGGATTGGACAGTACGACGGACCATCGCGGGCCGGGGTCGGCGAGTCAGCGCGTCTCGCACTTCGGTCGATGAGTCACCGGCCGGGTTGCCGGTGCCCGAGGCAGATTTCGATGAACGACCTGTTCTTCGGCGGCGCCGACATGGAAGTGAGATTGACGTCGGATTCAATTTCGGCCATCATGCTGACACCGAGAGAGCGGCCGGCAGCAGAGGACGGTATGGACAGTGACACCCCACGCGTGGCCGTCGCGACCGGCGCGGGCCGAGACATCGGCGGTGGGCTGGTGCGACGGCTCGTCGCCGACGATTGGCTGGACCTGGTGCTGGACGTCCATCTCCAAGGTGTCATCCGCACGGTCAGGGCGCCCCGGGGCTATTCCGCGGCTAAGACCGACCGCCGGAGCTTCACGAAGACATTGGCGACCAAGCTGGTGCGAAGCGACACGACGGCGCTCCAAACCACACCACATGGGCGACTCGCATGCCCAGAGATCCGCACAGGAGTGCAAGTGTCAAGAGCAGCCATCGTCGCCACGGCCGGTACCCCGATCGGGCGGGCTTACCGAGGTCCGTTCAACAACACCTTTGGGGTAGATCTCGCCGCCCACGCCATCTCGGGGCCGCCGAAGGGGCGGCCTCGACCCGAACCTCGTCGAACCCGAGCCACGTCGAGGACGTCGTCCTGGGCTGCGCTCTCCAGCAGGGGTCGACCGGCTTCAACGTCGCACGTGGCGATCGCCGCCAAGCAGATTCTGGTCGATGGCATGCGAGTGGCGATCGGCGGCGGCGTCGAATCGATCTCGCAGCGGGGAGCGACAGCGGCACAGGTGTCAGGGAGCTTCGCCGAGGAGATTGTCCCGATCAGCGTGACCGCCCGACGAGATGGGCATCGGGTCGATAACCGCAATCCCCGCATCTGCTCGAACAGCACGGCCTCGAGATCGGCGACATCGGCGTCTGGGAGATCAATGAGGTCTTCTCCTCTCAAGCGGTCTACTGCCGAGACGTGCTGGGCATCGCCCCGGAGAAGATGAATGTGAACGGCGGTGCCCTCGCGCTGGGCCCCCTACGGGATGACCGGTGCGCGGCACGGTCGGCCACGCGCTGCTCGAAGCACGTCGCCGCGGCGAGCAATTCGCCGTGGTGTCGATGTGCGTCGGACGCGGCATGGGTGCGGCCGGCCTGTTCGAACTGGCTTGACCGAACCGACTTCAAGTGACCGAAGGACTTCAATGGATACCTCGAACCTCTTCTCCCTCGCCGGACGGTCGGCCCTCATCACCGGCGGATCGCGCGGGATCGGGCGCATGATCGCCGCGGGTTTCCTCGCCCAAGGCGCCCGCGTATACATCTCGGCGCGGAAGGCCGACGCCTGTGACCAGGCGGCTGCCGAGCTGTCGGAGCTGGGCACCTGTGTGTCGTTGCCCGCTGACGTGTCGACCGTTGCGGGCATCAGCGACTTGGTCGCTCGCTACCGCCAGCACGAGTCGTCGCTGGACATCCTCGTCAACAACGCGGGCGCCGCTTGGTCGGCGCCGTTCGACGAATTCCCGGAGTCCGGCTGGGACAAGGTCATGGATCTCAACGTCAAGAGCGTCTTCTTCCTGACCCAGGCGCTGAAGCCCGACCTCAAAGCGGCGGCGACCGGCCACCCCGCCAAGGTCATCAACGTGGCCTCGATCGACGGGCTCTCGATGCATCCCTATGAGACGTACTCGTACCACGCGAGCAAGGCGGCGGCCATCCACCTCACCAAGCGGATGGCGTTGCGCCTGATCCAGGAGCGGATCGTCGTCAGCGGGATCGCTCCTGGGGCGTTTCCCTCGGCGATGAACAAGGATGCCCGCGACACCCCCGAGAGGATCCTCAGTTACATACCCGCCTCGCGGGTCGGCGAGCCCGAAGACATGGCCGCCGTGGCTATCTACTTGGCGTCACGAGCCGGTGACTACGTCGTCGGCTCGACGATCCCCGTCGATGGCGGGGTCATGCTGGCGCGATGAAAGTGCCGGGCGTTGCGGCGAACACCGCCGCAACGCCTGGGCATGAGGTCACGCTCGGTGACGCCTACGAGCGTTGCCTTTAGCGCCGCTGTCGGCCCGGGCATCTCGCGAGTGTCCGAATACTTCGTGCCACTCGCGGTGGCATCCCCGCACGGCTCGCCACCCGAACGCACTCGTCCCGGCCTGAACCTGACGTAAGTTTCAAGAATCCGTTGACGACCGCTGTGGCGGCAGTTACATTTTTCAAAGATGTAACAAAGGCTCGGGTGGAACCCTACGAGTCAGGAGAATCATGAGACCGTTCACAAGAGGCATCTCGTCGGCCCGGTCGGCGACGGTGCTGGTACCGGCGCTTCTCGCCGTGAGTGCATTGGTCACGGCGTGCGGCTCGACGACGCAGACCAGTGAAGGCCTGTCGCCGGCGGCGCTCGAGGGTGCACAAGCGACCGTGCGGGAAGCGGAGAAAGTCCCTACGACGATCTCCGCGACGACGCCACTGACGAAGCGACCGCCGACGGGCAAGTCCATCGTGTTCCTCCAGGACGGGACCCAGCCCAGCGTGGAGATCTACGCTGGAATCCAAGAGGCGGCCGAGGCTCTCGGATGGACCGCGCGGTCCATCAAGTTCGATCCGGCCGACCTGTCGACGCTCAACGCGGGCCTGCTGCAAGCGCTCACAACCGGGGCGGACTACGTCGTCGATTCCGGCTTTCCCGAGAGTCAGCTGAGCCCATCGACCGTCGCCAAGTTCAGGTCCGCGGGCGTCCCGATCATCGTCGTCGGCACCACTCCCGTGCCCGGGACCGACACGTTGCTCGGCGACTACGGCGATCAGAACCACTACGTCCTCGCCGGCAAGCAGCTCGCCGACTGGTTCGTGGCCGACGCCCAGGGGCAGGGGAGTGCGGTGGTCGTGAATCTCACCACCTACCCGTCGCTCACCTTGTTCACGGACAGCTTCTCCGCCGAGGTGACCAAGATCTGCCCGTCGTGCAAGACCGAAACGATCAAGTCGACCATCGGCGACGCACTCAACGGCACGTTGACCGCGCAAGTCATCGCCAAGCTCCGTGCCGACCGGTCGATCAAGTACGCGGTGTTCGACAACTCCGGCGAGATCGCCGGTCTCGACGCGCAACTGAAGACCGCCGGGCGCACGGACGTGAAGGTCCTCGGCCACGGCATCGACCCGGGCGCCCTGAAGAGCCTCAAATCGGGCCAGGCCAAGGCGTTCATCGCCTACAACTTCCGGTACGCGGGCTGGGCCGCCATGGACATCGCCGCACGCGAGTCGGTCGGAGATCCGGTCGCGAACCCGAACTCCGTCCAGCCCTCGCGGCTCATCACGAGCGCGACCGCTAACCAGTTGCCGGCCAACGCCATCTTCCGCGAGCCGGCCGACGGCCTGCAGCAGTTCAAGAAACTGTGGCTGGTTCCGGGCCCATGACGGACGCCGACGTGACCAGCCCAACCCTGCCATCGGCACAGACAGCCGGGATTGCTGCCGTGACGCCCGCCTTGGAGCTGCGCCGGGTGGTCAAGTCGTTCGGCGGCCGGACGGTGCTCGACGTCGAGGCACTCGATGTCGGGACCGGCGAGGTCCACGCCCTGCTCGGCCAGAACGGCTCGGGAAAATCGACACTGATCAAGATCCTCTCCGGCTACCACGTTCCTGATCCGCGCCCGGGTCTGACGCTCACGGTGTCGGGAGTGGACATTTCCCCGAACGCGGGTGACATGTCTCGACGGGCCGGGCTCCGCTTCGTGCATCAAGATCTCGGCATCGTCCCCGCGATGTCGGTCGTGGACAACCTCTATTTGGGTCGCGCCTATCCGACTCGTGTCCTCACCGTGAGAACCCGCACCGCACGGGCCGTCGCCCGGGAGGTGCTGGCGCGAGTCGGCCTCGGGGCGGTGGATCCCGACGCTCGCCTCGGCACACTGAGTCCCGCGGAACGGACGGGTGTGGCCATCGCGCGAGCCCTCGCCACCGACAGCGGCGCGGCGCCCCGCGTTCTCGTCCTCGATGAGCCCACCGCCACCTTGCCTGCACCCGAGATCGACAGGCTACTGGGCATCCTGAGAGGTGTGGCCGACGCTGGGGTCGCGATCTTGTACGTCACCCACCACCTCGACGAGGTCTTTTCGATCGCGGACCGCGTCACCGTCCTGCGGGACGGGCGAACGGTGGCCTCGGGCCCCGTCACCGGGTTCACCCGCAAGGAGATCGTTCACCACCTCGTCGGCAGCGAACTCGAGGAGCTGCACCGTCCCGCTCACTCGGATGCCGCGACCCGCGACGAGGACTCCGTGCTCGTCGTCGAAGGGCTCACCGGGGCCAGGATCCACGGCATTTCCTTCTCGATCGCGCCTGGAGAGATCGTCGGCTTCCACGGCGTGAGCGGCTCCGGCCGGGATTCGGTCCTGGGCGCCGTTTTCGGCGCCGAGCACCGAGATGCGGGATCAGTACGGACAGCGGAAACCGAACTCGTCCCCGGCCGGCCCGACCTGGCGATCGCGAACGGCATCGGGTTCGTCCCCGCCGACCGCAAGGCGCATGGCGGACACGTCGGCCTCAAAGTCAAGGAGAACCTCACCCTGCCAGGCGTCAGCGCCTTCTGGCGGCGGGGACGGCTCGACACGGCCGCCGAGCTGATCGAGACGACGACGTGGCTCACACGGTTGGACGTGCGCCCGGCCGCCAGCGCCGATCTGCCTCTCTCCAGTCTCAGCGGCGGCAATCAGCAGAAGGTCGTCCTGGCCAAATGGCTCCGGAAACGCCCGCGCGTACTCCTGCTCGACGAGCCGACCCAGGGCATCGACGTCGGAGCGAAGGCGGTCATCCACCGGACGGTACTGGACGCCGCCGCGAGCGGACTGGCCGTGGCCATCGCCTCCAGCGACCACGAAGAGCTCGCGGCCCTCTGTGCGAAAGTCCATGTCTTCCACCGGGGTCGCATCATCGACACGCTTGTGGGCGACGAGATCACCGAGGCGGAACTCAGCAGGCGACTGAACCCCTCGGGACACGGGCAGTCGCCCGCTACCGGAAGGACTCGCCCATGACCAAGCGTCCGAACCTGCAATTCGATCGGCTCAGCGGCCTCTACCTCCTCGTGGTCTTCGTTGTGGTGTTCGGCGTGCTTCGGCCGGACATCTTCCTGACCATGGACACCGTCCATCTGCTCGCCTCCGGTCAGGCTCTCAACGGCCTGGTGGCGACCGCCGTCCTGATCCCGATGATCTGCGGGCATTTCGATCTGTCCGTCGGCGCCAACGCCAACCTGGCCGCCATGGTGGCGGTGCAACTGCAGGTCGAGAAGGGTGTACCCGTGCTGTCCGCGGTCGCGATCGCCGTCGCGATCGGGATCGCGATCGGGATCGCGAACGGATTCATCGTGGTCAAGCTCGGGGTGAGCTCCTTCATCGCCACGCTGGGAATGGCCTCGGTGTTGACCGCGTTCCAAACCATGGTGACCAAGTCCCAGCTTCCGCCGGTGCCGGAATCGTCGCTGTGGTCGGCCATCACTCAGAAGGAGGTCTTCGGCTTCCAGGTCGTGTTCCTCTATCTGCTCGTGGCCGTCGTCATTGCCTGGTGGGTACTGGAACACACCCCCGTCGGCCGTTACATGATGGCTACGGGCAGCAACCTCGAGGCAGCGCGACTGTCCGGGGTACGCACCGATGTCTGGTCCTGGGCCTCCTTGGTGGCGGCGGGTGGGATCTCCGCCTTCGCAGGCGTTCTCTATGTCTCACTCACGGGGCCGTCGGTCTCTTTCGGCAACTCGCTGGTGCTGCCGGCCTTCGCGGCGGTCTTCCTCGGCTCCACCCAGCTGAAGCCTGGCCGCTTCAACATTCTGGGCACCGTGCTGGCGATCTTCGTGCTCGCCACCGGCGTGCTCGGACTCCAGCTGCTGACCAGCATTTCCTGGATCAACGACATGTTCAACGGCGTCGCGGTCATCGCGGCGGTGGCATTGGCGGTCGCCCGGCGACCGGGCGCACGGCCTCGCTTGCGCAGGCGCCGTGCGGCGCCATTACCGAGTGCTTCCGAGCGCGACGACACCGGGACCCGAGCGCCTTCCCTGCGGGCGTGACAGGCCCGGAATATTGAATCCGAGTACATTTCAGCTGAATTCGAGTCACTCACGTCTGGGAGAGCCGTCCAAGGTGAACATCGCAGCCAAAGTGTGGAGGCAAGCCGATCTCCAGGGGCAGAAGGTGGCGGTCAGGTCGGCGCGCCTCGACCTGTCGTACGCGGACCTGCGAGAGCGGGGCAGCCGGCTCGCCGGCGCCGTTTCGGCGGCGGGCCTGGAGCCCTTCGACCGGGTCGTCATGATCTGCCCGACGGTGCCCGAATTCCCCGTCGCGTACTACGGGCTGGGCGCCGCGGGTGTCACCGTCATCACGATGAACACGATGTCGACGGCGCCCGAGATCGAATACGTCCTCGTCGACTCGGGTGCGTCCCTCGTCCTCGCCTGGCACGAAAGCGCTGGAGCCGCCCGCGCCGCCGCCGAGGCCACGGGCGTGCCCTTCTGGGAACTGGGCGAAGGCGCGCATTTCGACGCCGCACCGCTGACGGACGTCCACGAGTTCGCCAGGGATGACACCGCGGTGATCCTCTACACGAGCGGCACGACCGGGCGACCGAAGGGCGCGGAGCTGACGGCCGGCAATCTCGACGCGGCGGCCACGATTCTGCTCGACGGTTTCGAGTTCCGCGTCGAAGACCGCTTCGCCACGGGCCTGCCGCTGTTCCACGTCTTCGGGCAGGCGGCCGTCATGAACGGCGCCCTCGCCAACGGGGCCTCGATCTCCTTGATCGCCCCCTTCGACGCGTCCGTCCTGCTCGACGTCATCCGCAGGGATGCGATCACCCTGGTGTCCGGCGTGCCGACGATGTGGAACGCCATGCTTCAGGCGGCGCGCAGCGGTACGCGGGCCGACTTCAGCGGACTGCGCTACGCGACTTCCGGTGGCGCGGCACTACCCCTGGAACTGCTGCGGGAGTTCCGGGAGCGGTTCGGATGCGAGATTCTGGAGGGTTACGGGCTCACGGAGACCTGCGCCATCGCCACCAGCAACGACGCCAAGACGACCAAGAAGCCCGGCACCGTCGGCCGGCCCGCACCCGGCGTCTCGATCGAGATCCGCGACCAGGAGAATCGGCCCGTGGAGCCCGGCGTCGTCGGCGAAGTGCACGTGTCAGGACCGACCGTGATGAAGGGCTACTGGAACCGCCCGGAGGCGACGGCCGCGGCGATGACCGGTGGCTGGCTGAAGACCGGTGATCTCGGCGTCCTGGACGCCGACGGTTACCTGAGCATTGTGGACCGGATCAAGGACCTCGTCATCCGGGGCGGCTACAACGTCTATCCGCGCGAGATCGAAGAGGTCCTGATCACTCATCCCGACGTCGTGGAGGTCGCCGTGCTCGGGGTCCCGGACAGCTACTACGGGGAGGAGATCGCGGCAGTCCTCGCCCTGCGGCCGCAGTCCGGTGTCACGGCGCGGGAACTGAAGGCTTGGGCCAGGGAGCGCCTCGCGGCGTACAAGGTTCCCCGCCTGTACCACTTCGTGGACGCGCTGCCCAAGGGGGCCACCGGGAAGATCCTCAAGCGTGACCTCGACAAGAACACCCTCCTGGCGGCTGCCGTCCGCGGTTAGCGGGGAACCGGACGCCGTCTGGCAGGATGGTGCGGCTGGGCCGAGCGGGCCCGGCAGGAAGGAGTAGCGATGGCGGCCGACGACCCGTCCACGGAGGTCCCGAGCCTGGCCGACACCACGGCACTGCGCGAGCCGCCGACGGCGAAGGGCAACCGCACGCGGGCGGCGCTGATCGCCGCGGCCCGCCGGGTCTTCGACCGAGACGGCTACTTCGACACGAAACTTGCCGACATCACCGCCGAGGCGCAGTGTTCGGTCGGTACGTTCTACACCTACTTCGCGAGCAAGGACGAAGTTCTGCAGGCCGTGATCGAAGCGGCGGAACACGACATGCTGCACCCCGGCCTGCCGCGGCTGGACCCCGAGGAGTCCTCGCCCCTCGCCGTGATCGAGGCGAGCAATCGGGCCTACTTCGTGGCCTACCAGCGCAACGCGAAGCTCATGCTGATCCTGGACCAGCTGGCGGCCAGCGACGCGAACTTCCGGGTCCTGCGCGCACGGCGCAACGTCGTCTTCGGGCAGCGCAACGCGCGCAGCATCAAGGAACTGCAGGACCGGGGCCTGGCCGACCCCGGGCTCGATCCCTACCTCGCCGCCCGCGCGCTCTCCGGCATGGTGAGCCGCATGGCGTATGTCGTGTACTGCCTCGGCGAGGAGGTCCCGCTCGACGACCTCGTCGCCACGGCGACCCGGCTCTGGGCCAACGCGCTGAGGCTCGGCCCGGACGAGGAGCAGTCCGCGCCGGGATCGAAGAAACGCTCGCCCGCGCGGCGCTCCGACCGGCCTCGGCAGCGGACCGGCCGGGCCCGTTCCTAGAATGACCCCATGGGTGCCGACCAAGAGTTCACCAGCGGTGGCCGGTCCAAAGCCCTGGACCTGGCCAGGCGGAAGTACCTTGCCGGCGAACGGCTGGACATCGGGCGCCTCGCCCAGGAGCTGGGTGTCAACCGGGTCACCCTCCAACGCTGGGTGGGCACCCGCGACGCGCTGATCGTCGAGGTCGTCTGGCCTCTCACGCAAGCCACACTCGACCGTGAATGGGCGAAGGTCGAGTCGCTGCCCGGACCACGGGTGCCCCCTCTCGTCGGCGGCTACCTGCGGGCCAACCTGTTCCACGGGCCGGCGCAGCGGTTCCTGCTGGAGGAGAACGAGCGGGCGATGAAGATCTTCACACTCGCCTCGTACGGCTACCAGCCACGTCTGGTCGCCGCCGTCCGTGGGTACCTCGAGGACGACCTCCGCACCGGCCGGGTCACCTCGCGGCTCTCGCTGGACGAGCTCGCCTACGCGACGGTCCGCATCGCGGAGTCCTACGCCTACCTCCCGACGATCACCGGGCAGGACCCTGATCCCGCCGGGGCCGAGCGGGTGCTGGATGCGTTCCTGGGCGGTCACACCTGACGGTTGACACAGACTACAAATTCAAAATATGTTGCATGTCGCGGCTCTCGCTCGCGACGTGCAAAGGAGCATGACAATGACGTCCGCTCATCCACCGCTTCTTCCGGTCGAGGCGCCCGGGCGCCTGGGCAACCCGGATCTCGCCCCCCGTACCGACCCGCGCATGAACGGCAAGCTGCTGGCGACCCTGGCGCAGTTCGGCCTTGATTCGGCCGCCGCCGATCCCCCGGTGGACCGCTCGGGTGCGCCCGCCGACATCGACGCCGTCATCGAGAACTCGCACGCCGGCACCGAACTCCTCCTCGACGCCCTTCCGAACACGGACCCCCGTCGCACGCTGGAACGGGTCACTCGTGCCGTCCGGACGATCCGCGGCGCCGACGACAATCCGATCGACCTCTACATCTATGAGCCCGAGGGCCGCAGCGGCAGGCTTCCAGCCGTCCTCTACTTCCATGGTGGCGGCATGACGATCGTGTCGGCCGACAACCGCGGGACGAGCACCTGGTGCCGCGAACTCGCGGCCCTCGGCCTGGTCGTCGTCGGGGTCGGCTTCCGCAACGCGCACCACCTCGGACCGAACCCGTTTCCGGCCGGACTGAGCGACTGCGTCGCAGCCGTCCGGTGGCTCGACGAGCACCGCGACGACCTCGGCGTCTCGGGCATCATCCTGCAGGGCGAGTCGGGCGGCGCCAATCTGGCCCTCGCCGTGGCGCTGACCGCCAATCGCGAGGGATGGAGCGACAAGATCGCCGGGGTCTACGCCTTGGTCCCCTACATCAGCGGGGCCTACGGCTGGCCCCTGGAGCGCAAACTACGGGAGCTGCCCTCGCTCGTGGAGAACGACGGCTACTTCGTGAACTGCGCGGAGATGGACCTCTTCGTGCACAGCTACGACCCGACGGGGATGCACGCGACCGATCCGTTGGCGTGGCCGTACTTCGCGACCCCGCAGGATGTCCGCGGGCTCCCGCCCCATGTGATCTCCGTCGACGAGCTGGACCCCCTCCGCGATGAAGGGATCGCCTACTTCCGCAAGCTCCAAGATGCCGGGGTGCCGGTCGTCGGACGGGTCAATCTCGGGATCACGCACGCCGCCGAGTCGATCTTCCGCGAAGCGTCGGCCGAGTACTTCGACGCGACCATCGCCGACATCCACCGCTTCGCCGGCTCGCTCTGAGCCGAGGGCAGAGGACAAGAGGAGCCGCAGATGAGGGTCTTCAGCAGCCTGCAGGAATTCGAGCGGGCCGTCGGCACCCGGCTGGGACATGGCGAGTGGCTCGAGGTGACCCAGGATCGAGTCGACTGCTTCGCCGACGCGACCGGTGACCACCAGTGGATCCATGTCGACCCGGAGCGGGCGGCGACCGGTCCGTTCGGCACCACGATCGCTCACGGCTTCCTCACGCTGTCGCTCGTCCCCCTACTGACGGAGGGCATCGTCCGGGTGGAGGGTTTTTCCGCGGCCGTCAACTACGGCTGCAACAAAGTGCGTTTTCCAGCGCACGTGCCCGTCGGATCCCGGATTCGTGCGGGCGTCGAACTTGTCTCGGTGGAGCGCGCCGCCGCAGGGGCGCTGTCCACGACGCGGGTCACCGTCGAACTCGATGGCTCCGAAAAGCCCGTCTGTGTGGCGGACACCCTGACACTGATGATCCCGTGATGCAGCAACGTCTCGAGGGTGAATCCGACGCGCCGGTGCTGGTCTCGATCGATGATGGGGTGGGCCGCATCACCTTGAACCGGCCCGAGCGGCGCAACGCGCTCTCGCCCGAGATGATCGACGGTCTCGCACAGGCGCTCTCCGAGCTGAACGAACTCGATGACGTCGCCGCCTTGCTGATCACGGGCGCCGGCCGGGCGTTCTGCTCGGGAGGCGATGTCAAGGCCTTCGCCGAGCAGGGCGGAGAAGGCGGAGGTGCGCCGGCAGTGGATCCTGCCGCGATCGAGCAGCAACGCCGGGCCCAGCGCGCCACCGTCGGGACGATCTACCGCTCGCCGAAGCCCGTGGTCGCGGCGCTTCCCGGCGCGGTGGCCGGTGCCGGAGTCGGACTCGCGCTCGCCGCCGACCTCCGCATCGGATGCTCCAGCACGGTGCTGGTCACCGCGTTCGCCGACATCGGCCTGTCGGGCGACTTCGGCACTGCTTGGCTGCTCGACCGGATGGTCGGGCCGACAAAAGCGCGCGAACTGCTCTATCTCAGTCCGCGGATCGGTGCCAACGAGTGTCTGGCCCTCGGCTTGGTGAACCGCCTCATACCCGACGACGAGCTCGACTCCGCTGCCATGAGCCTCGCCAAGCGACTGGCGCACGGTCCATCGCAGGCGCTGGCCGGAATGAAGGACAACCTCCTGCGTGCACCGCGGGAAGAGCTCGAGGACTCGATGGACGCCGAGGTCGCGCTGCACAAGGCGACCGGTACAACGGCGGACCATGTGGCGGCGGTCCACGCCTTCATGACCAAGCAACGGCCCGTATTTTCGCGCCGGTGGCGAGGTGCCACCGGCGCGAAGGACTGAACTTCCCACCCCTTGCCGCGGCCCCGGTCCGCCGTCGGCGGGTCAGGGCCGCGCGACCACGCGGCCGGTCGTTTCGCCGCCGGCAAGCCGCTCAAGGCCTTCGGGTACCTCTTCCAGTGCGATCCGCTCGCTGACCAGAGGTACGGCGGATCCCGCTGCCGCGAGCCGGGTCAGCTCATCGTGACATCGTCGCACCAGCGCCGGATCGCGCTGCAAGTACAACCCCCAATGCAGGCCGACCACGGAGTAGTTCTTCACCAACGGATGGTTCAGCGGCGCCGACTGGATCTCCCCGCCCGCGAAGCCGACGACGACGATGCTGCCCTCGAAGGCGATGCACTTGGTCGATCGCCGGTACGCCTCACCTCCCACGGGATCGAAGACGATGTCGGCACCTCGTCCTCCGGTCAGCTCGTTGACCACCAGCACGAAGTCCTCTTCGCGCCGATCGACCACGACATCGGCTCCCAGCCGACGCGCCGCCTCCGCCTTGCCGCTCCCGCCCACCACGCCGACGACGGTCGCGCCCGCGGCCTTTCCCAGCTGGACGGCGGCACTACCGACCCCACCGGCGGCCGCGTGCACCAACAGGACGTCACCGGCGGCGACACTGGCCCGCCGGTGGAGTGCGAACCACGCAGTCTGGTATCCGATGTAGAAGGCAGCGGCCTCGGCGTCGTCGAGTGTCGACGGGGCCTGGAACGTGGTCGCCGCGTCCATGAGGGCGAGGTCGGCGAAGGCCCCCGCCACGGAGGCGCCGATGACCCGGTCGCCGACCGCCACGCTTTCAACGCCCTCGCCCAGCCCCAGGACCTCGGCACACAGCTCGACGCCGGGCGTGAACGGCAACGTCGGCTTGACCTGGTACAGCCCGCGACACATCAGCACGTCGGAGAAGTTGGCCGCCGCGCCCAGCACTCGGACGAGTACCTGTCCCGGCCCAGGTTCCGGCTCCGGCACCTCGGTCAACGTCAGCGCTTCCCCCGGCTCCCCCAAGCGCACGACCTGCCACGCTCTCATCGGCCGGCCTCGGCGCACCGGACGCGCGACGTCTCGCCGGAGGCGTCGGCTGTTCTCACTGCTGCACACACAGGCATGTCGGACTCCTCGTTGATTGCCGGACCATCCTCAATCTACCATGGAAACTGAACCTGTATTCGGATTCATATAGTGAGGGCAGGAGCTGCATGAAGGTGGAAGACAGAGTCGCCATCGTCACCGGCGCGGCAGGAGGTATTGGTTATGCCGTCGCGCAACGATTGCTGGAGCACGGCGCCCACGTTGTCGTCCTCGATCTCACGGCGCAGGGCGTCGAGTCCGCGGTCGGCACCTTGGCCGCGCGCACGCGAGGACAGGTCGTCGGCCGGGCCGGTGACTGCTCCGCCGAGGATGACCTGCGAGCGGCCATCGATCTGGCCGAGACACGGTTCGGACCGGTCGACCTCTTCGTCGCGAACGCCGGCGTCGCCCTCGGGGGAGGGCTCGAAGCCGACGAGACCGACTGGGCGAGGTCAATCGAGGTGAACGTCATGGCCCACGTCCGGGCCGCTCGCCTGCTGGTGCCTGGCTGGCTCGAGCGTGGCCAGGGCTATTTCCTCGCCACCGCCTCCGCGGCGGGCCTGCTGACGCAGCTCGGATCTCCGGCCTACTCGGTCACCAAACACGCCGCCGTGGCGTTCGCCGAGTGGATGTCGGTCACCTATGGCTCCCGTGGGATCGCGGTCAGCTGCCTGTGCCCGATGGGCGTGAACACCGCGATGTTCAACGCCGGCATGGAGTCCGACAACGAGATCGCCCAACTGGCGGCAAGAGCCGTCTCGCGGTCGGGGGCGGTCATGGAGCCGCTTCAGGTCGCGGACATCGTCCTCGAGGGAATTAGCGACGAACGCTTCCTGATTCTGCCGCACCCGGAGGTGCTCGGCTTCCATCAACGCAAGACCGCCGACTACGACCGCTGGCTCGCGGGAATGCGCCGCTACCAGGAGACGCTCGCATGACCGGCCTCAGCGGTGCGAACCACCAGGTCCCGGCGACGCGTCGGACAGCGGTTCTCGTGGACTTCGGCGGTGTGCTCACGTCGAGCGTGCTCGACGCGATCGGCGACTTCGGGCAGGAAGTCTGTGGCGACCGGGCGCTCCCGCTTCGACTGCTGACCTCCGACATCGAGTCGAAACGGCTCCTCGTCGACCGCGAAGAAGGCCGCATCAGCGCGAGGACGTTCGAGACGGCCTTCGCCGGGAGGCTTCGCGCCCACGGCGCCGAGAGCGGAGACGGGGGCTTGCTCCACGCGGTGCAGTCCCGGATCCGGCACGACTCATGCATGATCGAGCTGATCGGCCTCTTGCGCGCCGCCGGCATACCGGTCGGCCTGATCTCGAACTCGCTGGGCGTCGACGACTACGCGGGCCTCGACCTCGGGACCATGTTCGACGCCGTCGCGATCTCGGGCCGTGAGGGTGTGCGCAAGCCATCGCGGCGGCTGTACGAGATCGCCTGCGAGCGACTCGGCGTCCCGCCGCACAAGATCGTGATGGTCGACGACCTCCAGCAGAACATCGATGCCGCCGAGCGACTCGGCATGGCCGGCATCGTGCACCGGGAAGCCGGTGCGACGACGACGCGCCTCGGTCACCTGCTGGGGATGGACATCACCGCATCCGGCGGCGGCAGCCGATCGACTTGAAACCGAACACAGATTCAGTTTATGGTGGCGGCGAGATGATGCCGTTTCGCGCGCTCGTCACTGGCCGCGGCGGAGCCGGGCCCGCCAACCGAGGAGAGTCGATGGACTTCACACCCAGCCCGCGAGCACTTGAGTACCAGGAGAAGCTGCTGGCCTTCATGGATCAGTACGTCTATCCGGCAGAGTCGATCTACGCCGCCCAGATGGCGGAGGCGGGCAACCCGAACTTCCATCCGCCGGTCATCGAGGAGCTCAAGACAGAGGCGAAGAAGCGTGGCCTGTGGAACCTGTTCCACCCGCACCACGACGAGGAGTGGGGTTCCCCCGGTCTCAGCAACACCGACTACGCCCCGCTGTGCGAGATCATGGGCCGGAGCCCGCAACTGGCGCCCGAGGCGACGAACTGCAACGCACCCGACACCGGGAACATGGAGGTGTTGCAGCTCTTCGGCACGGAAGAACAGAAAGAGACCTGGCTCAAGCCGATGCTTGCCGGAGCGGTCTCGTCGGCGTTCGCGATGACCGAGCCCGCGGTCGCGAGTTCGGACGCCACCAACGTGCAGTTGCGCATGGAAGCCGACGGTGACTCCTATGTGCTCAACGGCCGTAAGTGGTTCGCGTCCAACACGCTGCACCCCCATTGCCGGGTCCTGATCGTGATGGGCAAGACCGACGTCGAGGCACCGCCGCATCGGCAGCAGTCCATGATGGTCGTCCCGCTCGACACACCTGGCGTCACCGTCGTCCGTGGCGTGCCGGTCTTCGGCTACCTGGACCGGGAGGGGCATGCCGAGATCATCTTCGAGGACGTCCGCGTGCCGAAGACCGCGCTGCTGGCGAACGAGGGCGACGGGTTCATGATCAGTCAGGCCCGGCTGGGCCCGGGGCGTATCCACCACTGCATGCGGGCGATCGGGATGGCGGAGCGCGCACTCGACATGCTGATCACCAGGGCGCAGCGCCGGGTCACGTTCGGAGAGCCGATCGCGAACCGCGCCAACATCCAGGACTGGATCGCCGAGTCCCGGATCGACCTCGAGATGGTCCGCCTGCTCACGATGAAGACGGCCTGGCTGATGGACACCGTCGGCAACCGGTCGGCACGCACCGAGATCGCCGCGATCAAGGTCGCTGCCCCGCAGGTGGCACTGAAGATCATCGATCGCGCGATCCAGGTCCACGGGGCGGGCGGCTTGACTCAAGACTTTCCCCTTGCCCAGTTCTACGCCTACGCGCGCACGCTCCGCCTGGCGGACGGCCCCGACGAGGTCCACAAGCGCACGATCGCCCAGCGGGAGTTGCGGCGGCTGGCTCCCACGTCGAACGGGCAAGGCTGAGCAAGCGGTATCCGATGACGCGGACGAGGAAGGCGGAGCGGGTGGAGCGCACGACGAAAGACGACATCGGACTCGACCTGCACACGCTCGGGAGATTGCTCCGCCGCGACGGAATCGACGTCACCGGGGAACTCGCGGCCACGCGCGTCGGTCTGGGCCAATCGAACCTGACCTACCTGGTCGAGGACGGCGCGGGCGGCCGGTGGATCGTTCGGCGGCCGCCACGCGGACACCTGCTGGCCTCGGCCCACGACGTGCTGCGCGAGTACCGCATCCTGGAGGCACTGGCGGGCACCGAGGTGCCGGTTCCGCGAACGGTGGCCGAGTACCGCGACGAACAGCTCGCGGAGTCGCCCGTCGTGGTGATGGAGCACGTCGACGGTCTGGTCGTCGACCGGATGGACATCGCACACGCACTGGACCTCGGCACCCGCACGGCGATCGGGCCGTCGCTGGCACGAACGCTGGCCGAGGTGCACCGCGTCGACATCGACGCGGCCGGCTTGGGTGAACTCGCCAGCCGGGCACCGTACGCGGCCCGGCAACTCCGGCGATGGTCGCGACAGTGGGAGGATTCCCGCACCCGCGACCTGCCGCGGCTCGACGCGATGACCGAGCTGCTTCGTCGCCGGATGCCGGAGCAGGCTGAGGTCACTCTCGTGCACGGCGACTTCCACATCCGCAACGTCATCCTGGACCCTGACGGTAGCGCGGTCCGGGCGGTGCTCGACTGGGAACTCAGCACTCTCGGCGACCCGCTCGCGGACGTGGGAAGTTTGCTGGCGTACTGGCCGGAGGCCGGAGACGGGCCTACTCAGCTGTTCGCCGCTTCGGCGCTGCCCGGGTTCGCGACCCGCTCCGCGCTGGCCGACGCGTATCTCAAGGCGTCCGGTCGTTCCGGCTCCGACCTGGAGTACTGGCATGTCTTCGGGCTCTGGAAGATCGCCATCATCGCCGAGGGCGTGCTGCGCCGGACGATCGAGGACCCGCGTAACGCCGCCGAAGGTGGCCCCGCCACCCGGGAAGCGATCGGCATGGCGGTCGAGAGGGCTTGGGCTGTCGCCGAGGCTGCCGGCCTCGGCGACTGAGCACAAGCGAAGCCTCACGCGCCGGTAGGCGTTGCGCGGCAACGCCTACCGGCGCCCGTCCCAGGCGCGACGCAGTTCGGCGTCTGGGTCGTCGGCCACGGAGACGGTCTCGGCCAGAAGTGCCGTCGTGCGCGTCTCCTCGCTGTAGGCGGCCCAGCCGGGATCGCCGTTGGTGATGAACCGGACCCACACGCTGTGCGTGGACGCGGCGATGGCGCGGGCGGGGTTCGGCCCGATCAAGGGCTCGAGCTCCGGCCGGCCGGTGGTGTCGAAGACATAGGGCAGTTCGACCGCGTGGGCCGCGCCGAGACCGTGGTTCTCCTCCGGACGCGGCCGGTCGAACCGGTACACCCACGTCGCCCCTCCGCCACGTTCGCGTGCCTCTGCCATGCGAACGGCCGGCACAGCGTAGTACCAGTCGGTGACCACTTGCGCCAGCAAGTCACCGGGCGCCAGATCAGGAAAGTGCCGGCGGTAGCTGTCAAGCCCCGTCGGAGAGAGGCCGTACGCCGCCGATATCTCGGCCAGAGCCGTCTCGTCGATCTCGTCGATCGTTCCGGGGGCCACAAGGAAGAGCCTGGCCTCCTGCCTGTTGGAACCGGTCAGCACCGCGACGTCACGGCCTGCGCCACTCTCGAAAGCGTCCAGGGGGTGCCGCGGAAGGAGCGCACCATCGATGACAGGGGCGAACGGCAGCGTGCTGAGCGCGAGAGCACCCCACTTCGCGACATCGCGCGTCGTTTGGATCTCGGTGACGAGATCGGAGACGGCCTTCACCACCGCATCGAGGCCTGCGTCGGCGATCGCTGCGCGATCGGGTTCGGTGCCGAGCCTGTCGGCCAGCACGCGACTGACGGCGAGACCGGTCTCCGCATCCAGGGTGTTCGCGGCTGCCCCGGACTGCGCGATCACCCGCGCGAAGAGCCCGGCGGCCGACGGCATCGCCAGCAGTGTCGTCACCGCCATCGCTCCGGCCGACTGCCCGCCGACGGTGACCCGCGCGGGGTCCCCGCCGAAGGCACGGATGTTCGCCTGGACCCAGCGGAGCGCCGCGATCTGGTCCTGGAGGCCAAGGTTCGCGGTTCCGGTGCCGCGATCGGCCTCCGTGAACAGGAAGCCTTCCGCGCCCAAGCGGTAGTTGATGGTGACGCACACGACGCCGTCCCGGGCGAACGCGGAACCGTCATAGGCCGTTACCGCATTGGAGCCGTTCGTGAACGACCCGCCGTGCACCCACACGAAGACCGGCAGGGATCCACCCGAGAGGGCGTGCGACGGAGTCCATACGTTGAGGTTCAGGCACTCTTCGCCGGCGATCACCGGCTCAGGAAAGATGGCCTGGTACTGCGGCGGATACTCACCCTTGGGCGCGGTCGGCCCGCACGATGTCGCATCTCGCACACCGTCCCACGGTGGCACCGCTGCCGGTTGCTTCATCCGGTGCGCACCGAACGGTGGCGCCGCATAAGGGACGCCAAGGAACCGCGCCACACCGTCCTTGGTGATCCCCCGGATTGTCCCACCGGTGACTTGAACCTCGACCACGGAAGCCTCCTGCTACATTTTACAACTATGTAGCATGGTGACTCGCGTCACCGAGGCCGTCAAGGTGGTGGTGCCGCGAGGACGGCCTTACGCTCCCTTGGCAGCGATCGCGCGGAGGAGTGCCTCGAGGTCTCGTTCGCCGCCGGGGGTCTGTGCTCCGCTCGTCAGGGCCGTGCCCATGATCCGCTGGGCCGCCGGCAGGCCGACCAGACCGGCCCAAGCGTCGTTCTCCGCGATCAGTCCCTGGCCGTACTCGGTGGGCGGGAGTGCCTTCTTCGCCGCGGCGATCACGCCGTCAGGGAGCGCTGCGATCTTCGACGCGACGTCGGACACGTACGCATCGAGGTCCGCCGCCGGAACCGCGCGGTTGATCCAGCCGATCGAGGCGGCCGTGCGGGCGTCGACGAGTTCGCCGGTGAGGACGATCTCCAATGCCCGGTTCCTGCCCACTCGCTCACGCAGGTACTGAGTCCCGCCGCCGCCCGGCGTGATACCCATCAACGCTTCGACCTGTCCCAGTCCCGCGGTTTCCTCCGCCGCGTAGGCGAGGTCCGCGGCCGCGACGAACTCGGCTCCGCCGCCCCGCGCCTTGCCCGCCAGCTTGACGATCGTGACCTGCGGCTGCCGCCGGATCAGCTCCCCGATCAGCTGGAAGACGTTCACCCCCTCCGGCGCGGACGCGGCGAGGTCCTCCAGGATGTCCATGCGGTCGGCAACCTGCATGTCCACGTGGGCGAGGAAGAACTCGGGATTCGCGCTCTCGAACACGATGACCTTCACCGAGGAGTCCTCACGAACGGCGGCGAGCAGGTCCCGCACCTCACGCATCATGACCGCACCGAGTACGTTCACCGGCGGGTTGTCCAGGACGACCCGAACAATGCCGTTCTCGCTGGTCGCCCGCAGCGTGTTGTAGCCGTCCAGAACCATCAGAGTCGCTCCGTTTCGTCGTTGCCTGTTCGCTGGTATGCGATACATACTTAGGCTCGCGCGAGCCTCTAACGTCGTCAATAACGCACTTTCGGGACACCAGGGATCACGGAGGACACCACGATGCCCACCTCGGCTCAGCAGACGGCATGGACCTTCAGTGCGGACTGCCCGAGCCGTCCGATCCTCGATCAGATCGCGGACAAGTGGTCGATGATGGTCATGGCGGTCCTGGAAAGGCCGACTCGGTTCAATGAACTCAAGCGGCGTTTGGAGGGCGTCACCCAACGGGTCCTGACACAGACACTGCGCAGGCTGGAGCGCAACGGCATGATCCGTCGCACAGTGCTGCCGACATCGCCGGTCGGAGTGGAGTACTCCCTCACGCCGCTTGGAGAGTCCCTCCGCGACCCGTTCCTGCAGCTGTACGAGTGGACGGTCCACCACAGCGAGCAGATCATCGCAGCACAGCGCGAGTACGACGGCGCGGTCGGCGCCACGCCGCCCCGATGAAATCGGCGCAGTGACGGTCGGTGCCACCTGGCCGGGACCGGTTCGCTCGGCGCATCAGCCGATTCCCGCCGGCCCGCTCCCATGGACGTGTCCGCCGCGAGCCCGGGGGATCAGCTGGTGCTGGTCATCACGGACATGTCGCCGGCCCGGCCGCCGGGAGTGGTACACCACGCGGACGTGGTTTCCACCCGGGCCCCGTGCCGCGCAGGTGCGTCCAGCCGCGACCTCAGCGCGACCGGCGCCCGCACCTGGGGCGTAGGGAAGAAGCCACCCCTGAGCGCGAGCTGCGTGGATCTTGGTGATGCCGTCCGTCAACCGTCCTTTTCAGACCGGTTCGCGGCGGTGGCGATCTCGGTGCCTGCGAACCAGACGGCGCGTTCGCGGGTCGCCGCCGATCAGGACGAGGTCGGCTCGCAGGCCCGGTGCGATCGTGCCGCGTTCGGTCAGGCCGAACGCTCACGCCGCGTCGGTGGTTGCCGAGTGCGGGATCTCCGCGCTGGTCAGGCCCGTCTGGGCCATGAGCTCGAATTCGCGGTGCAGGCTTTCCCCGTGCCGCACGGCTCCAGGGGCGCCGGGTTCGTCGTTGGGCAGGCGAGGTTGGCGGCGCCGGCGGCGTGGAGGTCCGCGAGGCTCCGCAGGAGACCGTCGGTCGGGAACCGGCCGCCCAGGAGGCCGATTGTGAAGATGCCTTCCAGGCATGGTGACCGTGGGGGATCGCCACCAGTTGCACGGGCGTGATGACTCGGCACCGGAATCGACCGCGATGGAGTACGCAGCAGGGGAGACGGCGTGCACGAGCTCTACGGCCAGACCGAGACCGGGGCGCCGTGCTGCAGCGATCCGCGGGTTTTCCGACCCGCCCTGCGAGTCCCAGGGCCCTGGTACGGGCGGGTCCCGCTGCGCAGGTGGAGCGTGCGATCATCGACGACCGTTCGGTCCGCGACTGCGGCGTGGTCGGCGTCGCGGTCGAGCACGGGGACCAGGAAATCAAGGCCTTCAACGTCCTCGAGTCGGGGCAAGACGCGGATCCAGCAGCCATCACCGAGCACTGTTCGGCTCGGATCGCCTACTGCAAGGTGCCCAGGTACCTGCAGTTCGCGGCAGAGCTACCACGCCCTGGATCAGACGTGCGACCGCCTCCTCCCACTCATTCGCACGCTGCGGCGCGGCGCGGTGCTGCTTGACGGCGAGCTCGTTAGGCTGCGACGAGCACGGGCGCCCCGGATTTCGGCCGCCTGCAAGCCTGAATGGGGCCGGTCCGTCTGCGGCCGCGCGCTGCCGGAGTCGCACCCCGTCCGGCTCTACCTCTTCGACCTACCGCACCAGCGCGGGGAAGGCCGGCTCACCGCACCGCATGAGCAGCGCCGGGCACGGCTGGCCAACCTTGCCCCGGAAGCCCCATCGACCGTGCGAGTTCCCGCACACTTCCTCGGCGCGGACATCGCTGGGCAACCCTGCTCGAGGCTGCCGACGGGCAGGGACTGGAAGGCAGCGTGGCCAAACGTCTCACCTCCTCCTCCGTGCCGGGCCGGCATACTCGCGACTGGATCAAAACCCCGCTGCGTCGCACCGCCGAGATCGTTATCGGCGGCTGTACAGCCGGTGAGGCCGCCGCGCGGGGGGTTGCCCGGCGTCCACGACGAGCACGGCCGGCTGCTCTTCGCCGGGCACGTCGGCACTGGCTTCACCAACCGCGCCGTGGATGAGATGCGGGACCGTCTCACCTCGCTCGTCGGGGTGGTCCGATCCGTTGACGAGCAGACAGCGGGGCACATGATGTTGAGATGCTGGCCGCGTTCCCAGCGCGGCAATGTGGCGATATCCGGGAACAGCAGTACCCACAGCGCGTTACCGGAGACGCTCTCGAGGTTGCGGTCGCGGGCGTACGCCGGGCACAGGCCCATCGACTCCAGCGCCGAATCTCGACGTCTACCCAAGCGGGATTTCTTGAACCCGCGCCGGGACCGAGTCCAGCATGGCGAGGGTGGCCTCGTCGAGCACGAGCGAGCCCGCGGTGACGTTGGCCTCCAGGTGGTTCACGCTCGCGGTGCCGGGGATGAGGTGCGTGTTCGGGGCGTGGTGGAGCAGCCAGGCCAGACCGACCTGGGCGGGGGTGACGTCCAGTGCCTTGGCCGCGTCGAGCACGGCGGGCTCCTCGGTCACCTTCGGCATGCCGGGGAAGGCGCCGCCGAGCGGGAAGAACGGCACCCAGGCGATGCCCTCGGCCACGCAGAGCCGCAGCATGTCCTCGTTGTCGCGCGCGACGAGGCTGTAGGAGTTCTGCACGCACGCGATGCCGGCCGGGAGCGCGTGACGCAGACCGTCGAGCGTGACGGCGCTGAGCCCGATCGCGCCGATCTTGCCCTCGTCGCGCATCGCGATCATCACCGCGAGCTGGTCGTCGAGATCGACCACCTGGTCGCCTTCGGGCCGCAGCCCGGGGCCGGTGTCGAGGCGGCGCAGGTTGACCAGCGGGATCCGGTCGAGGCCCAGGCTGACCAGGTTGTCCTCGACGCTCGCCCGCAGCTGCTCGGGGCGTTGCGCGGACCGCAGCGGGATGGCGCCGCCGGGGTTGGGGTCGGCGCCGACCTTGCTGGCGACCAGGACGCCGTCCTCGGGCCGCAGCGCCTCGCGGATGACCTCATTGACGAAGCCGTTGCCGTAGAACTGGGCGGTGTCGACGTGATCGATGCCGAGTTCGACCGCGCGGCGCAGGAGGGCGAGGGCGGCATCGCGGTCATCGTGCAGGCGTTCGAGCTGCATGGCGCCGAATCCGACACGGGAAACGATGCGGCCGGCGAGCGGGCCGGTGCCGCCGGGACGAGTGGAAGTCATGGAAATCCTGTCCTCGTGCGATGATGGAAGAAACGGAGGAGCCTCCGTTAGATTCACCGTAGCACAACCGGAGGTGCCTCCGTTTTGAGTTCTCCCCGCCCGGGTCGCGCCGATGCCCGGCGCAACCGTGAGAAGCTCCTCGCCGTGGCGCGCGAGGTGTTCGCGGCCGCCGAGGGCGCCGTGTCGCTGGAGGCGATCGCCCGCGAGGCAGGTGTCGGGATCGGCACGCTCTACCGCCATTTCCCGACGCGTGAGGCGCTGGTCGAAGCCGTTTACGCCGCCGAGCTCGACGACGTGACGGCCAGCGCCGAGCAACTGTTGCGCGAGCGGCCGCCGGAAGCGGCGCTGCGGGCGTGGATGGAGCGCTACGCGGCGTTCGTCGCGACCAAGCGCGGGATGCTCGACACGCTGCGCGCCGGATGGGCCTCGGGAGCGATCGCGACGCCGGCCACGCGGGAGCGCATCACCGGAGCGATCGGCGCGATCCTCGATGCGGGGACGCGCACCGGGGAGTTCCGCGACGACGTCGACGCCGGGGACGTCACCACGCTGCTCCTCGGCACACTGCTCGCGACGACGTCCGACAGCCCGAAGGGGCAGGTGGCTCGGCTGTTCGACCTGGTCGTGGACGCGCTGCGGCCGCGGTGAACCGGCCCAGCCGGGCCGGTGGCTCGATGTCGCGGTCCGGCGGGCGGGAGAACACGGTGAGCAGCGCTCTCTACGCATCGGCCGCGGTGGCGGCTCTGGTGATCTTCGTGCTGCGTGTGGTGCGGGAGCCGCGACGGCTCGGCAACGCGGTGTGGCTCGGCATCACGGCCCTGTGCGGGATCTTGTTCGTGGTGTCGGCGGCCGACCACGTGCCGTGGCTGGCAGGTGTGCTGCGCGGCGCGCTGGTGGTGCTGCTGGTGGCGCTGAACCTGGTCCTGCCGGTCGCGTTGATCGTCAACGGTGTGCTGATGTGGCAGCGCGAACGGCGCCGGCCGGCCAACCTGCTGTCGCTGTTCGCCGGCCTCGGTCTGGCCGGGTGCGTGGCGGTGTTCGCGATCGCCGGCCGGCCCGCTGGATCAGCGCCGCGGCGGGTTCGGTGGCGCTGGTGGTCGGCTACGTGGCGTTCCACGCCCTGCTCTACGGTCGGCTCGTCCGGCCGCACCGGATCGCGGCGATCGTGGTGCCCGGCGCGGGACTGAGCGGGGAGAAGGTGCCGCCGCTGCTGGCGAGCCGGCTGGACACCGCGGTCCGCCTGTACCGGCGTGCGGCCCGCCGCGGCGCCGGGCCCGTGGTCGTCGTGTCGGGCGCGCAGGGGCCGGGCGAGACCGTCACCGAGGCGGCCGCGATGCGTGAGCACCTCCTCGCCGCCGGTGTGCCGGAGTCGCGGGTGCTGACCGAGGAGGAGGCGGTGACGACGGAGGAGAACCTGCGACTGAGCGCGGACCTGCTGGCCCGCCACGGCCGCCGGGGCCGGGTCGTGGCCGTCACGAACAACTACCACGTGTTCCGCACCGCGGTGATCGCCCGGCGCCGCAGGCTCGACATGGCCGTGGTGGGCGCGCCGACCGCCTGGTACTTCCTGCCCAGCGCGTTCCTGCGGGAGTTCGTCGCGCTGCTGGCGCATTACCGGCGCACCAACATCGCGGCCCTCGCGGTGCTGACGGTGGCGCCGTGGGTGGTGGCGTTCGGCTGACGCCCGGAAGACCGGTGGGGCCCCGGTACCGCGCCGGCGCATGACCGATGCCGAGATCACCCCGGATCTGGTCCGGGAACTGCTTCGGAGCAGCACCCGGACCTCGCGGGGCTGCCCCTGAGTGAGGTGGCGGGCGGCTGGGGCAACCAGCAGTGGCGCCTCGGGGACGAGCTGCCTGTTCGCGTGCCGCGTACCGAAGGCGCTCCGGATCTCCTGCGGAAGGAGCGGCGGTGGCTGCCCGTCCTGGCTCCGCGCCTTCCGCTGCCGGTTCCGGTCCCGGTGCGAACCGGTGAACCGTCCCCGCGCTTTCCGAAGCCGTGCACCGTCATGACGTGGGTTCCCGGCGAGCCCCTGGACTCCAGCTCGATCTGCCGTGGCGACCACGCGGCCGGTACGGCCGCGGGCTTCCTCAGGACACTGCATGTCGAGGCCCCCGACGATGCACCGGACCGCGGCGGTCATCCGAAGGAGTACACGGACGGCTTCGACGAATTCGTGCAAGCCGTCGCGCCGGGCGACATCACCGGCGAAGCCTGGGCCGCCTGAGAGGACGCCGTCGCGGCGCCCGCGCGGCAGGGGCCGCAGGTCTGGGTGCACGGCGACCTCCACCCCGCGAACGTCGTCGTCGCGGACGGAACGCTGGCGGGGGTGATCGACTTCGGTGACCTGTTCGCCGGCGACCCGGCCTGGGACCTCGCGGCCGCGTGGGTGATCCTTCCCCGCGGTGCCGCCGCACGGTTCTTCGACCGGTACGCCCTCGCGGACGAGGCGACGATCCGGCGCGCCCGCGGGCTCGCCGTCCTGAAGAGCCTGTTCCTCATGCGCATAGGTCAGAACGGAGACCGGGGCCTTTAGCCGAACTCGCCACCGTACCCAAAGCCGTACACAGCCTGGACGTCCCAACCCGCCCAGAACTCCCGCTGCAGAACCCGTTCGCTGTCATCGCTCCTCGCATCCACGCAGCGACTAGCATCAACGCCGACGACTGCGAATGGCTCCTGCAACGGCTCGACCAACTCCAAGCCGGCTACCGCCTACTCGAAACGACCGAGGGCCGGTTCGTCCTGTACGGAGACGCCTGGCAAGGCAACGTCCCCGTCCCCGACGACGGCCAGCCGATTCTGCTCGACCTCGAAGCGTTCTCGATCGGCCCCAAACAATGTGACCTCGTGCAAATCGCCGTCGACTACACCGACTTCGCCCGCCTCACCGATGCCGACTACAAGGCCTTCCTCGCCGCCTACGGCGACGACGACATCACCGGAACCCCCGAGTTCCGTACCTTCGCCGACATCCAGGAACTGCGCGGGGTCGCCTTCGCCGCCAGCAAAGCCACCAGTAACCCCAACGCTGCCCACGGGACCCGTCACCGCATCGCCTGCCTGCAGGGCACGAAGCCGTATCCTTCGGCCTGGTCCCCCGTGAACAGGCGATGTCGCGAGGTGCGGGGCCGGGAGCACCTTGCGGGCCGCGCGGGCACGTCATGGCTACCACTCACTGCAGATGAGAAAGGAAAACCTGTGATCGACGTGGCCCGGTGCCACTCGACCGGCGGGCGCCCGGAAGCGCGTTGTTGCGCGAGAAGATGGCCGATCCGGCCGGCGCCCGCAGGACGGTGTTGTGCAGCGCGAGGTTGTCACCTCCCGCGCCCGTCACGGTGAAGGCGGGGCCGCACAGCCGCGCGCCGGTCCACACCGGCAAAGACTTCCCCTGGTTGCTGGGTGTCCCGGTCACCATCGGTGGCATGGAGATCCACTCCGGTGACCTCGCGGTGGGTCGACGACGACGGTGCCGCCGTCCTCCCCGCGGCGGAGATCGACGGGATTCTCGAGCGGGCCGACGGCCCGCGTCCGGCAGGAAGCCGAGTACCTGTCTCTCATCGCCTGGGCGCAGTGGATCTCTACGACCTCGAGGTCAACGGGCGATGCGGATGACGGCTTGCCTCGCCGTGCGCGTCTGGTGCCGGCCGCGAGAACGTGGCGTTCCTTGCTTGCGGAAGTCTCGGCGTCGAGTTGCAGCACGAGCAGGCCGCCGAGCGCGGCGAGCGGGACGGTCCACCCGCCGGTGGCGGAGTGCAGGGCGCCGAGCCCGATGGGGCCGAGACCGGCGAGCAGGTAGCCGAAACCCTGTGCCATGGTTGACACGTGCGCGGTGTGCGCCGTGTCCGGCGAGCGCCACACGATGTAGGTCAGGATTGTTCCTCGCGGAAACAGGCATGAGTTTCCCCCGCTGGTGGACCCAGCTGCCCATCCGCCGCGCGTTGCTGATGCTCGCCGACGGCACACCGGTGACCGACACCGCGATGGCGTGCGGGTGGACGAATCCGAGCGCGTTCATCGAGAACTTCACGGCGCTGGTCGGCCGGACACTCGGCCCGGTACCAGCGGTCGCTCTTGACTTCCTGACCGGCCGACCGACCGGTGGTGCGTCGACCTCAGGCGGAGACGCCGTCGCCGAGCGAGCCGTGCAGGCTGCCGCAGAACGCGGCGACCAGACGGTGGCTCACCTGGACCTGCACCGGCGTGTTCGCCGGCCGGGCCGGCCGCGGACGGCGCAACGCGACAGCACGGAACACGGACGGTGCCGCTGCATCACAGAAAGGTCAGGCGTTGAGCGCTGCGGCTACAACGTCGGCCAGTGGGGTGGTCGGCCGGCCGATCAGACGGCTGAGGTCCCGGCTGCTGGTGTCGAGGTGGCCCAGAGCTGTGTTGAGGTCGGAGTCGGTGAGCATTTCCGCTTTCGCCTCCGGCACGCCCGCGTCGACGAGGAGCTTTGTGTATTCGACCGGCGGCAGGTCCTGGTAGGCGATGTGCGTGCCGCTCTGGCGTGACACCTCGGCGGCGAGTTCGGCCAGGGTGAACGGTTCGTCCCCGCCGAGTTCGTACGTCCGGTTCTCGTGTCCGTCTTCCAGGAGCACTGCGGCCGCGGCGGCTGCGTAGTCGGCCCGCGCCGCGCCGGCGACGCGGCCGTTGCCCGCGCTGCCGAAGATGACGTTGGTCTTCATGGCCGGACCCAGGTTCTCGGTGTAGTTCTCCAGGTACCAGCCGTTCCGGAGGAAGACGAACGGCAGCCCGGAGCGTTCGATCAGCTGCTCGGTCGTCTTGTGCTCAACGGCCAGCGCCATGGGCGATGACTGCGCGCGAAGCATGCTCGTGTAGGTGATCAGGCCGATGCCGGCGGTCTTCGCGGCGTCGATCACGTTCCGGTGCTGGTCGACTCGCTGTCCGACCGCGCTGGACGAGATCAGCAGCAGCTTGTCGGCGCCGGCGAACGCTCCCGCGAGCGTGGCGGGCTTGCGGTAATCGGCTTCGCGCACCAGAACACCAGGGGTGGCGAGGTCCGTGGCTTTCTCCGGGCTACGCACGGGTGCGATGATTTCTGAGGCCGCGGCACCACGTTCCAGTAGCGCATCGATGACGAGACGGCCGAGGTTTCCCGTGGCTCCGGTGACGACGATGGTCATGATCGATCCTTCTGTTTGACACGATGTGGTCAGGAATGCAGGGTGTGCGTGCCCGGCCAAGTGATCTCGGTCCGGGTGAGAGACAGCTCGAAGGCCTTGGCGACCGCGTCCGGACTGGACCGTGGCGCGGGGCTGATGAGAAGGTCGACGACGGTTGCGGGCGACCCGGCCATCGCTGCCGGATCGAGCTCGATCTGCTGGTTCGGCACTGTCCGGCCGTTGACGATCGCGTCGGCGACATCGGTGGAGTGGATCGGCCGGAACCGGCGTGAGGGGCTGGCGAAGACCCGGACGGGAGCCTCGGGGTCCGTTTGCTTGAACATCAGCTCGAACGGGCACGGGGCGCTGTGTCCGCCCGCGATCGCGTCGATCCGGAAGTCACGCTGTCCCGGACTGTCGGGACCAGATCCTCGGCCTGCCCCTTCGACCTGACGTACCACTTGTCGTCGGCCGGGTCGGCACCTAGGTACGACAGGTAGACGAGCCGAGTAGTCGGGCTGACCGCGCCGACAATCAGGCGCGTGGTCGCGACATTGCCGGCCTCGTAGGTCTCCCAGTCCCGCGCCGCGAACACCCCGCTGAGGTGAACGACCGCCGAAGCTTCCGCGAGCACGTCGAGGGCGCGCGGCGATTGCGTCCAGCCGACGATGACCTCGTCGGCCGGCAGGTCCTCCCGGTCCCCGGACGAGTGCGACGACCCGGAGGTGCTGCCCGTTGAGCCGGGCCGGGACATCTGGTCCGGTGCGGCTGTTCGCGCCGCTGACGACGACGGTCGGATGGCGTTCGACATGGCGACCTCTCAAATTTGTGTGCTTAGCAAATATATAACACGGCATATATACGCACAGCATGTAATTCGCTCATGTGGGTTCTCTGGCCGGCTCTGTCCGAGCGCACGTTTTGAGAGCAGGTCGCCGGGTCTATGGCAAGCCCTCGAACTGACGTCTCCCTAGTTGCATAACTCGGGCCGCTGTTCGACATCGTGACACACCGCAGTGTAGCGAGATGTCCCCTTTCTCAGCCACCGCGGTCCCAGCGGGACGCACATGACGGCCAAGATTCTCGTCGGGCTTCCAACAGCGGCCGGACGTCACCGTGCAGCTTCTCCGCGACCATTGGCGCCATCCCCGCGGAACCGGCGAGCCGTCCTTCGTCAGGTGTGGAAACCAGGATTCCGGGCGGCGGAGGCCACCTGGGGGCATCCCGACCTCGTCACCGAAACCACGACCCGGCTCTATGGACCCGCCCTGGTTCGAGCGTGGGATCGGCTGCATCCACGGCTGACCCACCGCATCGCCTGGGCCGGCCACGACGGCACTCTGCCGATCATCGAGGGCACTGTGATTCGGCTCGAAGTTCAGCGGCTGCCCTCCGGGGCGATCCCGAAACCCGTGTGGCTTTGGCACTCCCGCATCGGTCTGGACCACACCGAGGTTGATCTGGTCTGGCAGGCGTTCCTGCGCCGGTTCGACATCGAGCACACCTTCCGCATGCTCAAGCAAACCCTCGGCCGGACCACCCCAAAACTTCGCTCACCCGAAGCGGCCGACCGCTGGACCTGGCTGCTGCTCACCGCCTACACCCAACTGCGCCTCGCCCGTGACCTCACAGCGGACTTGCGCCGTCCTTGGGAGAAACCCCGACAAGCCAAGCGACTCACCCCGGCCAGGGTCCGCCGGGGGTTTCGGAACCTGCGTCCACAACTCGCCTGCCCCGCCGGCGTCCCGAAACCCTCGCGGCCCGGCCCCGGACGTCCGGCCGGAACACCCAATCACCGACCCGCGTCACGCCATGACGTCCACACTGTCACCAGCACGAACACACGAAAACCCAAGCACAGCAAGAACACCAAATCGAGCAACCCATGGCCTCGCCGAACCGGTTAAAACTCAAGCTAGGTGTCCGCGGAGTTGTCGCCCCGTCCCTCTTGCAGCTCGTCGCACGATACGGTTCACTGTTCGCTATCGTGCTACATTGATGGAGATGGCATGCTTGAGATCGCTCTCCTCACCATCTGCGGGATCTGGACCGGCGCCGTCACGACGATCGCCTGGGAGCGGATCCCGGTCTGGCGTCGTCTCGACCTCGTGTCTCGTGCCGTGGATTTCCGCAGATCGCTGAAGCGGATGGATCCCACGATGCCGATCGTCGCGGTGGTGATCCTCGCACTGGGCGGCATGTACGCGCTGCGGCACGATGGTGCCGCGCGCGTCCTTACCTGGCTCGGGTTCGCGGGGGTCGCGCTGATCGTCGTTGGTTCGATCGTGCTGCTGGAGCCCATCAACTCCAAGTTCCGCCGACTGCCCGAGGGCACTCCTCCGGAGCACGCTGCGACGCTCTTCGTTCGCTGGTCGTGGCTGCACATCGTCCGGGCGGGGGTGGCCATCGCCAGCCTGGCGCTGTTTGTGGCTGCGACAGTGTCCTAGGTGATCGATTGGAAGGGAAAGCGAGTGCGAGAGCCTTCTCTTGACGAGGTCTCGGTGGCAGTGGCCGGCCTGCTTCACGACGAGGAGATCGGGACGCTGGCGACGATCGACGGCGACGGTTCGCCGGCCGCCTCGACCATGCACATCGCTTCCGACGGGTTCTCGGTGTACATGCACACCTTCACCTACAACCGGAAGTACGCCGAAATGCTGGAGAATCCCCGCGTCAGCTACGCGGTGACCCACCTCGGCAGCTACGAGGAGCGTTTCCAGGTGTACTCACTCCAGGTCAAGGGCTGGGCGACGTCATGGCTCGCTGACATCGCGATGTACGACAACGTGAAGAATCCCGCGACTACACCCAGCAGGTCTTCTTCCGGATCGACCCGGTTTCGGCCCTCTGGACCGACAACCGCGTGCGGCTCCTGTGGCGCAGGATCCTCGACTTCTCGTCCGATGGCCGGAGCATGACCGGCATGCGCCCTTGCGACGTTGTCGTCGGCCGAAGAACCGGCACAAAGGTGGCTTCGTTCGGGGTGAGCACCCTGCCGAAGGCGTCGACAACGCCGTTGAAGAGCGGTTCACCCCGCATCGAGGCGACCCTGCAGCCCGCGCCGTACCACCCGTACGCCCACACGGCCTACCGCAGCAACGACTAGTAGGAAAGACACGCCGGAAGGAAGACTAATGAGGTCAATTCGGTCCCTCACTCTCGATGACGCCCGCGCGATTATCGCGGCGGGCGAGCAGTTCGCCACGTCCAGCGGTCTCGGGGTCGCGATCGCAGTCGTCGATCAGACTTCGTACGTCCTCCAGGTTTCGCGGTTGGAGGGGGCTGGACTCGGGACGCCCGACGCGGCTCTCGCCAAGGCGCGGTCGGCTGCGACCAACGGCTATGCAACCGAGTTTTGGGCTCAGAACGCGAACGGCGATCAGATCGGCGTGATGAGCATTCCTCTGGTCAGCACCGTGGCCGGCGGTCTGCCTGTTCTCGTCGATGGACAGCTGGTGGGCGCTGTCGGCGTTGCCGGCGGACCGCCGCACCTGGACGTCCAGATCGCCGAAGCGGGCATTGCCGCCCTCCTGGAAAACGCGTCTTGATGGGGGACAAGTACGACGTCATCGTCGCCGGTGGCGGGCCGGTAGGGCTCATCACGGCGCTCAAGCTCGGGCGTTCGGGCGTCCGCGTTCTCGTCCTCGACCGGCTTGAGAGCGTCTCGACGGCGCCGCGCGCTCTGGGCTACCAGTGGCCGAGCCCGCTGGTACTCGAGGACATCGGCGTGCTCGATGACGCGATCGCCGCGGGCGTGGTCAAGACCGAGCTTGCGTTTCGAAGTGCGGCCACAGGCGCCGTGGACAGGCTAACGCTCGATTGCCTACCCGCCGACGAGAAGGGGCGCCGCCCCTTCGATATCGGGCTTGGTCAGGACACGCTCGCTCAGATCATCGTCGAGCATCTCAGCACGCAGGAGACCGTAGACGTACGCTGGGGCACCGAGGTGGTCGGGCTCGAGCAGACACCCAACGAGGTTGTCATCACCGCCGAAACCGAGAGCGATCGCACGAAGTTCCGCAGCAGCTACCTCGTCGGCGCTGACGGCTCGCACAGCACTGTGCGAAAGCTGCTGGGTCTTGCATTCGAGGGCCGTACCTGGCCAGATCGTTTCGTGGCGACGAACATCCGGTACGACTTCGCGGCGCATGGCTACGCGCCCTCGGTCTTCGTGCGCGACCCGGTCGACTGGGCGTTCATCATCCAGTACGGACACGACAACCTCTGGCGCGTGACTTATGGCGAGGCCGCGAGCTTGCCGAGGGAAACGGTGAGCGACCGGGTCGAGGAGCACTTCAGGCGCATCTTGCCCGATCCGGACCAACCGTACGAGATCGTTGCGATGAATTCGTATCAGGTGCACGAGCGCTGCGCGCCGACGTTCCGCGTCGGTCGGGTGCTGCTCGCCGGTGACGCCGCGCATGTCAACAATCCATCCGGAGGCTTCGGCCTGCTCGGGGGAATATACGATGCGAACGCGCTCGGACTGGCACTCATCTCCACCTTCGAAGGTGTGCGGGACGAGCGGGTCCTGGATTGGTATGCCGAGGAGCGACGCCAAATCTTCCTCAAAAAGACCTCGCCGTACGCAACGCGTTACAAGGGCTCGATGATGGTGCCCGAGGAGATCAAGCAGTTCGAAGGATTCTTGCGCGCCGCGAAAGCTGACTTGGGCACGATGCGTCAGCTTCTTTCCGCTCCTGCGAGCATTGTCGGTACGTTCCCGATCGAGCCCGGTTCGCGACTGGAACGCGCTTAGGGCGCGTCCTCAAAGAGCCATTGCTACCGGTGTCGGGGACGAAGGGACGTCCGCGGGTCGATGACCGCCGGGTGATCAATGGGATGTTGTTCAAGGCCAAGACCGGGGTGGCTTGGCGTGACTTGCCGGGGCGGTATGGGCCGTGGAAGACGGTCTACAACCGGTTCTGGCGCTGGTCACGTACCGGCACTCTGTCCGCGTTGGTGGCACGGGTTCGTGTGATTGCCGAGGCGATTGACGAACTCGACCGCGAAGTTTCGGTCGATTCCAGCATCGTGTGGGCGCATCAGCACGCTGCCGGCGCCCGCCGCATGACTGCGTCCCACACAGGGGGAAGCGCTCTCGTGCGGCGGACACAGCGAAGCACATGATCATGCCATGGGCCGGTCCCGCGGCGGACCAACCACCAAGATCCATCTCGCCTGCGACGGCCACGGACGGCCCTTGTCGATCCTGTTGGCCGGCGGCAACGTCAACGACTGCGCCATGTTCACGCAGGTCATGGCGGGCATCGAGTTCCACCGGCCAGGCCCAGGCCGTCCGCCGACCCGGCCGAGCAGGGTTCCTGGCCGACAAGGGCTACTCCAGCCGCGCCATCCGCTCTTACCTGCGCCGACGGCGCATCCCGGCGACCATTCCCGAACGACGGGACCAGCAGGCCAACCGGCGGCGCCGCGGCCGGGCCGGTGGACGCCCACCGGCCTTCGACCGCGCTGCCTACAAACGCCGCAACTGAGCTTGGCCCCGTGGCCCGGACACCTGACCTGAGGTGAGCGTCGGTCACCGGGGAGGATGTTGCGGTGCCTGCACCACACCCGCCTGAGTTCCGTCAGCGCGCCGTCGAGTTGGCCCGTCTGGGCGACAAACCGGTCGCCGCGCTGGCGAAGGACCTGGGCATCAGCGAGTCGTGTCTGCGGAACTGGATGGCCCAGGCGGACGCCGATGAGAACGGTAGTTCGGCGCGGCTGACCAGTGCGGAGAAGAAGGAACTGGCCGAGCTGCGGAAGAAGAACCGGCAGCTCGAGCTGGAGAACGAGATCCTCAAACGGGCAGCGGCCTATTTCGCCCGGGAAAACATCCTCCCAAAGTAATCTACCCGCTGGTCCGCGAGTTAGCCGACGACGGTATTGATGTCGCGGTGGCCTGCCGGGTGTTGAAGGTTTCCCGTTCCGGCTATCACGAGTGGCACACGCGGCCGCCCGCTGCTCGTGACGAGGAGAACGAATTGTTACTCAAGCACATCCGGTCCATTCACGCCGAGTCGCGCGGCACCTATGGTTGGCCGCGGGCGCACGCCGAGCTCACGCTCGGGCTGGGCCTGCCGGTCAACCACAAACGGGTCGCACGACTCATGCGGCAGGCCGGCATCCAGGGCCTCTACCGGCGCCGCCGACGAGGCTGCACCGTGCGCGACCCCGCCGCAGAACGGGCCTCTGACCTGGTCAACCGCAACTTCACGGTGGACCAGCCAAACTGCCTGTGGATCACCGACATCACCGAGCACCCCACCGAGGACGGGAAGGTGTGCTGCGCGGCAGTGATGGACGCCTATTCCCGGCTCATCATCGGCTGGTCGATCGCCGACCACATGCGCTCCGAACTGGTCACCGACGCACTCGGCATGGCCATTTTCCGCCGAAACCCCGAAACCGGAACCACAATCCTGCATTCCGACCACGGCGCGCAATACACGTCCTGGGCGTTTGGTCAGCGACTCCGATCAGCCGGCCTGCTCGCCTCGATGGGCACCGTCGGCGACTGCTACGACAATTCCATGATGGAATCCTTCTGGGGCACCCTGCAACTCGACCTCCTCGACTCCAATCAATGGAAAACCCGCGAGGAACTTGCCAATGCCATCTTCGAATGGATAGAATGCTGGTATAATCCGAAACGGAGACATTCCAAAATCGGAATGCACAGCCCCGTCACGTTTGAAGCCCTGCACACGGAGTCAGGCCAAGATCACTGACCCCACACTCGAAGTGTCCGGCGAACGGGGGCAAGCTCAGGTCTCGCCCGGCCCGACTGTCCGTGCCGATGCTGATGGGATCCGGCATAACAGCACCTCCCGCAATCGTGTGCTATGCGAATATAGCACATATAATATATATACGCTCAGCATGTATCGTTGGTCACGGGTGGTTGCCGAGCGGTTTTCACCCGCACCTCCAGCGGTTGAGAGTCGGCGGACGTCTTTACGTGTCAACATATGGAACATTGTGCCCCAATACGTGCTCCAGTTCGCATCGGTTCGGGGGTTGCCTCATGCGCGGTAACCTGCTCTCCGTGGATCCCGAACCTGAGACACGCCCTGCCGGACTGATCGGCGCTGTTGACAACGTCCTCAAATTGCTGCGTCTGTTCGAGGGCCGGGAGCTGCTCCGGGTGAATCAGGTGAGCAGGGAGATGGGGTTGTCCCGGTCGACGGTGCACCGGATGCTCGCCACGCTCAACTACCACCAGTTCGTCGAGCAGGACGAGCACTCGCGCGGCTACCGGGCCGGGCCTGCTCTTGTCGACATCGGGCTGGCCGTGGTGCAGAACATGGACGTCCGTGCGGTGGCCTACGGCGCTCTCGTGCGACTGCGCGACGAGACAGGTGAGACGGTGCACCTGGCCACCCGGCGCGGTAACGAGGTGCTCTACGTCGAGGGCGTGGAGGGGGAGCGGATCCTCAAGACCGGATCGCGAGTGGGCTGGCGGTTGCCCGCGCACGCCACCGCCGCAGGCAAGGCCATTCTGGCCGAGCTGACGGACCAGGAACTGGCAGCACTCTATCCGGCCGAGACGTTGTCGACGGCCACCGAGCGGGCGGTCGGATCGCTGACCGCGCTGCGCGAGGCTCTGGCCGAAGTGCGGCTCTGCGGTTATGCCACGAACGACGCTGAGAGCGAGGAAGACGTCAGTGGTGTCGGAGCGGTTGTCAAGGACCGCCAGGGCAAGGTGTGCGCTGCGGTTGTGGTGACCGGCCCGCGTTCCAGGGCCGACCAGGGCTGGATCGAGCGGGTCGCAGGGGCGACCATGCGCACGGCCAAGGAACTGAGTGGCATCATCCTCTAGCCCAGTGGCTGGGATGGCCGCCCAGTGAACTACGAGGACCAGCAGGACGAAGTGAGTGCCGGAACACCCACTCGTCCCGAGGTCCTCCCGGCAGTCAAGCCAGCACGCCGCCATCAACCCCGCGCGTCAGGACTTTTGGCTGCAGGGTTGATGGGGCGGCCGGTTGCCGGCTACTCGTAGCCGGTCCTACGAACTTGCCTCGCTCCCGATGATCCGGGACGGCGTGGCTGATCGGCGCGAGCGTTGACGGCAACAGCGCGGCCGCGCCCATTCCCGCGATCGCCTGCCCGGCTCACAAAATGGTGATCGAGTTGGCGCTGAGTGCGACGGCGGCTCCCGTTCCGGCGAATGCCAGGCCGGCCTGGAAGACGATTCTCCGGCCGAAAACGTCCCCGACCGCTCTCGAGGTCAGAATGAACGCGAACGGTGCTTTGCACGAACTTCTCCTTCGGGTCGGTGTGGCTTCTGTACGATGACACAGGGAATCAATGGACAATGGTCAAACCGGCTCTGCGCACGCAGGTCCAAGAGTGTTCGTCGTCGTGATCAGCGGCCATCGCGTTGGACCAGGGTGGAACGGCACCACCTTGTGCGCTCGGGTTGCGGAATGCGTTCCCTGACCATCCGCAGGCTACCGCTGGAAACTCATTGCCGCAGACTGTCAGAAGCTTCATTCTTGACTGGGGCTGCGATATGCGCTCTCGGCTCGGGTGCGCGACCGATGGCGGGCGCCGCGTAGTATAGCGCACAGCATATATGCGCACATCATGTATCATGGTTCGGTGGATGAGATCGAGGAGTTCGGCCTGCTGGCCAAGGCACTGGTTCGCGATTCGGACCGCCGCATCAACGACCTGCTGCGGCCGCTGGGGCTCACCACGGGCCAAGCCGAGGCGCTGCAACTGCTCGACCGTTACGGTCCGCTCTCCCTGGGGCAGCTGGGTGCCCTGCTGATCGCGGAAGGTGGCCATCCGAGCCGACTGGTCGACCGCCTGGTTGCCTCTGGGCTCCTCGAACGGGAGGCCGCCCCTGATGACCGTCGGCGGATCGAGATCTCGTGTACGTCCCGCGGCCGGGAGCTCGCCCGCGCTGCCCGGGAACGCAAAGAGGTCTTCCGTGCCTGGTTGCGCGGTCGACTGGACGGGCGAGATCTGTCCTCGACCTTCGATGTGCTCGGTGCATGCCTGGACGACAGCCCGTTGGCGGAGACCGTGCGTCAACGCCGCACGCGAATGCTCGCCGGGGACGGGCAGGAGTGATTTCGGACCTTGTCCGCGCTCGCCCCCGATGTGCCGACGCCTTGGCCGGTGTCGACGGTGCGCCCTTGTGCAGGGCCTGCCGAGGCTGCACCGGAGGCGGACCGCGATCTGATCGCACCGCAAGCCTGAGGTCTCGCCGCCAAGTGGATGATGAGGGAATTCATGCGTGTTCTGTGTACCGCTCTGCCAGGCTCCGGGTTGTTCCTGCCCACAGTGTCGATGGCCTGGGCGTTGCGAGCGGCCGGCCGCGAGGTGCTGCTGCTGAACAACGCGTCGGCGCCGTCTCCGCTGCTGGGGCCGGGCTGCCGTGGCGAGCCCCTGCCGGAGCGTGACCTGTGGCCGGAGTTCATGGAGATGGTGGCGGACCGGGCGGCTGGAGAGGCGCCCCGTCCCCTACAACCGGAAATCGGATAGTGCCAGCCTGGTTGACCGAGCCGCCGGACCGCCCACGTGTCTGTGTCACCCTGGCACGGTGGTTCCCGCGCTGGGCGGGATCGCCGTGCTTCATGACATGCTGGCCCAACTGTCCCGATGGATATCGAGGTCCTGCTCGCGCTCAGTGATGCGGACTTGTCCGAGCTGGGACCCTGCCGGCGAACGTCCGTGCGCTCGGCTGGATGCCGCTGAGCGCCGTGATGCCGACATGCTCGGCGATCGTGCAGGATCCGGACCTCGCGCTGTGGGTTGTTGCCGGGGCGAGCATCTGGTTCTTCGTCGGCTTCTACATGATCATTCTGCTGGGCGGGTTGCAGGAGATACCGGCGGAGGTTCTCGAGGCCGCACGGTTGGACGGAGTCGGGTAATGGCGCACGGTGTTCAGTGTGATCCTGCCGATGTTGCGCCCGATGACGTTCTTCGTGCTGGTGCTGTCGACGATCGCCGGACTGGCGGGGTTGCAGGCGTTCGACCTGATCTACGTCATGACGCAGGGTGGTCCGGCCAACGGGACCAGCCTCGGCGTCTACTACATCTACCAGCAGGCTTTCAAGTTCGGAAACGTCGGCTACGCCTCGGCCATGGCCACCATGTACGCCCTGCTGCTCGTCGCGCTCACCGCGGTCGCGTTCCGCTTGATCCGAGGAGGCCGGTTCGACTTCGACGACCAGTGAGCCCGGAAAGCGAACGTCCGGCGTTATCCGGTTCGTGCTCGCGAGCGTGCTTGCGTTGGCCCAGCTCTTCCCGCTGGTTGGATGATTTCCGGGGCCTTCTCGTCGTGGCTCACGGTCATCACCAAGGTGTTCACCGAGATCCCGTTCGCCCGCTACCTGCTGAATTCCCTTCTCACGTCGGTGGCTGTCACCGTCTTGCTGCTGCTGTTCGGTTCGATGGCTGAACCGCCACGGGTTAGAGACCGGCTTCGGTGGCAGATCAGCGCCGGTCGGCTGGGGCTCGGCTTGACAGGACGGCAGATCGCGCCTGGCGTCGACGGCGAGGTACTCGGCGTAGGTGCCGTCCCGGTCGAGCGCCGACGTCCGTACACCACATCACCGACGGTGAGTTAGGTCGCTGCCGCACCAGGCCGACGACCGTGCCGGCGAAGTCCCAGCCCAGGATTTGCGAACGGGCGGTCGGAGAACTTGTGAATCCCCTGGCGTCAAGGGCATCTACCAGGTTGGCGGCCGCGGCGTGTACGCGGACCAGCACGTCGCCGGTGCTGGGCACGGGCAGGGGAGCGGACTCCACCTTCAGGACCGACCTGTCGCCGTGCTGATGTATGCGGACTGCTTTCATGACGGAGGCTTGCTTCTTCGCTGGTGGATTGCCGTTACCGGCGACAGTAGGCCGAGCCGGCCCGCATTACTGTCGGCCAGTCCGCGCGTTTCCCCTCAGCGCCCTGATCTTCGCGGCGCGGCCG